>DASWST010000152.1:0-108324 GCA_036402515.1 Pseudonocardia sp.
CAGCACGTGGCGCAGCTCGGGCGGCGCGGAGTGCTCGCGGTAACTCGAGGCCGCGATGTCCGTTTCGTTCACGACGTCCACCGCCCGACCCGCCGAAAATGGTCGGCATGCAACCACGAGTGGACATCATCACCCTGGGCGTACCGGACCTGGCCGCCGCCCGCCGCTTCTATGTCGACGGACTGGGGTGGAAGCCAACCATGGAGGTGCCCGGCGAGATCATCTTCCTGTTGATCGGGCATGGCTTGGTGCTCGGGCTCTGGCACGCGGACAAGCTGGAGCACGACATCGCCCCGGACAGCCCCGCTCGTCCGTCGACCCAGCCCGCGTCGATGACGCTGGCGCACAACGTCGGCAGCGAGGCGGAGGTGGGCGAGGTGCTGAACATCGTCGAGCGAGCCGGGGGCACCGTGCTCAAGCCGGCACAGCGCGGCGAGGTCGGCTTCTGGCACGGCTTCTTCGCCGACCCGGCTGGCCTTCGCTGGGAGGTCGCGCACAACCCGAGCTGGGTGATCAACGCCGACGGTACGGTCAGCATCGGAGCGCCCGAACAGCCCGAGCATGCCGCGAAATGAGGGCCGATTCGGCCCCAGGTCACATTCGTCCAAGAGCGGGCCCCCTTTCCGGTCTTAGCCTTCCCACATGGCACTGAACCAGAACGCCCCGACAGTTGTCCCGACCCTGCGCTACGACGACGCGTCGGCCGCGATCCGCTTTCTCACCGAGACGCTGGGGCTGACCGTCGGCGAGGTGACCCACGGTCCCGACGGGCGGGTCGTGCACGCGGAGCTGGGCTGGCGCAACGGCACGATCATGGTCAGCTCCCGGGGCAAGGACCCGAGCCCCTTCGACACCGGCCGCGCCTGCCTGTACCTGGTGGTCGAGGACCCGGACGGCCTGCACGACCGGGCGGTGGCCGCCGGGGCGGAGATCGTCATGCCGCTGGTCGATCAGGAGTACGGGTCCCGCGAGTTCGCCACGCGGGACCCGGAGGGCAACGTGTGGTGCTTCGGCACCTACCAGCCGGCCCCGCTCGCCCCAGCTGTGCCCTCCTGAGCTGAGCCCCTGCGCTCGCCGTCGTAGCTGACCGTCAGGTCATGCTGACGACGGTGCTGGTCACCGGGAAGCGGCCGTTCACCAGGCGCACCGACGCCCCGCCGTCCGGGTAGAACTCCGCGACGGACAGCGACGCCAGGTCCAGGTGCATCCGGTAGAGCACCGACGGGCCGGCGTCCAGCGCCATCCGCAGTAGCATCTTGATCGGCGTCACGTGGCTGACCAGCAGTAACGTCTTACCGGCGTGCGTGGCGAGCAGCTCGTCGCGCAGCCGGGCGACCCGCCGGCCCACCTCGGCGAAGCTCTCCCCACCGGGCGGGGGCACCGTCTCGTCGCCCAGCCAGCTGCGGTGCAGCTCGGGGTCCCGCTCGCGCGCCTCGCCGAAGGTCAGCCCGTCCCACTCCCCGAAGTCGGTCTCCAGCAGCCCCTGGTGCTCGGTCACCGAGGCGCCCAGCGCGGCCGCCACCGGTGCGGCGGTCTGCCGGGCCCGCCGCAGCGGCGAGCACAGTGCCGCGCTGACCTGGTCGGTTCCCTCCATGGCCATGATCCCGGCGGCCACCGCGGCGGCCTGGGCCAGCCCCAAGTCGGTCAGCTCGGGGTCTGCCCGGCCGGAGTAGCGACGTTGCGCGGAGTACTCCGTCTGCCCGTGGCGAAGTAGCAGCAGCCGGGTGGGTTGGCCTTTCTGCCCGGTCCAGCTGGCGGACGCCGGAGCTGACAAACTCCCCGACTCACCCTGCCGAATTCCCCGACTCGCGGGCAGTTTGGCAGCGAGGGGGTCGGTCACTGGGCGGCCTGGGCGTCCATCGCCAGGTTGGCTAGGCGGTCGGCGCGTTTGTTCCGCTCGCGGGGTATCCAGGTGATGCGGACTGAGCCGAGCTGGCGGATGAGGCGGGCGGCCTCTTGGGCGAGCGGTTGCATGGCCGGGTGTTTGATCTTCCAGCGGCCGGACATCTGCTCCACGACCAGCTTGGAGTCCATCCGCACCTCGACGTCCGCCGATTTGCCGCCCAGCTCCACCGCGGCGCGCAGCCCGGCGATCAATCCTTGGTACTCGGCCACGTTGTTCGTCGTGATGCCGATGCCTTCGGAGCGCTCCACCAGCACCTCGCCGGAGTCCGCGTCACACACCACCGCACCGTAACCGGCCGGGCCGGGATTGCCCCGCGAGCCGCCGTCGGCCTCGACCAGCAGCTTCACAGCCCCGACTCCGAGGTACGCACCATGATCACTCCACATTCCTCGTGCCGCAGCACCTCGTTCGGCGGTGCCGTCCTGATGTGGCTGATTTCCTGCGTGTCCAGCTCGAGGCGGCAGGCCCCGCAGCGGCGGGCACGCAGCAGCGCGGCGCCGACCCCCTGCCTGGCCCGGCTGCGCTCGTACACCGCCAACAGGTCGGCGGGCAGGCTGGCCACCAGAGGTTCCCGGTCGCGCTGGCGCCCGGCCTCGGCGGCGTCCAGGTCCCCGGCGGCGGCATCGCGGCGCGCGGTGGCGTCGGCCAAGATCTGCTCGCCGGCGGCCAGCTCGGTGCGCGCGGCGTCCAGGTTGGTCTGGATCGCCTCGCGCTGCTCCATCACCTCGAGCAGCTCGTCCTCCAGCACGGACTGCCGGCGGGCCAGCGTGTCCAGCTCGTGCTGCAGGTCGCTGGCCTGTTTCGCGGACACCCCGGCGCCGGCGAGCATGCCCTTGTCCCGCTGCACCCGGGCGCGCACGCCGTCCACGTCCCGCTCCAGCCGCTGGATGTCGCGGTCCAGGTCGGCGCCGGCGGTTTCGGCGGCCACCACGGCGTCCTTGCGCTGCCGCACCGAGCGCTCCGCCTCGGCGATCTCGGCCAGCTCCGGCATCGCGCGACGCCGGTGCTGGATCCGATTCAGCTCGGCGTCCACCCCGGCCAGCTCCAACAACCGCTGCTGTACCGCGGGTTCGGCGTTCACTGAGTGATCCTTCCTGGGGTAGGTGCGGACGTGCCCTCCGGCGAGCTGGCGCCCACGGTCCACGGGTCGGTGCGCCGCCACGAGACGCTGGCCTCGACCGTACCCGCGAGCCCGGCGCGGATGACGCCGGCCGCCTGCTCGCACCAGGGGTGTTCGGATGCCCAGTGCGCCACGTCCACCAGCGCCGGGGTGAGCCGACCCGCCACGGTGCCGGCGAGCAGATGTTCCGCCGCCGGGTGGTGGCGCAGGTCGGCGGTGAGGTAGGCATCCGCGCCGGCGGCGGTGGCGGCGGCCAGCGCGGAGTCGCCCGCGCCGCCGCACACCGCGACCCGGTGCACCGGTCGGTCCGGGTCGCCGGCGGCGCGCACGCCCCACGCGGTGGCCGGCAGCGCGGCGGCGGCCCGGGCGGTGAACGCGGCCAGGGTCTCCGGTTGGGGCAGTACGCCGACTCGGCCCAGCCCACGCCGGCCCGGGATCTCGGCCAACTCGAACAGGTCGAACGCCGGCTCCTCGTACGGGTGCGCGGCGCGCAGCGCGTCGATCACCGCGCGGCGCCGGGCCCTGGGCAGCACCAGCTCCAGTCGGGTTTCGTCCACCCGCTCCAGCGCGCCGACCTGCCCGATCGTCGGCTTCGCGCCGTCGTGCGGCAGGAACTGCCCGGTGCCGTCGGTGCTCCACGCGCAGTGGCTGTAGTCGCCGATCTGACCGGCGCCCGCATCGGCCAGCGCGTCCAGTACCCGGGCGGTGGCGGCGCCGACCGGGACAAAGGTAACGATCTTGTCCAGGTGCTCGGTGGCGCGGGGCTGCAGCGGGCCCTCGACGGTCACGCCCAGCGCCTCGGCGAGCGCGTCGGACACCCCGGGGTCGGCCGAGTCGGCGTTGGTGTGCGCGGTGAACAGCCCGATGCCGGCCCGGATCAGCCGGTGCACCAACCGCCCCTTGGGCTGGTCGGCGGGCACCCCGTGCACCCCGCGCAGCAGCAACGGATGGTGGGTGACCAGCAGCTGGGCGCCGGTGTCCACCGCCTCGTCGACGGTCTCCGGCACCGGGTCGACGGCCACCAGCACCCGGGACACCGGCTCGTCCGGGTCGCCGCAGACCAGTCCGACGGCGTCCCACGACTCGGCGAGCGCCGGTGGGTACGCCGCCTGCAGCGCGTCCACCACGTCGCGCAGCCGCGCACCGGTCACGATCCCGCCTCCTGCCCCACGCCGGCACCGTAGCCCGCGCCGGCCCGCGCGTCCGGACGCACCGCCGGTTCGGGCGCCGGCTCGGCGAGTGCTTGGGCGAGCGCTTGGGCGAGCGCGGTGACCAGCACGGTGGCCTGGGCGGGTGGTCGGACGGCCACCCGAAGGTGGTCCTCGGTCAGCCCCGGGAAGGTGTCGCAGCGGCGCACCGCGATGCCCGCCGCCCGCAGCGCGGCCCGCACCCGTGGCCCCCTCGGCACCCGCAGCAGCAGGAACGGGCCGGCCGCCGGCTGCTGCACCGCCACCCCCGGCAGCCTGGACAGCGCCTCCACCAGCCATGTCCGGTGTGCCACCAGCTCGGTCGCGGCGAGCTCCGCCTCGGCCACCGCCTCCGGCTGACAGCACGCCCGGACCGCCTCGAGGGTCAGCGTGCCTACCGGCCACGGCGGCCTGCCGCCGGCCAGCCGGGCCAGCAGGCTCGGCGCCCCGATCGCGTAACCGGCCCGCAGCCCGGCCAGCGCCCAGGTCTTGGTCAGACTGCGCAGCACCAGCAATCCGGGGGCATCGACACCGGCCAGCGACGCTGGCTCGCCCGGCACCGCGTCGGCGAATGCCTCGTCCACCACCAGCACCCGACCCGGCCGGGCCAGGCCGCACACCAGGTCGGCGGGATGCAGCACCGAGGTCGGATTGGTGGGATTGCCCAGCACCACCAGGTCGGCCTCGGCCGGCACCGCGCCCGGGCGCAGCTGGTGACCGTCGGCCTCGGCGGTGAGCACCCGCTGCACCGGCACCCCGGCGGTGCGCAGCGCGACCTCCGGCTCGGTGAAACCCGGGTGCACAACGGCGGCCAACCTGGGGCGCAGTGCGGGCAGCAGCGCGAACCCCTCGGCCGCCCCGGCCAGCACCAACACCTCGTCCGGCGCCCGACGGTGACGGTCGGCGACGGCCCGCCGCGCGGCCAGGTCGTCCTCGGCCGACGGGTAGCGGCCCAGCCGGTCCACCGCGGCCACCAGCCGATCGCGCAGCCAGCCCGGCGGCCGGTCCCCCCGCACGTTCACCGCGAAGTCCAGCAGCCCGGGTTCCGCGTCGAGGTCCCCGTGGTGGCGCAGGTCTGGTGACGTCACGGCCACCACGGTATGTCTCGCACCGCCGGTGAACCCGGTTGACCCGGCCCGCCCGCGCTGGGCAGGCTTGCGATATGGACCTGCGCCGCGCCGAGCTACTCGCGCGGCCGCTGTACGGCGAGTGCTACGACCGGGGTGACGCGGACTGGTAGGTGGGCCGGCACGTCCCGCCGCCCATTCCCCCGGTCACGCCCTGAAAGGCCTCCTCTCCATGAGCACGCCCGACCACGCCACGCCCACCCATGCCGCCGTCAGCGACGTCGCCGACTTCGTCGCCGCGCTGCCCAAGGTCGAGCTGCACCTGCATCTGGTCGGCTCGGCCTCGCTGGACACCGTGCTCGCGCTGGCCCGCCGGCACCCCGAGGTCCATCCCGGCCAGGGGGTGCCGACCGAGGTCAACGCGCTGCGCCGGTTCTACGCGTTCACCGACTTCCCGCACTTCCTCGAGGTCTACCGCCGGGTGAACCTGCTGGTGCACACCGGGGCGGACGTGATCAGCCTGGTCGCCGGGCTGGCCGCCGAGCTCGCCGCGCGCACCGTCCGGTATGCCGAGGTGCAGGTCACCCCGGTGCGCAACCGGATGGCCGGGATCAGCTTCGCCGACCTCGCGGGCGCGCTGACCGACGGCCGCGCGCTGGCTCGCCAGGAGTACGGCGTGGAGCTGGGCTGGGTGTTCGACGCGGACTCCGCGCTCGGGCCACCGGGCGCCGAGGAGACCGTCGACTTTGCGGTCAACCACCGCCCGGAGGGCACCGTGGGCATCGGGTTGGGCGGCGCCGAGCTCGGCGTGCGGCGGGCCGACTTCGCCCCGGCGTTCCGCCGCGCCCGCGACGCCGGGTTGCACAGCGTGCCGCATGCCGGGGAGACAGTCGGCCCGGCCGAGGTGTGGGCCGCGGTGACCGAACTGGGCGCGGAGCGGGTCGGGCACGGCATCGGGTCCGCCGCCGACCCTCGCCTGCTGGAGCTGCTCGCCGAGCGGGGCATCACCCTCGAGGTCTGCCCGACGTCGAACGTCCGCACCGCCGCGGTGTCCTCGCTGGAAGAGCACCCGTTGCCCACCCTGCTGGCCGCCGGCGTGCCGGTGACACTGGCCACCGACGACCCCGGCATGTTCCATACCGACCTCAACGCCGAGTACCTGCACTGCCACGAGGTGTTCGGGCTGAGCACCGCCGAGCTGGCCGACATCGCCCGGGCCGGCGCCCGTGCCGCGTTCTGCCCGGAACCGCTGCGCGAGGCGATCCTCGCCGAGATCGACCAGGTGCAGCGCGCCACCGGCGGGTGACCGCGGACGCGCTCCCACCCGTCTCGGGAGTGTCCGTTTGAAACATAAGGGCTGTACGGTCGCGCAATTGCGGGCACGCGTTCGTTCCAGTCAAGGAGTTCGATGGGCCGTTCAGCCGAGCGCACGGTCGCCGGTCTCCGTGTCGTGATCACCGGCGCGACCGGCGGCATCGGCCGGGAGCTGGCCCGGGAGTTGGCCCGGCGAGGCGCCGCCATCACGCTCCTGGCCCGCGACCGCGACCGGGGCGAGGCGGTCGCCGGGACGCTGCCCACCGCACCGGGCGACTCGCCGGCACCGGAGGTACTGGTCGCCGACCTCGGCGACCTCGGATCGGTCCGGCGCGCGGCCGACGAGCTCAACCAGCGCTACGGCCGGATCGACGTGCTGGTCAACAATGCCGGCATGGTCGGCGCGAGGTCGGCGCTGAGCCCGGACGGTTTCGACCTCATGATGGCGACCAATCACCTGGGTCCCTTCCTGCTCACCAACCTGTTGCTCAGCAGGCTGGCCGGGGCCGGGTCGGCCCGGATCGTGAACACCGCCTCAGAGGCCCACCGGGGTGGTGGCCGTCCCGAGCCCGAGTCGCTGGGCACGCCGGCGCCCTACGGCATGGTCGGCGCGCAGCGGGCATACGGCCGCTCCAAGCTGATGAACGTGTTGTTCACCGCGGAGCTCGCCCGCCGCCTCGAGGGCACGAACATCACGGCGAACTGCTTCTGCCCCGGACTGGTCGCGACCGGGCTCGCCCGAGAAGCTCCCGGCATCCAGCAGGCGCTCGGTCGGCTGGCGGGCACGCCGTTGGTCCGCCGACCAGAGCAGGGCGCGCGGATGGGGCTGCGCCTGGTGCTCGACCCGGAACTGAATGGGGTGAGCGGGAGGTTCTTCACCTCGACGCCGGGGGCGCGCCTGCTGCCGTCCGTAGCCGCCGTCGGCGACGCCGCCTATCAGCGAGAGGTATGGGACCGCTCGGCCACGCTGGTCGGGCTGCCAACCTGAACGCAGCCCGCGGGACCAAGATCTGTGCTGGCGAGAGCGGTTCGGCTCGGACGTGACGGGGCACTCCCACCTGGGCCCAGCACACGCCTTGCGCGC
The DNA here is from genome assembly GCA_036402515.1 of Pseudonocardia sp. Taxonomy (GTDB): domain Bacteria; phylum Actinomycetota; class Actinomycetes; order Mycobacteriales; family Pseudonocardiaceae; genus Pseudonocardia. The sequence goes on from DASWST010000152.1 coordinate 7,679, forward strand.
GGCCGCGCAGAGGTGTTGACTGGGTTTCGAACACGTTCAAAAGTGACGGGGAGTGACCCCCAATGGACACAGCTCTAGCCAGTTACCTGGTCCTGCTACTCACTGGGACCGCCCTGACCGCGGTGGTCGGAGCGATCCTCCGGCGCAGCGGCCAGGCACTATTGGAGGAGACCTACCCAGCGCCTCGCGCGGCCGGCTTGTCCCGGCTGGTGACCGTCGGGTTTCTCCTGGTGGCGCTGGGCGTACTTGCGCTGATCTCGACGGTGGACGTGCCGGTCGACGGCATGGTCCAGCTCATGGTCACCAAGCTCGGCGTGGTACTGCTCATCCTGGGCGCGGCGTACGGACTCACCCTGATGGTGCTCAACCGGATCCGGGACGCCGCCCGGCGTGCGGAGTTGGACGAGGAGTTCCACGCCGCGATGCGGCCCAGATGAGCTCCCCGACCGCCGGGGCGGCACCGGACCAGGACAGCTCCGACGCGAACTCCGGTGCAGCGGCGGCGCAGTCGCAGCGCACCCCGAAATCGGAGCGGACCCGGGAGCAGATCGTGGCCGCCGCGCTGCAACTCTTCCGGGAACAGGGCTACCAGGGCACCACGATGCGCGCGGTGGCGGCCAGCGCCGGGGTGTCGGTGGGCAACGCCTACTACTACTTCTCCTCCAAGGAAGAGTTGATCCAGGGCTTCTACGACCAGATGGTGACCGATCAGGCCGCCGCCTGCGTGCAGGTGTTCGCCGGCAACCGGGACTTCGCCGAGCGGCTGCGCGGCGCTCTGCTGGCCTGGCTGGCCGCCGCCGAGCCCTACCACGAGTTCGCCGGACGGTTTTTCGCCACCGCGGCGCAGCCGGACAATCCGCTGTCCCCGTTCAGCCGGGCTTCCTCGCCGGCCCGGGACGCCTCGATCGCGCTCTATCGGGAGCTGATCGACGGTGCGTCGGTGCAGGTCGGCGCGGAGCTGTCGGCCACGCTGCCCGAGTTGCTCTGGCTCTACCAGCTGGGCATCGTGCTCTACTGGGTGCACGACTCGTCCCCCGGCACGAAGCGCACCCGGCTGCTGGTCGACCACACCGTGCCGATGATCACCCGGCTGGTCCGGCTGTCCCGGCTGCCGGTCATTCGCCCGCTGTCCCGACAGACCGCCGAGCTGGTCACCATGCTCCGCGGCGCCCCGGGCTGACCGACCCGGGGCACGCCGGACGCATGCGGCCGAGAGGTCAGGCCTCGCTGGGGCGCACCGAGGGGGCGCTGCGCTCCAGGGCCTGCCAACCGGTGTCCCGCTGGTGCGCCTCGGCCTCCACCCGGCCGCCGCCGCGCAGGCCGAACAGCCGCTTGGCGAACAGCAGGTAGGCGACCACCGCGAGGTTGATCACCAGGGTGATGATCTTAGTGACGGTGATCCGCCCGGTCAGCTCGTAGACCTCCGGGATGAGCAGCAGCGCGGTGGCGACCAAGGTGAGGTACTCCGCCCAACGCTTGCCCAGCCACAGGCCTACCGCCTCGACGCCTTCCAGTACCGCATAGCCGGCCAGCGCCAGCCCGATCAGGTACAGGGTGGACGACTGCGCCGTGAAGGCCCGCATGACCTCGCGCACCAGGCCCCCGCCCCGGAAGCCTTCCGGACCGCCGAGGGCACCCTGCACCGCGTCCAGTACCCGGTAGAACGTGTCGCTGTACGCCGTGCGCTTGGCGACGAACAGGAACACCAGCACGGCCAGGCCGCCGAGCACCAGGAAGTGCACCAGCCGGTCGAGCGCGATCAGTCGCAGCACGTACCGGTCCCGCAGCGGCCGTCCGCGCAGTGGCAGCTGGATCTCCGATCGATCCGCCAGATGCTCGGCGCTGGGCGACTCCGGCGGGGGCAGCGGAACCCAGGAATCACAGCGCAGGCACCGGTGCCAGCGCAGCCCGTCCCCCGGCTCCCGCACCACCAGCTCGTCCGCCGGCCGGATCCGCGCCACGTCGGTGCCGAGCAGTTCGTGCCCGCGCAGCCCACAGTCGATCAGCTCGTAGTGGAACTTCGGGCGCCAACTCGTCGTGCGCACGGCTCCCGGCGGCGCCTCGACGCGAGGCTGTCCCGGCGGTTTGTCAGCGGCCACCCAGGGAGGATAGTGCCGCACGCATGGGGTCGGTCCGTCGCTCTCAGCAGGTGGCCAGCCGTCCGGGAATCCTGGGAACGCGATATCCCAACGCTACCCCCCGACAGTTCCAGCCGGACTCTCGGGCAAGCACCATCCAACGCCATCCGCCCTCCTCCGGGGGACCGCCCGATCGCCTAAATCACCAGGTCAACGGCGGATCAGCGGAAACGGCGAGACCGGCCGGCCAGGCTTCCCTTGACCCCTCCGTGGATGCCCCTTACCGTGTCGGAAAGCGCTTCCCCGCAGAACAGCGCTTCCGCACCGAACACCGATGAGGAGCTCATGGAGCGACGGCGGATCGGCATCGCGATGAACGGCGTGACCGGGCGGATGGGCTACAACCAGCACCTGGTCCGGTCGATCCTGGCGATCCGGGAACAGGGCGGAGCGTCCACCGCCACCGGCGAACTGATCTGGCCTGACCCGGTGCTGGTCGGGCGCAACGAGGACAAGCTGCGCGGGATCGCCGAGCGGCACGGGCTGACCCGCTGGACCACCAGCCTGGACGAGGCGCTGGCCGAGCCGGACGTGGAGATCTACTTCGACGCACAGTCCACCCAGCTGCACGACAAGGCGATCACCAGGGCGATCGAGGCGGGCAAGCACGTCTACGCGGAGAAGCCGCTCGCGGAACAGCTGGAGGTGGCCCTCGAGCTGGCCCGCGCGGCCCGCGCCGCCGGCGTGCGCACCGGGATCGTGCAGGACAAGCTGTTCCTGCCCGGGCTGCGCAAACTCAAGCGGCTGCTGGACGGCGGCTTCTTCGGCCGGGTGCTCTCGGTGCGCGGCGAGTTCGGCTACTGGGTGTTCGAGGGCGACTGGCAGCAGGCCCAACGCCCGTCCTGGAACTACCGGGTGGAGGACGGCGGCGGAGTCACCCTGGACATGTTCTGCCACTGGGACTACGTGCTGCACAACCTGTTCGGCCGGGTGCACAGCGTGCAGGCACTCGCCGCGACGCACATCCCGGAGCGGGTGGACGAGTCCGGCAACACCTACCCGGCCACCGCCGACGACGCCGCCTACGGCATCTTCGAGCTGGACGGACCCGACGGCCCGGTGATCGCGCAGATCAACTCCTCCTGGGCGGTCCGGGTGTTCCGCGACGAGCTGGTCGAGTTCCAGGTGGATGGCACCGAGGGCAGCGCCGTCGCGGGGCTGCGCCGCTGCCGGGTACAGCACCGGTCGATGACTCCCAAGCCGGTGTGGAACCCGGATGTGGCGAACCCGCTGGACTTCCGCGCGCAGTGGGCCGAGGTGCCGGACAACGAGGAGTTCGACAACGGCTTCAAGGTGCAGTGGGAGCAGTTCCTGCGGCACGTGGTGGCCGACGAACCGTGGAGCTTCGACTTCCTGGCCGCCGCCCGAGGTGTGCAGCTGGCCGTGCTGGGGCTGCGGTCCTCCGACGAGGGGGCCAGGATCACCGTCCCCGAGCTGGTGCTGCCGTGAGCCGGTTGCTGCTGCCCGGGCCGGACGGGCGGCTGGAGCCGTACCGGATGGTCGGTCAGCCGCTGGAGCCGGCCGGCGGCGAGGCGCCGCGCTCCCGGATCGGTTACGCGGCCGCGCACGTGGTGGCCGACCCACTCGCGGACAACACCCCCGGCCAGCCGGCGCGGCTGGACTGGGACGCCACGCTGGCCTTCCGCCACCACCTGTGGCGCCACGGGCTCGGGGTGGCCGACGCGATGGACACCGCCCAGCGCGGCATGGGGCTGGACTGGCCGACCACCGCCGAGCTGATCCGCCGCTCGGCGGCCGAGGCGCGCGCGGTGGACGGCCGGCTGGTCTGCGGCGCCGGCACCGACCAGCTCGAACCCGGCGCGCCCGGGGTGACGCGGGTGCTGGCCGCCTACACCGAGCAGCTGGCGTTGATCGAGGACGCCGGAGCCGCCGCGGTGCTGATGGCCAGCCGGCAGTTGGCCGCCAGTGCGTCCGGCCCGGAGGACTACGCCCAGGTGTACGGCACGCTGTTGCGCCAGGTCAGCCGCCCGGTCGTGCTGCACTGGCTGGGGCCGATGTTCGACCCGGCGCTCACCGGCTACTGGGGCAGCACCGACCTGGACGCGGCCACCGACACGTTCATCGACATCATCACCGAGCACGCGGCCGCCGTGGACGGGGTGAAGGTGTCCCTGCTCGACGCGGACCGCGAGGTCGCACTGCGCCGCCGGCTGCCCACCGGGGTGCGCTGCTACACCGGCGACGACTTCCACTACCCGGAGCTCATCGAGGGTGATCAGGCCGGCTACAGCGACGCGCTGCTGGGGGTGTTCGACCCGCTGGCCCCGATCGCCGCGGCGGCGCTGGCCGCGCTGGACGCCGACGACGTGCCGGGCTATCGGAAGATCTTCACCCCGACCGTGCCGCTGGCCCGCCAGCTGTTCGCCGAGCCGACCTACTACTACAAGACCGGCATCGTGTTCCTGGCCTGGCTGGCCGGGCACCAGTCGCACTTCGTGCTGGTGAACGGGCTGCAGAGCGCGCGGTCACTGCCGCATCTGGCCAGGCTGTTCGTGCTGGCCGACGAGGTTGGCCTGTTCCCCGACCCGGAGCTGGCCGCCGCCCGGATGCGCGGCCTGCTGGAGATCGCCGGGGTGTCCAGCTGAATGCGGTGCCCGACTGAATGCGGTGCCCGACTGAATACGGTGCCCGACTGAATACGGTGCCCGACTGAATACGGTGCCCGACTGAATACGGTGCCCGGCGACACCGAGGTCGCCGGACCGAGCAGCAGAGCCGAGAGGGACGACGATGAGCACCACCGGTGACGAAGCGATCACGGCGGCTGACAACACGGTGGCGCGGCTGGAGCGGCTGCCGTTCGGCCGGGTCCATTTCAGGGTGGCGTCGCTGTTGGGCGTGGGCACCTTCTTCGACGCCTTTGACTCCCTGGTCATCGCGGTCGTACTGACCGTGGTGATCACCTCGTTCCAGGTCGGCTTCGGCAGCGCCGGCCTGCTGATCAGCGCGGCGTACGTGGGCCAGTTCATCGGCGCGATCACCCTCGGCGCACTGGCCGAGCGGCACGGGCGCCGGATGGCGTTCATCATCTCGCTGGCCGTTTTCGGCGTGGTCAGCCTGGTCGCCGCGCTGGCCTGGAACTTCGAGTCGCTGCTGGTACTGCGGCTGCTGCAGGGCATCGGGCTGGGCGCCGAGGTGCCGATCGCCGGCGCGCTGTTCAACGAGTTCGTCCGTGGCCGCAGTCGGGGCCGGGCGGTGATGATCTACGAGAGCATCTTCAGCTGGGGCATCCTGCTCGCACCGCTGATCGGGCTGCTGTTCTTCAGCGTCTTCGGCCCGCAGCTGGGCTGGCGGCTGCTGTTCGTGTTCGGTGCGCTGCCGATCGTGGTGGCGGCGATCGCCTACTTCAAGCTGCCCGAGTCGCCGCGCTGGCTGGCCGAGCGGGGCCGCTTCGGCGAGGCCGGCCGGGTGTTGGACGAGATGGAGGCGGACGCGCGCCGCAGGGGAACGGTGCTGCCCGAACCCGAGGTCCAGGCACCAGCCGCGGTCAAACCGACCCGGCTCGGCGAGCTGTTCAGCCCGTACTACCGGCGCCGCACCGCGTTGTCGTGGGTGACCTGGTTCTGCGGCTACTTCATCCTCTACGGGTTCTCCACCTGGCTACCGACGCTGTATGTGCGCCTGGGCGGGCTGCCCACCGGCAATGCTCTGTGGCTGACCGTGCTGGTCAGCGCGCTCTACCTGATCGAGATCTACATCTTCGCGCTGACCGTGGACCGGGTCGGCCGCAAGCCCTGGTTCGTCGCCGGGTTCGCCCTGGCGGTGCTGGGCGGGGTGTTCGGCTGCGTGGCGATCCTGCTCGGCGCGACAGCCTGGCCGGTGCTGTTCGTGGCCGGGCTGCTGATGGGGCTGGGCATCAGCCCGGTGACCGCCGGGCTCTACCTGTACACCCCCGAGCTGTACCCGACCCGGATGCGCGCCTGGGCCACCGCGACCGGGAGCAGCATGAACCGGGTGGCCAGCACGATCGGACCGCTCCTGGTCGGCGCGCTGCTCGGCGCCGGTCTCGGGTTGTCCAGCGTGTTCGCCATGTTCGGCGTGGTTGCGCTGGTCGGCATGATCGTGATGGCCTGGTTGGGTATCGAGACCAAGCAGCGGGTGCTGGAGGAACTGGCGCAATGACGCGTGGCGTCAGCGTGGCCGATGAGCTCGCGGCGCTCGAGCGGCGGCTGTGGACACCGTCGGATCAGCTGATCACCGAGCTGGCCGAGCTTCCCGGTGACCTGCTGCTGCTCGGCGCCGGCGGCAAGCTCGGGCTGAGCCTGGCCCGGATGGCCCGCAAGGCGCTGGACGCCGGCGGCGCGCCGGACCGGCGGGTGATCGCGGTATCCCGGTTCTCCGAGCCGGGGCGGCAGGCCGAACTCGGCTCGGTCGGGGTCGAAGCGCTGGCGGCCGACCTGTCCGACCCGACGGCCCTGCGCGCGCTGCCGGATGCGGCAAACGTGATCTACCTGGTCGGCCGCAAGTTCGGCACCCACGCCGACCCATGGACCACCTGGGCGGTGAACACCTACCTGCCCGCGCAGGTGGCGGGGCGTTATGCCGGCTCCCGGATCGTGGCGTTGTCCACCGGCAACGTCTACCCGCTCACCCCGGTGGTTTCCGGCGGCGCGGACGAAAACACCCCGCCGGACCCGGTCGGCGAGTACGCCCAGTCCTGCCTGGGGCGGGAGCGGCTGCTGCAGCACATGTCGATCAGCACCGGCACCCCGATGGCGATCCTGCGGCTGAACTACGCCATCGACCTGCGCTACGGGGTACTGCACGACATCGCCGGCGCGGTGCACGCGGGCGACCCGGTGGACGTCACGATGGGCGGCGTGAACGTGCTGTGGCAGGGCGACGTCAATGCGTTCACCCTGCGGTCGCTGCGGCACTGTGCCTCGCCGCCGGACGTGCTGAATGTGACCGGTCCGGAGACCGTGTCGGTGCGCTGGCTGGCCCAGGAGTGCGGCCGGCGGCTCGGCCGGGAACCGGTGATCACCGGCACCGAGGCGCCCACCGCGCTGCTGTCCAACGCAGCGCGCTGCATGGCCCGGTTCGGGTACCCGACGGTCTCGCTGGCCGAGATGCTGGACTGGACCTGCCGGTGGGTCGCCGCCGGAGCTCCGTCGCACCGCAAGCCCACCGGGTTCCAGCAGCGCGCCGGGACGTTCTGAGCATGGACGCCGTGCTTTCCCGAACGCTTTCCCGACCGCTTTCCCAGGCGCTCCTGGACGGGACGGTCATCCCGGCGCACCCGCTCGCGCTGACCGCCGGGCGCCGGCTGGACGAAGGCCGTCAGCGCGCCCTCACCCGGTACTACCTGGACGCCGGCGCCGGCGGGTTGGCGGTCGGGGTACACACCACGCAGTTCGCCATCCACGATCCGTCAGTGGGGCTGTACGAACCGGTGCTGGCGCTGGCCGCCGAAGAGCTGGACCGGGCCGGCGGCTCGGCGGACCGGGCTGGCGGCTCGGCGGAGCGGGCCGGCGCGTCAGTGCTTCGGGTGGCCGGGGTGTTGGGGCCGACCGAGCGAGCGGTGCGGGAGGCGCAGACCGCCGCTGGGCTGGGCTACCACCTGGCACTGGTCGCGGCCAGCTCGTGGGGCGACGCGCCGGAGGCGCAGATCCTGGCCGGCCTGGCGGCGGTCGGCGAGGTGCTGCCGATCTTCGGTTTCTACCTGCAGCCGGCGGTGGGCGGGCGCCCGTTCGGCTACCCGTTCTGGCGTCGGCTGTTCGAGCTGGCCTCGGTCCGGGCGGTCAAGGTCGCGCCGTTCGACCGGTATCGCACCCTGGACGTGGTGCGGGCGCTCGCCGACTCCGGCCGGGCGGGCGAGGTGGCGCTGTACACCGGCAACGACGACAGCATCGTGACCGACCTGATCACCCCGTTCGACCGGGGCGTGCGCATCGTGGGCGGGCTGCTGGGCCAGTACGCGGTGTGGACCTCCGCGGCGGTCGAGCTGCACCGCCGGATCCGCGCTGTCTCGGCCGACCCCGGAGCCGACATCCCGCCGATCCTGCTGACCATCGGCGCGCAGCTCACCGAGGCGAACGCGGCGATCTTCGATGCGGCGCACGGCTTCCGGGGCTGCATTCCGGGCATCCACGAGGTGCTGTGCCGCGAAGGCGTGCTGGCCGGCCGGTGGTGTCTGGACCCGGCGGAGGAGCTCTCCCCCGGCCAGCGCGCCGAGATCGACCGGGTCTGGGACGCCTACCCGCATCTGCGCGACCCGGGCGAGCTGCGCCGGCTGTTCGCCGAGCACGGGGTAGCCGACGCTCGTGCATCCCAGCCGCACCAATAGCCCGCACCGATAGCCCGCACCGATAGCCGCCACCGATAGCACAGGGCGGCCGCCGGAAACAGCCTTCCGGGCAGGTGACCGACCGCCTACCGTGGCTGCTGATCCCCATCGGCGTGGTTCGGGAGTCGCCATGATCAGCCCGTTTCTCCGTCCGTGCTCGAGCTACGACGAGCTGTGGCGGCAGATCGACTACGCGGCCATGGACATCCCCAAGCAGTTCAACCTCGGGGTGGCCTGCGCGGACCGGCACGATCCCGACGACCGGGCGCTGACCGTGGTGGCCAGGGACCGATCGAGCACCGACTACACCTTCGGCGAGCTCACCGAGCAGGCGAACCGGTTGGCGAACGCCCTGGGCGAGCTGGGCATCGGCCGGGGCGACATCGTGGCCGTGGTGAACCCGCAGTCCTTCGAGACCGGGGTGAGCTACATCGGGCTGTTCCGGATGGGTGCGCTGGCGCTGCCGCTGTCCTCGCTGTTCGGCCCGGACGCGCTGAGGTTCCGGCTGCTCGACGCGGGCGCCAAGGCGGTGATCGTCTCGGCGGCCAACGCGCCGAAAGTCCGTGAGGCGTTGGCGGACACCGACTCCGCCGGCGTGCCGCTGTTGATCATTGGCGGGAAACCGGAAGCCGCGGCTGAGCGCTCCTTCGCCGACGCGCTGGCCGGCGCGTCGGCCGAGTTCACCCCGGTGCGCACCGACGCGGAGGATCCGGCCTTCCTGATCTACACCTCGGGCACCACCGGCAATCCCAAGGGTGCGCTGCACGCGCACCGGATCGTGTTCGGCCACATCCCGGCGTTCGAGACGGTCTACGAGTTCTACCCGCAACCCGGCGACGTGCTGTGGTCGCCGGCGGACTGGGCGTGGATCGCCGGGATCATGGACATCCTGGTGCCCGCCTGGTTCTACGGCCTGCCGGTGGTGGTCGACCTGGACGGCGCGTTCGAGCCCGAGCGGGCTATCTGGCTGATGCGCGAGTTCCGGGTCAGCCTGACGCTGCTGCCCGCGACCGCGTTGCGGATGATCCGCGCCTCCGGCCTACCCGGCGGCGGCTTCACGTACCGGGCGATCTGCTCCGGCGGCGAGCCGCTCGGCGCGGACCTGCTGGCCTGGAGCGAGGACTTTTTCGGCGCCACGGTGAACGAAGGCTACGGCCAGACCGAGCTCAACGCGTGCATCGGCAACTGCGCCTCGGTCTACCCGATCAAGCCCGGCTCGCTGGGGCGCCCGCTGCCCGGAACGGTTGCCGCGGTGCTCGACGACGACGGCAACCCGGTGATCGACCAGACCGGCGAGCTCGCGGTGGACCGCAGACACCCGAACACCATGCTGGAGTACTGGCGCAACCCGGTGGCCACCGAGGAGAAGTTTCGCGGCGACTGGTTGCTCACCGGTGACCTGGCCATCCAGGACGAGGACGGCTACGTCTGGTTCCAGTCCCGCAAGGACGATGTGATCAACTCCGCCGGGTACCGCATCGGCCCCGGCGAGATCGAGAGCAGCCTGGGCGCGCATCCGTCGGTGGCCATGGCCGCGGTGATCGGCGTGCCGGACGAGCGGCGCGGCCAGGTGCCCAAGGCGTTCGTGGTGCTGCGCCCCGGGGTCGGCGGTGACCAGTCCCTGGTCGACGAGCTGCGCGCGCACGTGCGTTCCCGGCTGGCCCCGCACGAGGTACCCAGGGAGATCGTCTTCCTGGACGACCTACCCAAGACCACCACCGGCAAGATCATGCGCCGCGCCCTCCGCGAGACCTGACCAGCCCAGCCGGCCGGGCGGGCGCATCCCGGCCGGCACCCGCAGGCCCCGCGGCGTCGTGTTACCGAACTGCACACCCGGCAGGTCGGCGGCGCCGAAATCCTGGCTGGTGTGCAGCTGGGTAACGCGCCGCCGGCGTGCTCAGTCGGCACCGCGGTGTTCAGTCGGCGGGGCGGTAGACGGGGCCGCGCTCGACCACGTGCTCGAGCAGGCCGTCGGCCAGGTATTCCGGGTAGTCCTCCGGGCGCACCGGGACTGGCTGCTGGCCGTCGTAGCCGAGCAGCTCGCGCACCTGGGGATGCGCGTAATAGCCGCCGGCCACGGCCTCCAGCAGGGCGCCGTGCGCGGTGGGGTCCAGCCCCGCCAACGCGGCCAACGCCTCAGCCGGGGCCATGCCGTCGGTCAGCGCGAGGGCGCGCCCGAGGTGCCGGCCCAGGTCGGGACGGGCGTGCAGCACCAGGTCCAGCTGGGCATCGGCGACGCCGACCGCGCTGGCCGCTGGCATGCCGTCGCCGGCCGGGATCAACGCATCCGCGAGCGGGCGCAACCAGTCACGCAGCTCGAGCGTGGCGGTCATCGGTGCCCCTCCTTGCTCACGCCGCGGTCCGCTGGTCACGGCGGTTCGCGATCAGCTGTTCGGTGGCGCGCAGCGCGAGCGCGACGATCGTGCTGGTCGGGTTCACCGCGCCGGAGGTGGGGAACACGCTGCCGTCCAGTACGCACACGTTGGGCACGTCGTGCAGCCGGCCGTACGGGTCGGTCACCGAGGTGGCCGGTTCGGTTCCCATCCGGGCGGTGCCCAGCAGGTGCCAGCCGGAGTAGCGCATCAGCGACTCGTACTCGGTGCGGTACGCGCCCGCCTCGACCAGCGACTCGGTGGCCCTGGCGATGTTGAAGTCCAGCAGCGCGCGGGAGTTCTCCCCCACCCGGTAGCGGATCCTCGGCGCTGGGATGCCCGAGGAGTCGGTCAGCCCGGGTGCGATCTCCACCCGGTTGTCCTCGTCCGGCAGGTCCTCGCCGAAGATCGCCCAGCTCACCGTCCGGCCCAGGTGGGCCCGCACCTGCGCGTGATGCCCCGGCCCCCAGGTCGACGTGCCGGCCCGGGTGGGCAGCGCCGAGGTGAGTGGCCCGCCGGTCGGCGCAAGGCTCCATTTGGCGCCCCGGGTGAAGCCGCGCGAGGTGTCCGTCTCATAGAACTCGTAGCTGACGATCTTGGCGCCGACGTGGCCGACGTAGCTGTCCACGCGATCGTCGAAGTAGCCGAGCACGTTGGCGAACGGGTGCACCATCAGCCGCTTGCCGACCAGCCCGGAGGAGTTGCCCAGGCCATCGGGGAAACGGGGTGAGGCGGAGTTGAGCAGCAGCCGGGCGGTGCCGATCGCGTTCGCGGCGAGCAGTACCACGTCGGCGCCGATGTTGTGCCAGCGCCCGTCCGTGTCCACGTACTCCGCGCCGGTGGCCAGCCCGGCCGGGTTGGCGAGGATCCGGGAGACTCGCGCGCCGGTGCGCAGCTGCGCGCCCGCCGCGATCGCCTCCGGCCAGTGGGTGACGTCGGTGGAGGCCTTGGCGCCCTCCGGGCAGCCCTGCATGCAGGAGCCGTACTGGGCGCACACGTTCCGGCCCCGGTACGGCGCGGACAACACCGCGTTCGGCGCCGGCCACCAGTGCCAGCCCAGCCGGTCGTGCGCGCGGGCCACCCGCAGTCCGCCGGCGCCGATGGGCAGCGGCGGCAGCGGCGGGTCGGCGCCGTCCGGGAGCGCCGGGTTGCCGCCGAGGCCGGCCACTCCGAAGGCCCGGTCGGTGCGCTCGTAGAACGGGGCGAGCTCGGCGTAGTTCAGTGGCCAGTCGTCGCCCACCCCGTCCAGGGTGCGGGTGCGGAAGTCCGAGGGCAGCAGCCGGGGCCAGTCGGCGGCGTAAAGGATCATGCTGCCGCCCACGCCGGCGTACATCAACGCGGCGACGTCGGAGCAGCTGTCCTCCACCGGGTAGTCCTCGGCCAGCCCGCGCACGTTGGGGCTGCCCGACCAACGCCGGCGTGCCTCCAGCTCGTAGGTCGGGCGCCCCGCCGGGTAGCTGCCCTTGTCCGGCCAGTGGCCCTGCTCCAGGCAGACCACCCGGAACCCGGCTTCCGCCAACCGGCCTGCCGCGACGCCACCGGACGCACCGGCTCCGACGATCAACACTTCGGTGTGTTCCATACCCGCCTACCCGGCAATCGATGGAAAACGCTTTCCGACGAACCACCCTAGGAGGGCCCACGAACGTCCGCAACCACCAGCCCCCTCGGCGCTCGAACCTCCCGCTGCGGCCTCTTCTCGCACCCGAGCCAGCAGTCCAAGGGGCAGGTACGGTGAGCGGTGGATCGCGCCAGGCCCGGCGTTTACTGTGGACAGCGCTCTCCGTAAGCCGTTTCGCACATCGTTATCCTGACAACCAGAGGTGACCTGTGGCTACCGAGTTCGACGTCCCCTCCGGACGCCCCGCCGCCATCCCAACCCCCGCCCCGGGCGACCCCAGGCTGGCCCGGCTCTCGCTGAACCAGGCGACCACCAAACGCTGGAGCGTGGCCGAGGCGGTAGACGGGTGCGCCAGGGCGGGCATATCGGCGATCGGACTCTGGCGCGAGCAGGTGGCCGACGCGGGGGTCGGGCGGGCCGCAAAACTGGTCGCCGACGCCGGACTCCGGGTCTCCTCGCTGTGCAGAGGCGGGTTTCTGACCGCCGCGGATTCCGCCGGTCAGCGCGTGGCGCTCGAGGACAACCGGCGCGCGGTAGACGAGGCCGCGGCGCTCGGCACCGACACTCTGGTCCTGGTGGTCGGCGGGCTGCCCCCGGGCTCCCGGGATCTGGCCGGCGCCCGCCAGCTGGTGGCCGACCGGATCGTCGACCTCGCCCCGCACGCCGACGCCGCCGGGGTGCAACTGGCGCTCGAGCCGCTGCACCCGATGTACTGCGCGGACCGAGCTGTGCTGAGCACGCTGGACCAGGCCCTCGAGCTGGCCGCGCCCTTCCCTGCGTCGGTGGTCGGCGTGGTGGTGGATGCCTTCCACGTCTGGTGGGACCCCCGGCTGCTGCCCGCCATCGCCGCCGCCGGGGAGCGGATCGCGTCGTTCCAGGTGTGCGACTGGGTGCTCCCGCTGCCGTCCGACGCACTGCTGGCGCGCGGCATGATGGGCGACGGGTTCGTCGACTTCCGGGCGCTGCGCGAGGCGGTCGAGGCGGCCGGCTATCAGGGCGACACCGAGGTAGAGATCTTCAACGCCGACATCTGGGCCGCGCCCGGCGACGACGTCCTGGCCACCATGACCCGCCGCTACGTCACCGAAGTCCTCCCCGAGCGCTAGTGTCTAGGAGCCGCACCCGAGTGGCTGCCGCACGAGCGGTGATCGGGGCGGGGGTTAGCCGGGTGGGGCGGTGCTTGCCCGGGCCACTACTTCGGCCTTGATGCGGACGGTGCGCGGGGCGTGGCCGGGGGCGTCGAGCAGCAGGCGCATGGCTCGCTCGCCCATCTCCTCCAGCGGGAGCCGCACCGTGGTCAGGGTGGGGCTCACATCCAGCGCGGCCGGCACGTCGTCGAAGCCGACCACCGAGACCTCCTCGGGAACCCGGCGGCCGAGCTCGTCGCGCAGTGCGGCCATCACGCCGACCGCCGTCGGGTCGTTGAGCGCGAACACGGCGGTGACCTCGGGCATCCGCTGCGCCAGCTCGAGCATGCCCGCGTAACCGCCGTCCCTGGTGAAGTCGCCGCCGACCACCGCCCGCTCCGGGACTTCCACGCCGGCCGCGCGCAGGGTGTCGAGGAACCCGGCGAGCCGGTGCGCCACGGTGGTCAGCTCCGGGGGCCCGCTGACCACGCCGATCCGCCGGTGGCCCAGCGCGAGCAGCAGCTTGGCGGCCTGCTCGGCGCCCCGGCGGTTCTCCGGGAGCACCGTGTCGAACGGGATCGAGTGATCACCGATGCAGGCCACCCGACCACCGCCGGCGGCGAACGCGGAGATCTCCTCATACAGCCGATCGGCGATCGACGGGTCGGTGAACCCGCTGCCGACCAGGAGCAGGCCGCGGGCCCGGTGCGCCCGCAACCGGGACACGTAGTCGATCTCCCGATCCGGGTCGCGGAAGGTGCTGGCCATCATGGTGAGCAGGTCGTGCTCGGTGGCCACCCGCATGGCGCCGGCGGCGATCGCGGAGAAGTACGGGTCGTCCACCGCGTGCACGATCAGTCCGACCACCGTCGAGGTGGCCCTGGCCAGTGCCTGGGCCGGCGCGTTCGACACGTACCGCAGCGACTTGGCCGCCCGGACGACCCGGTCGGCCAGCTCCGGGCCGACCACCCGGGAGCTGCCGTTGAGCACCCGCGAGGCGGTCGCCCGGGACACGCCAGCGGTGTCCGCGACATCCTGCAGCGTCACCGGGCCGACCGGTAACCCCACCGAGGCACGCTCGGCTGGTGTCTTGCTCGCTGGCATGCTCTTACCTTAGTAGCCGGAAAGCGCGTTCCACCAGCTACCCGCCTCGGTCACAGGCTAGTGCACCGACCGGAAGCCGGGGCCGGGCTCCGGGGTCACGTTATGGGCGGTGATCTCCTCGCCGCACTCCCGGCAGGCCAGGTAGGCCTCGGTCGGACGGCCGCAGTTCTGGTGACGCAACACGATCGGCGGGCCGTCCGGGCCGGCCCGGTAGGTATCCCCCCAGTGCATCAGCGTCACGATTGCCGGGAACAGGTCCAGCCCGGCGCGGGTCAGCCAGTACTCGTGCCGCTCCGGGTCGGTGGCGTAGCGCACCCGCGCCAGCAAGCCAGCCTCGACCAGGGTGCGCAGCCGGGCCGACAGCGTGGGCCGCGGTATGGCCAAGTTGCGGGCCAGCTGACCGTAGCGACGCACCCCGAAGAACGCCTCGCGCATGATCAGCAGCGTCCACTTCTCGCCGAACAACTCCAGCGCGCGGCCCACCGACTCACCGGCGAACCGGTGTGCCAGCTCGTCGGACTCGCCGGTGAACCGGTGTTCCAGCTTCTCGGACTCGCCGGTGAACCGGTGTTCCAGCTTCTCGGGCTCGCTCATCCCACCGCCGCCGCCGCTCCGGTGGCCAGCGGCGTCAGCGCGGCGAGCAGCGCCTGGGCGCCGGGATCCGCCGCCGTCGCCGGGACCAGGCCGACGTGATCCGCGCCGGCCCGGTGATATGCCGCGATCCGGTCGGCGATGCGCTCGACCGGGCCGATCGCGCCGATCGCCTCGAGCAGCGCGGCCGGGACATGCCCAGCCAGCTGCGCCCTCGACGCGCCGCCCCTGGCCCGCTGCACCAGCTCGCCGTGGCCGAGCTCGGTGAACATCTCGCCGTATCCCGGCGGCGCCAGGTACACCGCAAGCTGCGCGGACAGCTGCCGCATGGTGGCGGCGTCCAACTTCAGGGCGACCGGCAGCCAGACCGCGATCCGCGGCGGCCGCCAGCGCGCCGCCGCCGCGTGGCGGTCCACCGCGGCGCGGACCCGGGCCACCTGCTCGACGGTGACCAGGTTGAGCACCAGCTGGTCGGCCTCCTCGGCGGCCACCCGGATCATCGCCGGCCCGAACGCGGCCACGGTGATCGCCGTGTCGGGCAGCGGGCGACGCAACCGGAACCCGTGCGCGCGGACCTGTTCGCCCTCGAAGTCGGCTCGCTGCCCGGCCAGCAGCGGTCGCAGCGCGCGGACGAACTCCCGCATCCGCGCCGCCGGGCGCTCCCACCGGCGGTCGTGCCAGTCGGCCACGATGGCCGGGCTGGACGCGCCGAGCGCGATATCCACCTTCCGCCCGGTCAGTGTGGCCACCGAGGACAACCCGAGCGCCACCGCGACCGGACCGCGTACCCCGGCGGCCAGCGGCCCGATTCGCAGCCGGATCCGTTCGGTGACCGCGCCGATGGCGGTGGCCAGCGCGAACGCGTCGAAGGTGGCCATCTCCCCGATCCAGAGCAGCGGGAAGCCGGCCAGGTCCGCGGCCACCGCGATGTCCACCGCCTCGGTATCCGGGCGGTCCAGCCAGAACGGGGCGACCACGCCGACCTCGGGCCGCCCGGACAGGACGGTCACAGCTGCTCGGTCCGCGCCGGCCGGCCGAGCAGCAGCCGGCCGAGCAGCTCGTAGGTGGCCGGGTTGACCTGGAAGTGCGCCGTGGCGGTGTGCGCATCCCGGAACCGGCGTTGCAGCGGCGAGCCCCGGTAGATGGCCGAACCGCCAGCCAGGTCATACATCGAGGCGACCACCTCGGCCGAGGTGCGGGTGGCGTGGGTGGCGGCCAGCCGCAGCGCGACCCGCGCCGAGTCCGGCACTGGCTCCGGACCCGAGGCGGCCGCCCAGGCTTCGTCGACGGCCTGGAACAGGAAGGCCCTGGCGGCGCGCAGGGAGGCCTCGGCCGCGGCCACGGCACCCTGGACCTGGCCCCGCTCGGCCAGCGCGCGGGTGGAACCCAGCGAGCGCTTGCCGGCGGCCAGCTGCACCAGTTCGTCGATGGCCCCCCGGGCGTTGCCGAGGGTGGCGACCGCGATGGACAGGGCGAAGAACCCGAACACCGGGAACCGGTACAGCGCGGGCGCCCCGGGCGGCGGCCCGTCCAGCACCGACAGCATCCGGTGCTCCGGCACGAACAGCTCACTGGCCGTCGCGTCGTGGCTGCCTGTGCCGCACAGCCCGGAGGTGTGCCAGGTATCCAGGATGTTCAGTTCCTGGGTCGGGATCGCCAGCACCTTCAGCACTGGAGCCCCGTTCCCGCCGTCGCCGCCCGACTGCAGCACGCTGCCGGCGAACAGCCAGTCGGAGTGCGAGATCGCGCTGCAGAACGGCCACCGCCCGGACACGATCACCCCGCCGTCCACCGGCCGAGCCGCACCACGGGGCGCCCATACCCCGGCCGCGACGGAGCGCGGGTCGCCGAACACCTCGGCCGCCCCCCGCTCCGGCAGGTACGCCGACAGCAGGCTGCTGGTGGCGTTGATCGACACACACCAGCCGGCCGACGCGTCACCCCTGGCCACCTCCTCGGCGCAGCGCAGGATCACCCCGGGGGGCAGCTCGGCGCCGCCCAGCGCCTCGGGCACCGCGGCACGCAGCAGCCCGGCCTCGCGCAGCGCGTCGACCAGCTCGTCGGGCAAGGCACGACGTTCCTCGGTGACCTCGGCGAGCGAGCGGGCCAGCTCGGCGACCCGCTCCGCTGCCCGCTCCGGGCCGGGAGGACAGTCGGTGAGCCTTCCGGTGACTTCCGCTGTGGCCACGACCGCTCCCGGTTCAAATTCTTTACTGGTACAGAATCCTTACCGGGATGGGAGCGGCTCCGTCAAGGCTGGCGAGGCGTCGGCTCCCCATCTGCCTGACCAGCCAGCGGCGAGCCGAACCGGATGAGGTTGTTGTCCGGGTCGATGTGCGCCCCCTCGCGCAGCCCGTAGTCGGTGTCCGTCGGCGCCGTGGTGCGCCCACCGATGCCGGGCCGGGCCCACTCCCGCGCCAGCTGGTCGGCGTCGGCCACATAGAGGTACGCCGCGCCGGCGCCGACCAGCGGATCCAGGTCCGCCCGCAGCACCAGGTGCAGCGAACCGCCGTCCCGGTCGGCGAAGCCGTACTCGTCGCCCTCCTGGTGTGATTCGACCTGGAAACCCAGGCCGGCGTAGTGCGCCAGCGCCCGGCCGAGGTGGCGCACCGGGAAGATCGGCACGAACCGGGTCAGCCTGGTCGTCGCCGGCGGCCGGTCCTCCTCGCCACCCGAGGAGCCGCCCGACGAACCGCCCGAGGAGGGCGAGCCGATGCCGATCAGCGCACCGAGCCCGGCCCGGAGCGCAGTGAGCTCGTCGGCCCGCAGCCGGACGGCCAGCTCGGTGTCCACCGATTGGACCGCGCCGCGTACCAGGGAGGCGGCGTCCCGGCCTCGGTCGGTGAGCGTGACGGCCATCCGCCGGCGATCCACCAGGTCCGGGCTTCGACTCAGGTAGCCGCGAATGACCAAAGTATCGATCAGCTGACTGGCCGCCTGCTTGGTCACCCCGAGCTGCCGGGTGAGCTCGCCCAGGGTGCCGCCTCGGTTCGTCAAGCCGCCCAGTACGAACGCCGCATTGCGGGGTAGATCGTCCAGCCCGGCCTCGCTCAGCGCGGCTCGAATCGAGCGGCCGTAGGTGGCGCGCGCGGCCCGCAGCAGCGCGGGGAGCACTGACCCGTCGTCCCAGGAGGTGGTCATGCCGTGGAGCGTCGCTTGATATTTGTTGACTGTCAATGTACTTGACGAATCATCCCCGGCTATGCTCCCGGTGGCGTCACCTCGCGCACACCGCACAGCCTCGGGAAGTCATGGCAGCCAGTCCCCTCCGCGTCCCGACCGCGCCGTGGGCGCGCTTCGACGACGTGCCGGGCAACTGGGCGCTGCGCTTCCCGCCCCCGCACCAGGTACTCACCGCTACCCGCCCGACCGAGGTCGTGCCGGTGCTGGCCGAGGTTGACCGGGCCACCCGCGACGGCTGCTGGGCGTTCGGATATGTCGGCTACGAGGCCGCCGGCGGGCTGGACGATCGGCTGGTCAGCCACCGGCCGTCAGCGGAAGGGCCGCCGCTGGTCTGGTTCGGGCTGTGCGAAGAGCCGAGCCAGGTACCGCTGATCTCCACCGCCGACGCCAGCGACGACGGGCAAGCTGCCGGTCCGTGGCGCCCGGCCTGGACTCCGGAGCGCCACCGGGCCGCGGTCGAGCGGGTCCGCGAGCGGATCGCCGCCGGTGACACCTACCAGTGCAACCTCACCGTCCGGCTGCGTGGCCGCGCGCCCGGCGACCCGGTGCGCCTGTATGCCGACCTGGCGCTGGGCCAACGCGCCAATTACTCCGCCTACCTGGACCTGGGCCGGTTCGCGGTGGCCAGTGCCAGCCCCGAGTTGTTCTTCTCCTGGCACGGCGACGAGCTGATCACCCGCCCGATGAAGGGCACCGCGCGCCGGGGCCGGGACCTGGCCGAGGACGAGCGGCACGCCGAGCTGCTGCGCGCCAGCGCCAAGGAACGCGCGGAGAACATCATGATCGTTGACCTGATGCGCAACGATCTCGCCCGGATCGCCCGCACCGGCGGGGTTCAGGTCCGCTCGCTGTGCCGGCTGGAGCGATACCCCACGGTGCTGCAGCTGACCTCCGAGGTGGCCGCCCAGCTGCGCCCCGAGGTCGACCTGGTCGACGTCTTCCGCGCGCTGTTCCCGTGCGGCTCGATCACCGGCGCGCCCAAGGCCAGCACCATGCGGCTGATCCGGGAGCTGGAGGACCAGCCGCGCGGGGTTTACTGCGGCGCGGTCGGCTGGGTCGGGCCGCCCGGCGCGCCGACCAGGGCGCGGTTCAATGTGGCGATTCGCACGGCGGTCTTGGACCGGGCCAGCGGTGTGGCGGAGTACGGCAGCGGCGGCGGCATCACCTGGTCCTCCGACCCCGCCGCCGAGCACGCCGAGCTGCTGGTCAAGGCGGCCGTGCTGGAGCGGCGGCCAGAGGAGTTCCACCTGCTGGAGACCATGGGCCACACCCCGGGCGAGGGCATCCGCAACCTGGACCGGCACCTGCGGCGGCTGGCCCGCTCGGCCGAGTACTTCGGGTTCCCGCTGAACCTCGACGGGGCCAGGGCGGCGTTGATCGCGGCGACAGCGACCGAGGACGAGGCGCTGATCCGGCTGCGGTTGTACCGCTCTGGGGAGATCGCCGTGCAGACCGCGCCGCCACCCGCGCGGCTGGACCGCCCGGTCCGGCTTGCCGTCGACACCGAGCCGGTCGACTCCAGCCAGCCATGGCCATACCACAAGACCAGCCGGCGGGAGCCCTACTCCAGCCGCGCCCAGCGGCATCCGGACGCCGACGACGTGGTGCTGTGCAACGAGCGCGGCGAGCTGACCGAGACCACGATCGCCAACCTGGCCGTCCGGTTGGACGGGCGATGGTGGACCCCTCCGGAGTCCTCCGGTTGCCTACCCGGCGTCGAGCGCGACCGGCTGGTGGAATGCGGCGAGCTCACCGAGCGGGTGCTGTGGCCCGCCGACCTGGCCGAGGCAGACGGGCTGGCGGTGCTCAACTCACTGCGCGGATGGCGCCCGGCGGCGCTGGTCAGCTCGGTGCCCACGCCCTTGTAGCGGCTACCGGGCAGCCTGCACCGCCTGACGCAGCGCGGCGTCGCTGTTGTCGATCTGCTTGCCGTTCACCTGCACGGTGGGCGTCGCATCGATGCCGGCCTTGGACGCGGCGTCGGTGAGCGCGGCGGTCCAGCCGGCGAACGTGTTGGCCGAGACGCAGCTGGCGAAGTCCGGGCCCGCGCCGGCCTGCTGGCCCAACGAGATCAGCTGGCTCTCCGGTAGCCCGTTGCCGTTCTCTGGCGGTTGGTTGGCATAGAGCAGCTTGACGTACTGCGGGAACACCCCGGCCTGCGCGGCGCAGCCGGATGCCGCCGATGCTCGGCTCGAGTACTGCGTCGAAGAGAATCGGTCCAGGAAGGCCACCGGGTGGTAGACCACCCTGGCGGTGCCGGTGGAGATCATGTTGTCCAGCGTCGCACCGGACTGCTGCTCGTACTGCCGGCACACCGGGCACTGGAAGTCCAGGTAGATGTCGATGGTGTTCGGCGCGTTCGCCTGCCCCACCGGAACCCCGGAGGCGATGGCGTTGGCCGGAACCGCGCCGGTGCCGGCCTTGTGCTGGGCTCGGTACACGCCGAACCCGACCGCCCCGGCGAACAGCAGCACCACCAGCACCCCGATGATCATCGAGGTCGACGGTCCCCGGCGGCCGGTCACCACCGACTGCGCGCGGCCGCCGGTCTTCTTGGCCATCATCGTGCGTTCTCCTCTTCTTGCACCAAGCGCGCCCTGCCGGCGAGCAAACGATCGACCGCCAGCGGCCCGGCCGGCCACCTGGCCAGCAGCACCGCGAGCGCGAGCAGCGCGGCGTCCCTGGTCAGCTCCCAGCCGTAGGTGGGGCGGGAGCCGGCAGCCAGCGCCCCACCGCCGCCGAAGCAGCCACAGTCGATCTGCAGCCCACGCACCCACGCGGAGGCGATGCCGATCATGTACACCACCATCAGCGCGGCGGACACCACCGCGCAGGCCCGCACCCCGGCACCGACCAGCAGCAGCGCGCCGAGCAGCAGCTCCACCGCCGGCAGCCCGGCGCCGACCATCTGCGCGGCGATCTCCGGCAGGATCCGGTACGCACGCACCGCGCGCACCGAACCGTCCAGGTCGGTGATCTTGCTAATACCCGCGACGATCCACACCCCGCCCAGCACCAGCCGTCCGGCGGTAGACAGCCAGCTCCAGGCCGGCGAGGGAGCGATCGCAATGGTTTCCACAGTAGCCATTGTCCGAGCTGTCGTCCGCCAGGTGGCTCCGGGTTCCCGTTGTCGCCCGAACGCGCTCCCGATCACTGCCAGAAACCTCTCAGCCCGGACGAATGCCTCTATCGTCCTGAGAATGGCACTGTCGTCGGCCGGCTCGCCGAACGCCGGCCCGCTGCGCATCGTGCTGGTCGACGACCACGAGATGGTGGTGGCCGGCCTCAAGGCGATGCTTGCCCCCTTTCGGGCGAGGGTGCTCGTGGTCGGCGAGGCGATCGGTGCTGACGAGGCGCTCGGCGTGGTGTTCGGGCTGGATCCGGACATCGTGCTGTGCGATGTGCGCATGCAGGGCGCCAGCGGCCTGGACCTGTGCCGCACGCTGCGTGAGCGGGACCCGCGGCGCAAGGTGGTGCTGCTGTCGGTCTACGACGACGAGCAGTACCTGTTCCAGGCGCTGCGCGCGGGCGCCTCCGGCTACCTGCTGAAGAAGATCAGCAGTGAGGATCTGGTGCGCCAGCTGGAGTTGGCGCACAGCGGGGTCACCGTGATCGACGCGGCGTTGGCCGGCCGCGCGGTGGACACCGCGGCCCGACTGCAGAGCAACGAGTTCTGGCCGGGCGCCCGGCACGGCCTGACCCACCGGGAGAGCGAGGTGCTCTCGCTGATCGTTGCCGGACTGTCCAACCGGGCCATCGCCGGGCGGCTGGTGGTCAGCGACGAGACGGTGAAGAGCCACCTGCGGTCCATCTACCGCAAGCTCGAGGTGAACGACCGGACCGGCGCGGTGGCCACCGCGCTACGCGAAGGGATCTTCCAATGACCCTGCCGGAACCCGGTATCGGGCTGCTCGGCTCGGTGGGCTCCCGCCCGGTGCTCGGGCTGGTCGCGCCGGAGCGGGAGAACGCGCTGCTGCTGGGCATCATCGAGGCGGTGTCCAACGGTCCCGAGGTGGAGCCGATGGCCGCCGCCGTGGCCCGGTTGATCACCGACGCGACCACCACCGACGTGTGCTTTGTGCATGTGCTGGACGACACCGAGCGCTCGCTCACCCTGGCCGGTGCGACCCCGCCGTTCGACCGGCAGGTGGGCCGGATCCGGCTGCCCTTCGGCTCCGGGGTGACCGGCTGGGTGGCCAGCCACCATGAGCCGGCAGTGATCGTCGAGCACAAGGAGTCCGATCCTCGGTACCTGCCGATACCGGCGCTGCGCGGCACCGAGTTCACCTCCATGGCCTCGGTGCCGATGGCCACCGAGCCGGCCGGGCTGGTCGGCGTGCTGAACGTGCACACGGTGGCCCGGCGGGTGTTCACCGACCGCGACCTGCGGCTGCTGCTGGTGATCGGGCGGCTGGTCGCCGGCGCACTGCACCAGGCGCGGATGCACCGCCAGCTGGCTGCTCGGGAGCGCGCCCACGAGCGGTTCACCGAGCAGGTGATCGCCGCCCAGGAGACCGAGCGGCGGCGGCTGGCCGCGGACATCCACGACGGCATCTCCCAGCGGCTGGTCAGCCTGTCCTATCACCTGGACGCGGTGGGCCAGGTGCTGCGGGACGCTCCGGCCGACGCCGCCGAGCAGCTGACCTTGGCCAGGGAGCTGGTGGATCTCACCCTGGACGAGGCTCGGGTGGCCATCGCCGGGTTGCGCCCGCCGGTGCTCGACGACCTCGGCCTGGCTGGTGGGCTGGCCAGCCTGGCCCGTACCGCGCCGCAGTTGGAGGTAAGCCTGGACCTGGCGGACCAGCGCCTGCCGGAGCACGTGGAGATCGCGCTGTACCGGATCGCCCAGGAATGCCTGCAGAACATCGCCAAGCACGCCCACGCCAGCACGGCCTGGGTGCGCTTCGCGGTCCAGGGCTGCACCGCGCGGCTGGAGGTGACCGACGACGGGGTGGGATTCGAGGTGGGCGCGGACATTGACACCGGAGCGGATGCGGTGGCCGACACGTCCTCCGGCTACGGGATGCGTTCCATGGCTGAGCGCGCCGAACTGGTCGGCGGTGAGCTGACGGTGATCTCTCAGCCGGGCGCCGGCACCACGATCGTGGCCACCGTCTCGATCAACTAGCCGGCGCGGGCGCGCGCGTACAGACTGATTCCTACCGGTCTGTGCCGGGAAGCCGCGAGGGGGTGCTTTGGACGGGATCGCCGACATGGGCGGGACATTGGGGTGGGGTTTGGTGCACCCGCCGGACCCGAGCGAACCGGTCTTCGCGCAACGGTGGCAGTCGCGGACGTTCGCGCTCACGCTGATGAGCATCGGCCGGGTGTCCGGGCGGAATATGGACGCGTTCCGGCATGCCCTGGAGCGGTTGGACCGGGCCGCCTACCTGGACGAGGGCTACTACGGGCGCTGGCTCAACGCCACCGAGCTGATGCTCACCGACAGCGCCATCCTTTCGCCCGGGGCAGTCGAGGCGCGGGCCCGCGCGCTGCGCGGGGAGGACGTGCCGGAGCCGCCGATCCCGGAGCCGAACAAGCCCGACTACCAGCCGACGGGGCCGGGTTCGCTGCGCACCGTGGACACCGCACCGGCGTTCGCGGTGGGCCAGCGGGTGCGGGCCAAGGACATCTCCCCCGCAGGGCACACCCGGCTGCCCGGCTACATCCGAGGGCACACCGGCGTGGTGGAGATCATCCAGCCGGCCGCGCTGCTGCCCGACACGCACGCCCACTTCCAGGGCGAGAATCCGCAGCACGTGTACTCCGTGCGGTTCGAGTCGCGGGAGCTGTGGGGGGACGACGCGGAACCGTTCGCGCTCACCATTGAGCTGTTCGAGAGCTACCTGTACGCCGAGGAGGGCAGCCGATGAGCGGCGAGGCACCGGTACCGGCGGCACTGCGGGCGGAGGCGCTCGAGCAGCTGCTCACCCAGCGTGGGTTGGTCGACCCGGTGGTGCTGGACAAGTTCATCGCCACCTACGAGACCCAGGTCGGACCGCTGAACGGCGCCAAGGTGGTCGCCAGGGCATGGACAGATCCGGAGTACAAGCAGCGGCTGCTGGCTGACGGAACCGCCGCCATCGCCGAGCTCGGGTTCTCCGGGTCGCAGGGCGAGCACATCGTGGTCGTGGAGAACTCCGGGACCACGCACAACGTGGTGGTCTGCACGCTGTGCTCGTGCTACCCGTGGCCGGTGCTCGGGCTGCCGCCGTCCTGGTACAAGGACCCGGCCTACCGCGCCCGGGTGGTCAGGCAACCGCGCACGGTGCTCGCCGAGATGGGGCTCGAACTGGCCGACGACGTGCAGATCACCGTGCGCGACTCGAGCAGCGAAGTGCGCTGGCTGGTGCTGCCGGAGCGGCCGGCCGGAACCGAGGAGCTCACCGAGGACGAGCTCATCGCGTTGATCAGCCGGGACGCGCTGGTCGGGGTGGCAAAGGTGTCCTCGTCGGCGTCTCCGGAGTCCAGATGACCGCGCCGCTGGAGGTGGCCGGGCCCGCCGCGCCGCCCCGCTCCAACGGCGAGCTGGTGTTCGCCGAGCCGTGGGAGAGCCGGGCGTTCGGGATGGCGATCGCGCTCTACGACGCGGGGCTGTTCGGCTGGCCCGAGTTCCAGGCCGCGCTGATCTCCCGGATCGCCGCCTGGGAGGCAGCTCCCCCGCCGGGCCAGCCGTGGAGTTACTACCAGCACTGGCTCGGCGCACTGGAGGACGTGCTGGCCAGGGTGGGCACGCTGGGCGCCGAGGAAATCACCACCCGGGCCGCTGAGCTGGCCCACCGCCCGGCCGGGCACGACCACCGAGCACCACACCAGCATTGAGCACCTCGGCACTGACTACATCGGCACTGACTACATCGGCACTGAGCACATCGGCACTGAGCGCACCGGCGGGGAGAACCGAATGGCTGTGAGCGAGCGCGCCGTGCAAGCCCGGCTGACCGGCGGCCTCCGGGCGGTCATCCAGGCCGGCGACTTCGAACTCGTCGCCGACGAGCCGGAGTCGATCGGCGGAACCAACACCGGGCCTCGCCCCACCGAGCTGCTGCTGGCCTCGATCGCGTCCTGCTTCACCCTCTCGCTGGCCTACAGCGCGCGGAAGCGCGACCTGGAGCTCGCCGACGTCGAGGTCGACGTGGTGGGCCGGTTGGACGGCCCGCAGTTCGTCTCGTTCCGGATCGAGGTGCGGGCCAGCTCCCCGACCGGTGACGAACTGGCCAAGCTGGCCGAGTCGGCCAAGCGGGTCTGCTACGTCACCCGCACGCTCGCCGTCGAACCGGAGATCGAGGTCGTCACCGGCTGAGTGCTCACCCCTCCTTGGCGAGCAGCTCGGCGACCTGGCCGGGCACCGTGATCATGGGATCGTGCCAGGCGTCCAGCTGGTGCAGGGACCAGGTCGCGGGATTCGCGGCGGCCCGGTCGGC
Source organism: Pseudonocardia sp. (assembly GCA_036402515.1). Lineage (GTDB taxonomy): Bacteria > Actinomycetota > Actinomycetes > Mycobacteriales > Pseudonocardiaceae > Pseudonocardia. Next base: position 33,546 of record DASWST010000152.1, read on the forward strand.
GAAGGGCTGGAAGGTGGCGACGGTTGGGTTGCGCAGGCAGTGCAGGTAGCTGGACGGCAGCGCGGAGAGGTCGGCGCCACCGGCTCTGGCCTGTTTGAAAACCGCCAGCGGCTGGGGGCTCAACCGCGGTCGCATCCACTCCCGGTCGGCCGGGTCGGTGATCCCCCAGCCGTCCAGCGCGGCGTCCCAGTCGAGCGGGACCAGCCAGCCCTGCCCGTGGTCGCGGGCCTGCTGCTCGTAGAACTCCGCGCGGGAAGTGAGGTCGAACACCGACTGCCCCACCTCGGGCACAAAGGCGTCCAGGTAGACCAGCCTGCGAAGTCGGTGGGCGGCCACATCGGCCGCCGAGGTGATCACCGCGCCGCCCAGGCTGTGCCCGACCATCACCACGTCCCGCAGGTCCTCGTACTCCAGCAGCGCGGTGACGTCCTTGGCGTGCGCGGCCAGGTCGATCGCCGGGTTGGCCAGATGCGCCCGCTCCCCCAGGCCGGTCAGCGTCGGCGTGTACACCTCGTGTCCGGCGGTGCGCAGCGGCGAGGTCACCTTTCGCCAGCACCAGCCACCGTGCCATCCGCCGTGCACCAACACGAACGTGCTCATCCGCCCCCCTTCAGCCAGGCTGGCCGGCGCGGGTCAGCGCCAGCACCGCAACCATGTCCCGCACGGCCCGCGCGGTGCCGCGTACCGAGCCGGACACCTTGGACCGCCCACCGGTTCTGGGCCGGTACTCCACGTCGATCTCGTGCACCCGCCAGCCCGCCGCGCCGGCGCGCAGCAGCAGCTCCAGCGGGTAGCCGAAGGCCCGATCCCGGACGCCCAGGTCCAGCAGGGCTACCCGGCGGAACGCCCGGACCGGGGCGATGTCGTGCACCGCCACCCCGCGCCGGCGCAGCAGCCCGGCGATCAGCGCGTTGCCCAACCGGGCGTGCCACGGCCACGCGCCCCGGCCGATCGGCCGGCGCCGCCCCACCGCCAGGTCGGCACGTCCGGAGACCAGCTCGGCGACCAGGGTGGGCAGCAGCTCCGGCGGCAGCGAGCCGTCCGCGTCGAGCACGCAGACGTAGTCGGCGGTGGCCGCGAGTACCCCGGCGTGCACGGCGGCGCCGTAGCCCCGGCGCGGTTCGACCAGCACCGTCGCACCGGCCGCCGTGGCCACCGCGACGGTGTCGTCCGTGCTGCCGTTGTCCACCACGATCGCCCGGTAGCCGGCGGGCAGCCGGGCCAGCACACCGGGCAGCGCCTGCGCCTCGTTCAGGCACGGCAGCACCACGTCCGCGCCAGGACCACCGGCTGCCGCGTCCGGGACCTTAGGGCGTGTCCTGGGTGTGCCCTGCCCGATTTCCGGTGCCGGATCACGCAGCGGGTCGGTGGCGAACGCGGTCACGCCCTCGGCGAAGCGCACCCGGGCGCGGAAGCCCAGCAGCTCGCCGGCCAGGGTGGGCGAGGCCACCACGTGCCGCACGTCGCCGGACCGGGCGCCACCCACCACCAGCGGCTCCGGTCCGCCCATCGCCGCCGCCAGGGTGCCGGCCAGCTCGCCCACCGTGTGCGGCTCGCCGGAGCACACGTTCGCGGCCGTGAACGGCCCAGGCGGCCCGCTGAGCAGCACCAGCGCGTTCGCCTCGGCCACGTCACTGACGTGCACAAAATCCCGCCGCTGCCGGCCGTCCTCGAGCACCCGGGGCGCCTCGCCCCTGGCCAGCGCGGAGCGGAAGAGGGAGGCCACCCCGGCGTACGGGGTGTCCCGAGGCATCCTCGGCCCGTACACGTTGTGATAGCGCAGCGACCATACCGAGCCCCCGCTCTGCCGCGCCCACGCCGAGGCAAGGTGCTCCTGAGCCAGCTTGCTGGCCGCGTAGGTGCTGCGCGGGTCCAGCGGGGCGTCCTCCTCGACCGCCCCACCGACCAGCGGCGCACCGCACCGAGGACAGGGCGGCTCGAACCGACCCGCGGCCAGGTCGGCCGGGAGGCGTGGCCCTGGCCGGACCGTGCCGTGCGTCGGGCAGTCGTACCGGCCCTCCCCGTAGACCACCATCGAGCCGGCCAGCACCAGCCGGCGCACCCCGGTGGCGTGCATGGCCGCGAGCAGCACCGCCGTGCCGTAGACGTTGTGCGCCGCGTAGTCCGGGGCGTCCGACGGGTCCACCCCGTGCCCGACCATGGCCGCCTGGTGGCAGACCGCGTCCACCCCGGGCAGCAGCCTGCGCAGCAACCCGCCGTCCCGGACGTCGCCGACCACCAACTCGTGCCGGGCGGTCCACGGCGGCGGCCCGGCGCCGCCGTGCGCCTGCGGCAGCAGAGCGTCCAGCAGCAGCACCTGGTGACCGTGGTCGGCGAGCAGATCGGCGATGTGGGACCCGATGAACCCGGCCCCGCCAGTGATCATGATGCGCACTCGGCCGAGGCTAGTAGCGCGGCACCGGCCAGGACGGCGACCAGCGCTTACCAGGTGATTACGGATCAACCGGGAGGGCGTCTCGATCAAGATCGGCTGGATACCGTCGCCGGCATGCCTCGAACCACGGCCAGGCCGGCTACACCGCTGCCGCCGGCGCGCTACGGCTTTCCCGCCACGGCGTGGCGCGGCCTGGAACGGCTCCGCCCGCCCGGAACGGGCCGCACCCGGCACTGGCGCAGCCCACTGCGCGGCCCCTGGCTGACCTCCGTGTTCGGCGCTGTGCTGCTCGCCTGCCTGCCGATTGTGATCATCACCGGGCTACTGGACTACATCGCCTACGGACCCCAGTTCGGCCAGGCGTTCCCCGGCAACGTGGGCTGGCTGCACCTGCCCTTCTTCGACTGGCCGACCCGGCCGTCCTGGCTGTTCCGGCTCACCCAGGGGCTGCACGTCGGGCTGGGTCTGGTGCTGATCCCGGTGGTGCTGGCCAAGCTCTGGTCGGTGGTTCCCCGGCTGTTTGCCTGGCCGCCGGCGCGCTCGCTGGCCCAGGTGATCGAGCGGGTCTCGCTGGTCGCGGTGGTCGGCGGGATCCTGTTCGAGATCGCCACCGGGGTGCTGAACATCCAGTACGACTACGTGTTCGGCTTCGACTTCTACACCGCGCACTACTTCGGAGCCTGGGTCTTCACCGCCGGCATCGTGGTGCACGTCGGGGTGAAGTTCCCGCACATGCTGGCCGGGCTGCGGTCCCGCTCGCTGCGCGCCGTGCTGCACACCCCGCTGGCCGACACCCGGCCGGAGCCGGCCGATCCGGCGGACCCGGACAGCCTGGTCGCCCTCGACCCGGCGCCACCCACCCTGTCCCGGCGGGGACTGCTGGCTGTGGTCGGCGGCGGCTCGCTGCTGGTCGCCGCGCTCACCGTCGGGCAGACCATCGGCGGCCCGCTGCGCAGCGCCGCGGTGCTGCTGCCGCGCGGGCGCTCCTACGGCGACGGCCCGAACGACTTCCAGGTCAACCGCACCGCGCTGGCCGCCGGGATCAACGACGAGCTGGCCGGGCCTGGCTGGCGGCTGCACCTGGCCGGCGGGCCTCGTCCCGTGCGGCTGGACGCCGCCGGGCTGGCCGCGCTCGATCAGCACACCGCGACCCTGCCGATCGCCTGCGTGGAGGGCTGGTCCAGCACCCAGATGTGGACCGGCGTCCGGCTCCGGGACCTGGCCGCGCTGGCCGGGGTGCCCACGCCGACCTGGGCGGTGGTCACCTCGGTGGAGCCACGCGGAGCGTTCGCCAGGGCCACCCTCACCGCCGACCAGGTGCTCGACCCGGACGCGCTGTTGGCGCTCTCGGTGAACGGCGCGCCGCTGAGCCGCGACCACGGTGCGCCGGCCCGGGTGATCGTGCCGGCGCTGCCCGGGGTGCACAACACCAAGTGGGTCGGGTCCATCGAGTTCAGGAGCGCGACGTGATCCTCCGCTGGAAGGCGTTCTACGGCGCGCACCCGGTGCACCTGCTGGTGCTGCTGGGCTGCCTTGCGCTGGCCGGCTACGCCGCGCTCGGGGTGCTGCTCGACCCGGCCTGGCCGAGGATCCTGTTCTGGTTCCTCGCCGCGATCGTGGCGCACGACCTGGTGGTGTTCCCGCTCTACGCGGCGATCGACAGAGCGCTGACGCGGGCGCGGCCCGGTCCCGCGGTCAACTACCTGCGCGTGCCGCTGCTCGGCGTCGGCCTGACCTTCCTGCTGTTCTTCCCCGGCATCGTCCGGCAGGGCGCGATCAGCTACCAGGTCGCCACCGGGCTCACCCAGCAACCCTTCCTGGCCCGCTGGCTGCTCCTCTGCGCCGCGCTATTCGCCGCCTCGCTGCTGGTCTACCTGATACGCGCCGGCACCGCCCGGCTCCGTCACCGCCCGCACCTTCCCCGCGAGTCGGCGCCCTCAGCACACTGAGTCGGCACACTCAGCACACCGCTGCCGGGACCGAGGCCGAGCCGCGGCGGGCGCCCGGCTGGCGCCCGACATAACAGAACGGCGGTCTGTTACGCTCGGTGGAGCCCAGGGCGCCGGGCTGAGACCGCGCGCTACATCCACTGTGCAAACCACTGTACAAAGGACGGCGCCCGCCGATGCGGCTGTTGCGGTACGCCCCTCGCCTGCTCCAGGTGCTCGCGGTGCTCGCCCTGCTGTTCCTGCTGCCTTGGTGGACGCTCCTGGCCAGCCCCGCCTGGCCGACCCCGGTGCTCGTGGCGGGCACGGTCGTGTTCGTGCTCGCCTTCGTCGGGCTGCCCACGCTGATGTTCCTCGGGCACGGGCCCCGGCAGATGGACGCGGCGGCCCGCGCGGGCGACACGTTGCTGGGCGTCATCTGGGTTCTGTTCAGCTGGGCGGTGATCGGCAACATCGGCCGGCTGGCACTGGTCCTGGCGGGAGTGCCCAACCCGGCGCGGGCCCGGATCGTGGCGCTCGCCATGCTGGTCATCGTGCTGGCCCTGGTCGGGTACGGCGTGATCGAGGCGCGCCGGGTACCCCGGGTCCGCACCGTCGAGGTGTCCATCCCGGAGCTCGGCCCCGGCCTGGACGGACTGCGCCTGGCGGTGCTCGCGGACACCCACTTCGGCCCGATCGACCGGACGCGCTGGTCGGAGAAGGTCGTCGAGGTGGTGAACGGGCTGAACCCGGAGATGGCCTGCCACGTCGGTGACCTCGCCGACGGCCCGGTCGCGCGGCGCCGAGGGCAGGTCGATCCGCTCGCCGGGGTGCGCGCCGAGCTCGGCAAGTTCTACGTGGTGGGCAACCACGAGCACTTCGGTGAGGCGCCGGGCTGGCTGAGCCGGATGACCGAGCTCGGTTGGGAGCCCCTGGTCAACCGGCACCGGGTGGTCTGTCGGGGCGGCGACCGGCTGGTGGTGGCCGGCACCGATGACCCCGCCGGTGCCGGCCGGATGCCCGGGCACGGACCCGACCTGGAGGCGGCGCTGGCCGGCGTGGACCCCGAGCTGCCCGTGCTGCTGCTGGCCCACCAGCCCCGACAGGTGGCCGAGGCAGCCCGGCTCGGCGTCGCCCTGCAGATCTCCGGGCACACCCACGGCGGGCAGATCTGGCCGTTCCACTACCTGGTCAGGATCGAGCAGCCGGTGCTGGCCGGGCTCAGCCGGCACGGCCAGCGCACCCAGCTCTACACCAGCCGGGGCACCGGGTTCTGGGGCCCGCCGCTGCGGGTCTTCGCGCCCAGCGAGATCACCCTGCTCATCCTGCGCGCGCGCTCCTGATATATCGCCTGTCTGCGTGCTGGTCGGCGGGGCTGCCCCGCAGCTAAGCTCCCCGCTGCCACGGTTAGACAGCCAGCCGGGCACCTGCTCGTCACCACGGCATGCGGCACGCCGGTCGACTCGCGCCGTCACTCGACGAGCATTCGCTGACGACACGGGGTCCGGATGGTCACGAGCACCTGCCAACAGTTCCTCACCGAGTACCTGGGCGCGATCTGCAAGGAGCTGGCCCGCCGGCACCTCGCGGTGTACGCGGCGTGGGTGCATCCGCCGATGCCGCAGCAGGCGCTCGGAGTGACCATCGAGCTGGGCTCCGCGCCGGCCCGACCCACCGAGGGCGCCCGGCGAGGCGATACCGGAGCCGGCGGGCGAATCCACGCCGGCTGGCACGAGGAGCTGGGCTGGTGGGCCGAACGCGGCGATCCCACCGGCCTCCCCGGGGCCGACCGCCGGTACTTCTCCGGCGACCTGCTGCCGGCCGCCGACCAGGTGGCCGACTTCCTCGTCGGGGTAGCCAGGCACCAGGATCTCGGCTCGGCGGCACCGTCGCTGCACCGCTACCGGCTGCTCGGCGACCTGGACGACGTACTCGACCGGCTGAGCCAGCGCACCGCGGCACCATCCCGACCGGCCAGCCTGCTTTAGGTCAGATTGGGCAGGTCGGGTCACGGTGCATTGCCGCCGAGGGGGCGCTCCGGTCGCGGCTCGGCCAGACTGGACAGGTGACCTCCGATGAATATGTGCTGTCAGTCTGCTTCGTCTGCTCGGGCAACATCTGTCGCTCGCCGATCGCGGAGAAGGTCTACCTGACGGTGCTGGACCGGGAGGGCCTGGCCGGCCGGGTGCGGGTGAGCAGCGCGGGCACCGGGCCGTGGCACGCCGGTGAGCCCGCCGACGCGCGGGCCGCCGACGTGTTGCGCAGGAGTGGTTACCCGAGCGACCACGTGGCCAGGCAGGTCAACCCGAACCACCTGGACGCCGACCTGCTGCTCGCCGCCAGCGCCGAGCACGTGGGCGCGCTGACCAGGGCGCTCGGCGGCCGGGATGCGGCTGAGCGGGTCCGGCTGATCCGCTCCTTCGACCCGGCCGCGCCAGCCGGCGCCGAGCTGCCGGACCCCTACTACGGCGGCGACCACGGGTTCGACGAGGTGCTGGAGATGGTCGAGGCCGCGATGCCCGGGCTGCTCGAGTGGACCCGGAGCCAGCTCGAGAACCGCCGCGCCGAGGCGACACCCTGAGCGACGTCGCCCCGACGCAGGTGGTTCGGCGGCTGACCGGCGAGGCGCCGAGGGCCGTGCACGGTGATGGGCGCACCCCGTCCCGGGTGGAGCTGGCGGACGGCCGGCTCGCCGTGCTCAAGTCGGCGCACGAACAGCCGGGGCAGGTGGCCGCCGAGGTCGCCGGGCTGCGCTGGCTGGCCGAGCCCGGCGCGATGCCGGTACCGGAGGTGCTCGGTCACGACGCGGACTGGCTGCTCCTGGAGTACCTGCCGGCCACCCGACCGGACCGCTCAGCGGCGACCCGGTTCGGCCGCGACCTGGCCCGCACACACGCCGCCGGGGCCGCCGCGTTCGGCGCCGCGCCACCGGGCGGTCCCACCCAGGCGTGGATCGGGCGGGCACCGATGGCGAACGTGACCGGTGCCGACTGGCCGGACTGGTACGTCGAGCACCGGGTGCTGCCCTATCTGCGGATGGCCACGGACGGCGGTGGGCTGACCGCCGAGCAGGCCGGCGTCATCGAGGCGGCCTGCCAGGTGCTGCCCGAGCTCGCCGGGCCACCGGTTCGACCGGCCCGACTGCACGGCGACCTGTGGTCCGGCAACGTCTGCTGGAGCCCCGCTCCGACGCACGCCGGGCAGGTGGCCGGCTGGCTGATCGACCCGGCGGCGCACGGCGGCCACCCGGAGACGGACCTGGCCATGCTCGCGCTGTTCGGCTGTCCGCACCGGGACGCCGTGCTGGCCGGCTATCAGGAAATAACGCCGCTGGCCGAGGGCTGGCCGGACCGTATCGCGCTGCACCAGCTGTTTCCGCTGTTGGTGCACGTGGTGCTGTTCGGAGCGGGGTACGCCGGTCAGGCGGTGGCCGCCGCCCGCTCCACAGAGCGGCTCGCCAACGGCATACCGTAGGAACGTGCGTTTCCTGTTCAAACCTGGCTGGGTGGCGTTCGTACTGGTCGTCATCGGGTTCGCGGTGGCCTGCTACACGCTGCTGGCCCCGTGGCAGTTCCGGCGCAACGCCGAGCGGGCCGCGGAGAACAGCGAGATCGCCGCGTCCTTCGCCAACCCGCCCGCGCCACTGGCCCAGCTGGTGCCGCCCGGCAGTCCGCCGGCGCCGTCGCTGGAGTGGCGGCGGGCGCTGGTGACCGGACAGTACCTGCCGGCCGACGAGGCGGTGGTGCGGCTGCGGACAGTGTTGGGCCGCCCGGCGTTCGAGGTGCTCACCGCGTTCCGCACCGACGACGGGCGGATCATCGCGGTGGACCGGGGTTACGTGCGCCCCGGCGAGGATCGGCAGGTCTCGGAGTATCCGCCGGCGCCGGACGGCACGGTCACGCTGACCGGTCGGCTCCGAATCGACGAGTCCGACCCGCAACACCGCGCCTCGTTCACCTCCGGCGGGCACCGGCAGCTCTACGCGGCGGACAGCCAGCTGCTGGCCCAGAGCATCGGCACACCGGTGGACAGCGGCTACCTGCAGCTGGTGGACAACCAGCCGGGCGGTGTGGGGGTGCTGCCGCTGCCGGACAGCGACAGCGGGCCGTTCCTGTCCTACGCCTGGCAGTGGCTCACGTTCGGCGCGATGGCGCTGTTCGGCCTCGGCTACTTCATCCGCCTGGAGCTGCTCCAGCGCAGCGCACCGGACGAACCCGACCCGGACGAACCCGAGCCGGCCGTCGCCGAGACGTCCCCACGCGACCCGCCCCCCACCGCCCGTCCGGAGCCGGAACCCGCGCCCGGCCGGGACCGCCTGGCCGAGCGGTACGGCAAGGCGCGGTTCTAACTCACAAGCCGTGAGTGGTATTGGTCGCTATAGCGACCAATACCACTCACAGGCCAGTGCGGCCAGCGCCGTGGCGGCCACGCCGAGCAGCCGGCACAGCCGGACCATCCGGCGCAGGTCGGCGGGGGTGGGAGGCGGCCCGTCGCCGAGCACCGGGCGCAGCTCCACGCCGTGCGGGTACTGGGTCAGGCCGCCGAGCTGGATGCCGAGTGCACCCGCCGCGGACGCCTCCACCGGGCCGGCGTTCGGGCTGGGGTGTCCGCCGGCGTCGCGCCGCCAGGCCCGCGCGGCAGCCGCCGGCGAACCACCGAGCAGCGGCGCGGCGGCCAGGGTGATCAGGGCGGTCAGCCGGGCCGGCAGCAGGTTGACCAGGTCGTCGGTGCGCGCGGCCGCCCAGCCGAACCGGCGGTAGCGCGGCGACCGGTACCCGACCATGGCGTCCAGGGTGTTCACCGCCCGGTATCCGAGCAGCCCCGGCAGGCCGGCCACCGCGCCCCAGAGCAGCGGTCCGACCACCGCGTCCGAGGTGTTCTCCGCGACCGACTCACAGCCCGCGCGGGCCATCCCGGCGGTGTCCAGCGCCTCCGGGTCCCGGCTGCAGAGATGGCGGATCCGGGCCCGGGCGGCGGGTAGCTGGCCGGCCTCCAGCGCGCCGGCCAGCGCGTCGCCCTCCCGCGCCAGCGAGGTCCCGCCGAGGACAGCCCAGGTGGTGACGGCTACCGCGACCGTCTGCGCCGCCGGCGAGCGCTGGGTGAGCCGGGCCAGCACCGCGCCCGTGCCGGCCGCCGCCCCCACACACACGGCGGTGTGGCACACCCCGGCCGCCCGGCTGTCCGCGTACCAGCGGCGCTCCAGCCAGCCGGCAAACCGGCCGAATCCGGCGACCGGGTGGCACCGGGCCGGGTCGGCGAATACCGCGTCGGCCGCCGCGCCGAGCAGCAGCCCGGCCGCCCTCGGATTCAGCGAGAGACTCAACACAGGCCCAGTGCGGGACTCAGCGAGGGCCTCGGCGAGGGGCTCAGCGAATGGCGGGGCACTGCGCGCTGGCGTCGTCGGCGCCGCGCTCCGGAGGTAACTCGCCGGCGCCCAGGCAGATCGCCCTGGCGTCCGCCGCGATGACCTGCAGCGTGCACGGCCACGGCACACCCGCGGTGCTCGCATTACGGCAGGCTAGGCACCGGCCGTAGTTGTCCGGCACGTGCTCTTCGAGCAACCGCTGCCATACCTCTGGCATGCCGGAAATCACCGACGCGAGCGGATTCGTGCCGTCGTCACCGAGGTTGTCGTGCGTGGAATGCAATGCGGCTCCCCTCCGAGTGGCACCGTTGCCGCGTCCTTCGCGAAGGGTCGCATGTTGTGGCACACGAGTCATGCTGGCTCGACAAACGACCCGTGCAGGGCGGTGAACGTGGTGCAGTTGCGCTTACGGCCCGTAACTGACGGTTACGCTCTGGTTAGCGCGGCAGAACGACCGCTCGGCGCACGCGGAACAAAACAGCAGCTCAAAGCCCGTGAGTGGTAAGCGTTGCGATAGCAACGCTTACCACTCACGGGTACTGACCATGGCTTTCCGGACGGTGTCGGCGCTGCCGGCGGGGTCGCGCAGGACGTCGTGTTCCCACAGTCGCAGCACGGTCCAGCCCTCGGCGCGGAGCGTTTCGGTGACCTCGCGGTCCCTGGCCACGGTGCGCTCGATCTTGGCCACCCACCAGTCGGTGCGGGTGGGGAACAGCTCGGCCAGCGACGCCCGGCCACGCCGGCGGACCTCGTCGGGGTTGCCGTGCCAGAGGTCGCCGTCCACGAACACGGCCAGCCGCCGGGAGCGGATCACCAGGTCAGGACGGCCGATCACGTCCGGCGCGTGCAGCCGGTAGCGCACCCCGGCGGCGTGCAGCGCGCGGCGCAACGCCAGCTCCGCCTTGGAGTCCTTGTTGCGCACCCGCGCCATCATCCGGCTGGTCACCGCGGGATCGCGCGGCCCCAGCCGCCGCCGGGGCGCTCCCTGGGAGGTCTGCGCCACGGCCGGCAGCGTACTGACCGCGATGTGGGTCAGGTGTAGATGGACTGGACCTGCTGGTAGTGCCCGATCGCCTCGGGTCCGAGCTCCCGGCCCAGGCCGCTGGCCTTGACGCCGCCGAACGGCGCGGTGGGGTCGGGTGCGTAGGTGTTCACTCCGATGGTGCCGGTCTGCACCCGCCGAGCCACACCGAGCCCGCGCTCCTCGTCCCGGGTCCAGACCGAGCCGCCCAGGCCGAAGTCGGAGTCGTTGGCGATGCGCACCGCGTCGTCCAGGTCGGAGTACGGGATCAGCGACAGCACCGGCCCGAAGATCTCCTCCTGGGCGATGGTGTGGTTGTTGTCCACGTCGGCGAAGATCGTCGGCTCGACGAACCACCCCTTGTCCTGACCCGACGGGCGGCCGCCGCCGACCACCACCCGCGCGCCCTCGGCCTTGCCCTTGGCGATGTAGCCCTCGACCCGGTCCCGCTGCCGGTCACTGGCCATCGGACCGATCTGGGTGGTGGCGTCCAGCGCGTCGCCGACCTTCAGCGAGCTGGCCAGCGCGGCGAAGGTGTCCACCACCTCGGCGTAGCGACTGCGCGGGGCCAACACCCGGGTGCCCAGGAAACAGGTCTGACCGTTGTTCAGCAGTGTCGCGGCGAACAGCTTCTCCCCGACGGTGGCCAGATCCAGGTCCGCGTCGTCGAGCACGATCGCCGCCGACTTGCCGCCCAGCTCGAGGGTGACCGGCCGGAGCAGCCGCCCGCAGGTCTCCGCGATCGACCGACCGGCCGCCGTGGACCCGGTGAAGGAGATCTTGTCCACGCCGGGATGCGCGACCAGGTACGCGCCGATCTCCCGGCCGCCCGGCACGAAGTTGATCACACCGCCCGGGATGCCGGCCTCGGCCGCCGCCTCGGCGATCAGCACCGAATCCAGCACCGTTTCCGGGGATGGCTTGATCACCAGGGTGCAGCCGGCAGCCAGTGCGGGTGCGTACTTGAACGCGGACAGCGACTGCGGGAAGTTCCACGGCACGATCGCGCCGACCACACCGATGGGGCCCCGGCGCACCACCGTTTGCCCGCCGAGCATCCCCGGCCGGGTCTCCTCGAACACCGCCTCCTTGAGCACACCGGCGTAGTAGCGGAGCAGGATCGAGGGGAACGCCCCCTCGAACGCCGTCGAGATCGCGATCGGCATCCCGTTCTGCGCGCTGACCAGCCTGGCGATCTCACCGCTGCGGTTGTCCAACCCGTTGGCGAACCGCTCCATCGCCGCCGCGCGGTTCGCCGGTTCCCAGGACGACCAGCCGTTCGGATCCTCGAACGCGGCTCGGGCCGAGGCCACCGCCGCGTCCACGTCAGCTTCCTGCGCCTCCGGAACCGACCCGATGATCTCCTCCGTACTGGCCGATACCACGGTGATGGTCCGGTTCGAACTCGGCGCGATCCACTCCCCGCCGATGAACAGGGTGTCGTGCTGGGGCATTCGATGGTCTCCTTCGCTTGGGCCAGTGCGACACGGCCGGCGCGATCGGGCAACCCGTGGCCAGGCCGATCCAGTTGTCCAGAGCTCAACGAACTCTGCCACGGGCAAAACCTCACATGCCAACGCAAACAGGTGAAAAACGAGGCATACGCGGAGTACCCGCGAAAAACTTAGGCTAGGGCAACCCTAGTAGACCGGGCGGGAAGCGCCGCCTCCCTTCCGGGGCATCTTTCTCTCCCGGTCAGACGGGTTCAGCCCGACAACGCGAAGATCGTTACGCCCCGCGACGGGCCTGGGCCAACTGGTTTAGACCTCTTGTGACTCGGCTGTGAGAGGTCTATACCTCTTGCATGTCGGACTCGCGAACCGATGCGGTCGAGGCACACGTCGAGGGGTTGTGCCTGACGCTCGGTCCGGGTGCGGTACTGCCAGGCGAACGGGAGTTGGCGCTGCGGTGCGGGGTGTCCCGAATGACCGTGCGCCATGCGATCGAGCATTTGATGGCCCGCCGCCTGGTGGAGCGCCGGCACGGCGCGGGGACATTTGTCCGCCGTCCGGCGCACGCCCAACCGTTGATGGCCACCTCGTTCCATGAGGACATGCGCCGCCGGGGGCTGACGCCGTCGTCGCGCCTGCTGTGGTGGGACATGGTGATCGCCGACCTCCAGCTCGCGGAGCACCTGGAGATGCCCGGCGGGGAACGAGTGCTTCGGGTCTGCCGGGTCCGGCTGGCCGACGACGAGCCGATGACCCTGGAGACACTGCACACCCCCTGCGCCCGGGTACCCGGCCTGACCGGCCAGGATCTGAACGGGCAGGTGTCCTTCTACGAGATCCTGAACTCCCGGTACGGCCGCCGGATCAGCAACGGCAAGCAGTCCGTCGCACCGGTGGTCCTCGACAAGCGGGAGGCCGAGCTGCTCGGAGTCCCAGCCGGCCGGCCGGCGCTGCGGTTCGTCCGGACCTCCCGAGATCAGCACGGCGAGGTGATCGAGTGGGTCGAATCGCTGGCCAGAGGCGATCGGTACCTCATCGAGGTGGACATCATCCCGCCCGGCCGGAGGCTCCGATGACCGCCGATCCCCCGGTGCTGACCACCGTCGCTGTCGACATCGGCCGCAGCACTACCCGGGTCCGGGTGACCGGTGGGCCCGACCCCGACTCGGCAGCGCCCGACTTGGCGCCGGCAACCGGTGCGCGGCGCGGCGCGGGCGCCGGCCTCGGTGATCAGGGCGGCGCCGACGTGGTGGCCAGGCTGGTCCGGGACGCGGTGGGCGCCGGGCCGACCACCCCGTGGCGGCTCGCCGTCGGAGTACCCGGTGCGCTGGCCCGCCCGGCCGCCGCCGACGCGCTGGCCAGGCAGCTCGGCCGGGGTTGGCCACGGCCACCGGAGTTGGTCCTGGTGGCCAGCGATATCGCCGCCTGGCATGCCGGCGCGCTGCCCGACCGGGACGGCGTGGTGCTCTCCGTGGGCACCGGCGCGGTCGCCCTGGGCGTGTGCGCGCACACCGTGCGCCAGGCCGACGGCCGCGGTCTGCTGCTCGGCGACGAGGGTGCGGGCGCCTGGATCGGGCTGGCCGGCCTGCGCGCGGCCGCCAGGGCCGCCGATGGCCGCGGCCCGGCCACCAGCCTGTCCACCATGGCCACCCCGAGCAGCCCGGAGTCCGCGCTGCCCACCGCCGCCGCGCTGGCCGCGCTCGCCCCGGCGGTGCTGGCGGCGGCCCGGCACGGCGATCCGGTGGCCACCGGGATCCTCGAGGCGGGCGCGGACGCGCTGGCCCGCACCGCGATCGCGGCGGGCACCGCGACCGGGGTCGCCGGCGAGACCACCGACGCGACCGTGGCGGTGGTCGGCGGGCTGGCCGAGGAGCTACTGCCCCGGCTGCGCCTGCGCCATCCGGAAATCGCGTGGGTGGAGCCCGACGGCGACGCGATGAGCGGGCTGGCCTGGCTGCTCGAGCACACCGGTTCCGCCCTCGAGTCCGGCCTGGTCCGCGTCCGTCCAGCCCAGGACCGGCCGAGCTTGTCCGCCAACGCCGGGGGTATCGCCGACGTGGACGCGCTGCCCACCGAGGCCCTGCGCCCGGGCTCGGAGCAGATCGACCTGCTGCCCACCACCGACCTGGTGGCCCGGCTGGTGGACGGCCAGGCCATCGCGGTGCCCTCGGTGGCTCGTGCCTCCGGGGCGATCGCGGCCGCGGTGGACCACGTGGCGGCGGCCCTGCGCCGGGGCGGGCGGATGGTCTACGTGGGGGCGGGCACCCCAGGGCGGCTGGCCGTGCAGGACGCCGCCGAGCTGACCCCCACCTTCGGCGTCGACCCCGCCCGGGTGCCGACGTTGCTGGCCGGCGGGGATTGCGCCGCCACCGCCGCGGTGGAGAACGCCGAGGACGACATGGTGGCGGCCCGCGCGGCGGTCGCCGACGCCGAGATCGACGGCAACGACGTGGTGATCGGGGTGAGCGCCTCCGGGCGTACCCCGTTCGTGGCGGCCGCGCTGGCCGCCGCCAGGGAGCGCGGCGCGGTGACCGTGGCCATGGTGTGCACCTCGGGGGCCCCGGCGGCCAGGGATGCGACCGTGGTCATCGAGCTGCTCACCGGCCCCGAGGTGTTGGCCGGCTCGACCCGGCTGGCCGCCGGCACCGCGCAGAAGGTCGCGCTCAACACGCTGTCCACCGCCGCGATGGTGCGCACCGGTGGGACCTACGGCGGCTGGATGGTGGGCATCCGACCGACCAACGCCAAGCTGCGCCGGCGCGCGGTGCGCATCGTGCGGGACGCCACCGGGCTCGCTGAGGAGGTGGCCGCCCAGCTGCTCGCCGCGTCGGCCGGCGACGTGCGGACCGCGCTGGTCAGCGGGTTGACCGGGCTGGACCCGGCGGCCGCCGGGGAGCGCCTGGCCGCCGCCGGTTCGGTGCGCGCCGCCGTGGACTCGGTAACCGGCACCGGCCACCCGCACGAGGCCGAGCAGCTGCACCAGGCCGGCCAGCCGCACCAGGCCGAGCAGCCGCACCAGGCCGAGCCCACCGAGCACCGCACGCGCGACCGCGACGGGCACCAGCACACCGAACCCAGCCCGCACACCCAACCCAGCCCACACACCGGACTCAGCCCGCACACCGAGCGCACCCGGCGTGACCGCGCCCGGCCCGGCGAGGTGGTCAGCATCGGAGCGGCCCGGCAGGCCCGACGGTGATCGTCGTCGGGCTGCTCTCCGGCACCTCGATGGACGGGCTGGACGTGGCGGTCGCCGACATCCAGATAGCCGACGGGACGGTGGCGCTGACGCCGCTCTCCGCGACCACCACCGCCTGGCCGACCCACCTGCGTGACCGGCTGCTCGGCGTGCTGCCACCGGCCACCACCACCGTCGAGGAGCTGTGCGCGCTCGACACCCTGGTCGGCCAGGCCGCCGCCGAAGCCGCCGCGTCCGCGCTGGCCGAGCTCGGCACCGACGGCGAGCTGATCTGCTGGCTCGGCCAGACCGTCTTCCACTGGGTCCGCGGCCGGCACGCCGAGGGCAGCCTGCAGCTCGGGCAGCCGGCCTGGATCGCCGAGCGCACCGGGTTGCCGGTGGTGTCCGACCTGCGCTCCCGGGACATCGCCGCCGGCGGGCACGGCGCCCCACTGGCCAGCACGCTGGACGCACTCTGGTTGGCCGGTCCGAACCGGCGGGCCGCGCTGAACATCGGCGGCATCGCCAACATCACCGTGGTCGGACGGCCGGGCGAGCCGGTGATCGCCTACGACACCGGACCGGGCAACTGTCTGCTCGACACCGTCGCCACCCGCGCGAGGGACAGCGCCCCGCGCCATCACCCCGCCGGGGCGCCCGGCTATGACGTGGACGGCACGCTGGCCGCCGCCGGCCAGGTCGACCTGGCGCTGCTGGGCATCCTGCTGGCCGAGCCGTACTACGCCGCCGAGCCGCCCAAGTCCACCGGACGGGAGCTGTTCACCGCCGGCTACCTGGACGCCGCGCTGGCCGAACGCGCCAGCCACCCAGGAGGCGCTGAGCTGATCCCCGCGCACGCGGACATCGCGGCCACCCTGGTCGAGCTGACTGCCCGCACGGTCGGCGCCGCGTGCACCCGGCACGGGATCACCGAGGTGGTCGGCGCCGGTGGTGGGATGCGCAACCCGGTGCTGGTGGCCGCGCTGCGCGCCGCCCTGGACCCGGTACCGCTGCGCCGCTCCGACGAGCTCGGCATACCGGTCGACGCCAAGGAGGCCTACCTGACCGCGCTGCTCGGCGCGCTGAGCTGGCACGGCCTGCCGGGGGTGCTGCCCGGCGCGACCGGTTCGCGGACACCCAGGGTGCTCGGCAGGTTCAGCCCCGGCCACGGCCCGCTGCGGATGCCCACGCCGGCCAGCCCGGTACACACGCTGCGGATCACCGAGGCCTCGGCCGCCCGGCTGGGGACGCCATGCACGACGTGATCAACCTCGCGGTGATCGTCGCCTACCTGGTGGCGGTTGCGGTGATCGGGCTGAAGCTCTCCGGCCGGCAGCGCTCGGCCGCCGACTACTTCACCGCGGAGCGCTCGCTGCCCTGGTGGGCGGTGATGTTCTCCATCGTCGCCACCGAGACCTCCACCCTGACCGTGATCAGCGTGCCCGGGGTGGCCTACCTGGGCTCGTTCTCCTTCGTGGAGCTGGCCGTCGGCTACCTGATCGGCCGGATCCTGGTCGCGTTCGTGCTGCTGCCGCTGTACTTCCGAGGCGGGTTCGTGAGCGCCTACCAGTACCTGGGGCAGCGGTTCGGCCGGCAGCTGCAGGCGCTGGCCTCGGTCACCTTCCTGATCACCCGGCTGCTCGCCGAGGGGGTGCGGCTGTTCGCCGGCGCCATCCCGATCAAGCTGCTGCTGGCCGAGTTCGGGGTGAACATCAACTACTTCGTCATCGTGCTGGCCATCACCGCCGTCACCGTCGCCTACACCTACGTGGGCGGGATCAAGGCGGTGGTGTGGACCGACTTCCTGCAGATGGCGCTCTACCTGACCGGCGCGGTGGTGTGCATCGTGGTGCTGCTCGGGCAGGTCGGCCTGGGCGGGCTGGGCACCGCGTACCAGGCCGGCAAGCTGACCGTGTTCAACTTCGACGCACCCATCCTGACCAGCCCGTACGCCTTCGTCACCGCGATCGTCGGCGGCGCCCTGCTGACCATGGGTTCGCACGGCTCGGACCAGCTGATCGCGCAGCGGGTGCTGTCCTGCCGGTCGCTGTCCGACGGGCGCAAGGCCATGATCGGCTCGGCCGTCGCGGTAGGTATCCAGTTCGCGCTGTTCTCCCTGGTCGGGGCGCTGCTCTGGGTGGCCAGCAACGGCGCCTCGCTGCAGCAGCTCGGCCTGCGCTCGGACCAGATCTTCGGCGAGTTCATCCTGCGCGGCCTGCCGGTGGGGCTGTCCGGGCTGCTGGTCGCCGGGATACTCGCGGCCACCATGGGTTCGCTGTCCAGCGCGCTGAACTCGCTGTCCAACTCCACCATCGCCGACCTGCTGCAGTCCTGGGCCGGCCGCACCCCGTCACCGGAGGCGATGCTGAAGATCGCCCGCTGGGCCACCGGGCTGTGGGCGTTGGTGATGGTGGGCTTCGCCTCGATGTTCACCAGCACGGACAACCCGGTGGTGGAGCTCGGGCTGTCCATCGCGTCCTACACCTACGGCGCGCTGCTGGGTGCCTTCCTGCTCGGCCGGCTGGTCCGCCGCGCCGACGGGGTGGCCGCCGGCATCGCCTTCCTGGCCACGCTGCTCGGCACCGGCTGGGCGGCGGTCGGCCTGCGCATCGGCGAGGCGGGCAAGCCGCTGGCGTTCCCCTGGTTCGTCCCGCTCGGCGTGGCCATCACCCTCACCGTCGGCGGCCTGCTCTCCCTGCTCCGCCCGTCCCGACCAGCCCCGCTAGAAGCACACCTGGCCGAGCCGGTCAGCTAGTCGGCGGCGACCACTCGCACCGGCAGCCGGTCCAGGCCGTGCAGGGTGTTGTTCAGCCGGGGACGCGCGGGGCCGGCCGGGGTCAGCTCGGCCACCTGCTGGGCCAGCGCGGTGAGCACCACCTCGCCCTCGAGGCGGGCCATCATCTGGCCGACGCAGGCGTGCGGGCCGGCGCCGTAGCCCAGGTGCCCGACGGCCCGGCGGCTGATGTCGAACTCCTCCGGCCGGTCCCACCGCCTCGGGTCCCGGTTGGCCGCGCCGAGGAACAGCAGCACCTTGTCCCCGCCGGGGATCTCCACGGTGCCCTCCGGGGTGTCTACCGACACCTGGCGGGTGGTGGTGCGGAAGAACGTCTGCACCGGCGAGCTGAACCGCAGCACCTCCTCGAACGCGGCGCGGGCCATCGAGGGGTCGGCGCGCAACGCGGCGAACTGGTCGGGGTGCTCGGCCAGGCAGGCCACCGCGTTGCCCAGCCCGTAGACCGTGGTGTCCACCCCGGCGGTGAGGAAGGAACGCAGCAGCAGGGCCGCCTCCTCCACGGTGTAGCCCGATTCCCTAGCGCTCTGGTGCAGTTTCGCGCCCAGCCCGGCCGGGTCCAGCGCCTCCGGCTGGCAGCTGGCCGTGATCCACCGCTGCACCGGCTCGGCGCCCTCCATCGCCCGGTGGAAGTGCTCATTGCGCGGGCCGAACGCGTTGAACGCCATCGCGCCGTAGGGCAGCAGGTGCTCGCGGCCCTGCTCGGGCAGCCCCACCACGTCCGGGAAGGCGGCCACCGGGAAGACCTCGGCCAGCTCGCTCACCGCGTCGAAGCCGCCCCGGGCCACCAGGCTGGCCACCAGCTCATCGGCGCGGCGCTGGAAGTCGTCCTTGAGCCGGCGCACGGCCGGCGGGGTGAGCACCCGGGAGACCACCGCGCGGGCCCGGGTGTGCTCTGGCGCGTCGGCCTCGAGCAGCAGGCTGGGCGGGCGCCACGGCTTCTCCTTGCGGAAGTCGGACAGCCCCACCCCGGCCGACGAGCAGTAGGTCTCCGGGTCCTTGAGCGCGCGGTCCACCTCGGCGTGCCGGGCCATCGCCCAGATCCGGTAGCGGGTCAACCACACCACCGGGCCGGCCTCGCGCAGCTCGGTGTGCGCGGGGTACGGATCGGTCAGGAACTCGTCGGAGAACGGGTCCAGGTCGCTGCCCGGGGCACTGAGCTGGGCGGCGCCGACCGGGCCGGTGGTGGAGGTCATTCAGGCATGGTGGCGCCATCGCGGCGGCCGGCCCAGCGGTGCTTCCGCTGTGCGGAACCCGATGCCTCCGGCCGCCAGCCCAGTCCACGGGAGATGCCCCGGGCCGCCGCGTGCACCGCCGGGATGTACTCCTGGGCGGGGTGCTCGCTGGGCACCACCACCGACAGCGCGGCGTTCACCCGCCCGTCTGCCTCGAAGATCGGCGCCGCCACGGACAGCGCATCGAGGGTGATCTGTCCCTCGCTGACCGCGAAACGGCGGTGCCGGACGTCCGCGATCACCCGGCGTACCTCGGCCGGCGAGGTCATGGTCTTCTCGGTGAACCTGCGCATCGGGGCGGCCAGCACCCGCTCCTGGAACGCCGCGTCGGAGAACGCCAGCAGCACCAGCCCCACCCCGGTCGCATGCAACGGCAGCCGGGTGCCCACCCGGGTGACCACGGCGACGGCATTGCGCGTCGCGATCCGCTCCACGTACACCACTTCCATCCCGTCCAGCACGGCGAGCTGGACGTTCTGCCGGGTGGCCTCGTAGAGGTCCTCCAGGAACGGCATGGCGATCTCGCGCAGCCCGTGACCCCGGGGAGCCAGCGCGCCGACCTCCCAGAGCCGCAGGCCGACCTGGTAGCTACCCCGTTCGGTGCGCTCCAGGGCGCCCCACCGGGCCAGCTCGCCGACGATCCGGTGCGCGGTGGTCAGCGGCAGCCCGGCCCGCCGCGCGATCTCCGAGAGGGTCAGCTCGGTCCGCCCGGCGGAGAACACCCCGAGCACCCCGAACGCCCGGGCCACCGTGGAGCGGACCGACGGCTCCGCGCAGCTGTCCGAGGTATCGACCGGCGCGGTCGATACCTCGGCGCTGGGTGCCGGCTTAGACATCGAAGAAGACGGTCTCCCCCGGTCCCTGCAATCGCACGTCGAAACGGTACCCGCCGTCGTGCCGAGCGGCGACCAGCGTGTCCCTGCGAGTTGCCGGCACCGCGGCGAGCACCGGGTCGTCGGCGTGCGCCTCGGCGTGGTCCGGGAAGTAGATCCGGGTCACCACCCGGTGCAGCAGGCCACGGGCGAACACCGAGACGTCCAGGTGCGGGGCCTGGCCGGGCAGCGCGCCGGGCAGCACCGTGCGGATCTCGTAGTCGCCATGATCGTCGGTCGGGCAGCGGCCGAACCCGCGCCAGCCGGCCACCCGCCCGCGCGGGTCGTCCGGGTGGTCGAAGCGGCCGTCCGGATCCGCCTGCCAGGTCTCCACCATGGCGTCCGGTACCGGGTCCCCGGCGCCGTCGAACACCGTGCCGACGATCAGCACGGCCCCCGGAGTGCCCGCCGGCACGACGTCCGGGCCGTCCGGCCAGGGCAGCCCGATGCTCAGGAACGGCCCGACGGTCTGCGACGGGGTGCTCCCGTCGAAGTACGTGGTCAAGGGGTCGGTCAGAGTCTCGGTCACGCGTGCGGCGGTCATGCGTGCGGCTCCTCGAACGGGGTGGCGTCCCGGCCACGCAGCACGATGTCGAACCGGAAACCCAGCGCCCACTGCTCCACCGTGTTGTCCAGGTCGAACCGCGACACCATGCGCTGCCGCGCCGCCGCGTCGGGCACCGAGTTGAAGATCGGGTCGTGGGCGAACAGCGGGTCGTCCGGGAAGTACATCTGGGTGACCAGGCGCTGGGTGAACGCCTGGCCGAACACCGAGAAGTGGATGTGCGCCGGCCGCCAGGCGTTGTCGTGATTGCCCCACGGGTAGGCGCCCGGCTTGATGGTGACGAACCGGTATTGCCCCTGGGCGTCGGTCAGTGCGCGGCCCACCCCGGTGAAGTTCGGATCCAGCGGTGTCGGCCAGTTGTCCACCTTGTGCCGGTACCGCCCGCCAGCGTTGGCCTGCCAGATCTCCACCAGCGAGTCGGGCACCGGGCGGCCATCCCCGTCCCGCAGGGTGCCGTGCACGATGATCCGCTGGCCGATCGGCTCCTCGGCGTGCTGGCGGGTCAGGTCGTGGTCCAGCGGGCCTAGTCGCCCCGGGCCCAGCACTGGCCCGGTGACCTCGGTGAGCCGCTGGGGCAGCAGGATCAGCGGCTCGCTGGGATGGCGCAGCCCGGTGGATCGGTAGCCGGCGAAATCCAGCGGCGGGTGCGTGCCCTCGGGGTCCGACCGGTAGCGGGGCAGCTCGCCCGGCTCGACCTTCGACTGCTCGACGCTCGGCTGCCTGGTGGGCGTGGCCATCGCGGCTCCTCCTCCCGACTGGTCCTCCTCGGCCCTGCTCAGTGCGGCGCTCTGGTGGAGGATCCGGCCGCCATGGTGTCTCCCGGTCAGCTTGCCGCGGCAGGCCGACTTCCGCACAACGGAAGGGTCGGCTGTTCCCGGGTTGCGCCGCTCACGGAAGGGTCGGCTGTTCCCGGGTTGCGCCGCTCACCGTGCCGGCGCCGCTTGCCGGACGGTTTCCCGCCGGCGCAGCCAGCCGTCCAGCAGCAGCGCCACCGCGCCGACCACCGCGGTCGCCACCAACGCCCCGGCCACCGTATCGGTGGTGTAGTGCCGGTTCAGCGCCACCATGGACCCGGCCACTCCCAGCACCGCAAGGACGGCCAGCCCAACCAGCCCGGCTCGCAGCCACCACCGGCGCTGCCGGCCGCCGGCGACGAACACCAGGACGAACACCCAGGCCATCGAGGTGATGCTGGTGGTGTGCCCGCTGGGCAGCGAGAGCCCTCCCTCATAGGTCCGCCCGACCAGCGGCTTGAGCACGAACTCGGTGAGCACCACGGCGGCCAGCGGGCCGGCCACGGTGAGCAGCAGTGCGGGCCAGCGCCGCCCGGTGAGCGCGGCGACGGCGGCCAACACCAGGACGCCGAGCGGCAGTGCCGGCGGGCTGCCCAGGTCGGAGATGTGCCAGAGCAGCCCGAGGTGCGAGCCCCGGTGTGCCACCAGTTGGCCATCCAGCTGGTGGTCCAACGCTCCGGCGGACTCCGTCCCGGAATACCGCCAGCCCAGCGCCAGCGCGCCGACCGCGCTCAGCGGAGCCAGCACGGCCATGGCAGCGCGCCACCGCCCTGGCAGTAATCGAATGCTCCGCCACTGACTCACCCGCCCAGGGTGCCTGAATCGATGCCGTGCGGGCAGCCAAGCCGAGGCCCGCGCGGACGGTGACTCGGGACACAGTCGGCGCCGCCACGCCGAACGGACTTGCCGTTGCGCCGTGCAACGGGTTCGAATCAGGGTTCGAATCTGGATTCAAGCCGTGGTGGGCCAACGTCGGCCGCCCCGGCGACGGAGAGGAGCGGCCCGTGCGCATCGAGCCGGACGACCCGAGCGGCGACTGGAACACCGAAGGGGTGTACGAGGTGGGGCCCGGGCTGTACCGGATCCCGCTGCCGCTGCCGATGGACGGCCTCAAGGCGGTGAACGTCTACGCGCTGCGCGACGGTGACGGGCTGGTACTGATCGACTCCGGGTGGGGTATCGACGAGGCCAGGGTGGTGCTGGAGAAGGCGCTGGCCGCGCTCGGGCACAGCGTCGGGGACGTGCACCGCTTCCTGATCACCCACGTGCACCGGGACCATTACACGCTGGCCGTGCGGCTGCGCCGGGAGTTCGGCAACCGGATCAGCCTGGGCGCCGCCGAGCAGCCCTCGGTGCGGCTGAGCGCCGACCCGAACCGGCCGCCATGGACCTCGCTGCTGGCCCAGCTGCGTCGCGGCGGCGCCGAGGGGCTGCTGGCCGAGCTGACCGACCAGGGGTCACGGCACGATCCCACCGACTGGGAGGACCCGGACGACTGGCTGTCCGCGCCGAGCGAGGTGGTGCTGCGTGAGCGCACCCTGCAGGCGGTTCCCACCCCCGGTCACACCCGGGGCCACCTGGTGTTCGTGGACGAGGCGCGCAACGCAATGTTCGCCGGCGACCACGTGCTGCCCCGGATCACCCCGTCCATCGGGTTCGAGACCGAGCTGGCGCGCTCCCCGCTGGGTGACTTCCTGGACTCGCTGCGGCTGGTCCGCGGCATGCCGGACCGCCAGCTGCTGCCCGCGCACGGCCCGGTCTCCCCCAGCGTGCACCACAGGGTGGACGAGCTGCTCGAGCACCACGCGGAGCGGCTGGACGCGATAGCCGCCACCGTGGAAGCCGGGGCCAGCACCGCGTATGAATCCGCCGCCCGGCTGACCTGGACCCGCCGAGGCCGCCGGCACGACGAGCTGGACCGGTTCAACCAGTGCATCGCCGTGGTGGAAACCTCCGCGCACCTGGATCTGCTGTCCGAGCAGGGCCGGCTGCACCGCACCGAGGTCGCAGGCGTGCGCCACTACCGCACCTGACCCCGCGGGCGGCGGGAACCGGTGCACCCGGTCGGGGGTCGGTCTGCCGCCGACGTACGCTCGGGGCATCGTGCGGCAGCTCCCCAGCCGGCCCGAGGCCCCCGACAGCGGGTCCGGACGGCACCGACCGGCCCCGCCCAGTCAATCCGGGCGGGGACGCCTGCTGCGTCGCCGACTCGGGCTGGCCGCCATCGCGGTGCTGGTGGCCGCCGGGCTGACCGTAGGCATCGCCCACCTGAGCGGGGAGTGGCCGGGCCGCCCCGAGGCCGCCGGCCCCAGCGCTCCGCCCGCCGCGCCGCCCGGTCCGCCCGCCTGCGGCCCCCAGGTCGCCGCCATGCCGCTGCGCGCGCGGTTGGCGCAGCGGCTGATGGTCGGGGTCAACCCGGCGCGGCCGGACTCGGCGCGCGCGGTGGTCGCATCCACCGGCGTCGGTGGGGTGTTCATCGGCGGGACCGCCACCGCCATCCTGCGCCCTGACGCGCTGGGACCGATGCGCGCGGCCAGCCCGCTGCCGGTGGCCGTCGCGGTAGACGAGGAGGGCGGCCGGGTACAGCGCATCGACGAGCTGGACGGCTCGGTGCCCAGTGCCCGGGTGATGGCCCGCACGATGACGCCGGCCCAGGTCCGCGCGCTGGGCGGGCAGCGCGGCCGGGAGCTGAGCGCCAGGGGCGTGACGGTGGACATGGCCCCGGTACTGGATGTGGACGCCGGCCCGGCGAACGGCGCGATCGGCGACCGCTCGTTCAGCGCCGACCCGGCCACCGTGGCCAGCTACGCCGGCGCGTTCGCCGCCGGGCTGCGCGACGCGGGCGTGCTGCCGGTGTTCAAGCACTTCCCCGGGCACGGCCGGGCCAGCGGGGACTCGCACACCGGCCTGGTCTCCACGCCGCCGCTGGACGCGCTGCGCACCGATGACCTGGTGCCCTACCGCGCGCTGCTCGGCACCGGACCGGCGGCGGTGATGGTGGGCCACCTGAACGTGCCCGGCCTCACCGGTGGGCTGCCGGCCAGCCTCAGCCCGGCGACCTACCAGCTGCTGCGGTCCGAACTGGGCTTCCACGGCGTGGTGATGACCGACGACCTGGGTGCGATGCGGGCGATCACCGATGGGTACGCCCTACCGGACGCGGTGCTGGCCGCCCTGCGGGCCGGGGCGGACGTGGCGCTGTGGACCTCCAACGGGGACCTGGGCACCGTGCTCGACCGGCTGCAGGCGGCGGTGGTCAACGGAACCCTGCCGGCGTCCAACGTGGACGAGGCGACCGCCCGGGTGCTGGCCTTCAAGGGTCGTTGCTCCGTCTGAGATCGGCACGTGGCACGGTTTCGGGGTGACCACGGTGATTTCGGTGACCGCCGACGACGTCGATGCGGCCGCCAACCGGCTGCGCGGGGTGATCCCGGCCAGTCCGCTCGAGCGAAACCCCCGGCTGACCAGGCGCATCGGCGCGCAGGTCTGGCTCAAACGAGAAGATCTGCTGCCGGTGCGCTCCTACAAGATCCGGGGCGCCTACAACCTGATCTCCCAGCTGGACCCGGCCACCCGGGGCAACGGCGTGGTGTGCGCCAGCGCGGGCAACCACGCGCAGGGCGTGGCCTACGCCTGCGCCCGCCTCGGCGTCCGGGCCCGGGTGTACCTGCCGCGCACCACGCCCCGACAGAAACGCGACCGGGTGGCCTTCCTCGGCGGCGACGTGGTGGAGGTGCGGGTGGTCGGCGACACCTACGACGACGCCGCCAAGTCGGCCGTCGAGGACACCCGGCGGACCGGGGCCACCCTGGTGCCCGCCTTCGACGATCCCCGGACCGTGGCCGGCCAGGGCACCGTGGTCCGCGAGCTGATCAGCCAGCTGGGCCGGGCGCCCGACGTGCTAGTGGTGCCGGTCGGCGGCGGCGGCCTGCTCGCCGGCACGCTCGTCTACCTGCGCGAGCGGCACCCCGAGGTGCGCGTGGTGGGCGTGGAGCCGGCCGGCGCGGCGTGCATGGCCGCCGCGCTGGCCGCCGGTCGCCCGGTGGACCTGGAGACCGTGGACCCGTTCGTGGACGGCGCCGCGGTGCGCCGGGCCGGCGAGGTCACCTATCCGATCACCAGGGACGGCGTCCGGGCCGGCGCGGCCACCCTGACCGCCGTCGGGGAGGGCATGGTGTGTGTGGAGATGCTCGAGCTCTACCAGTCCGACGGGATCATCGCCGAGCCGGCCGGCGCGCTCGCCACGGCCGCGCTGGTAGACCGCGCGGGTACCGAATTGGACGTCCCGCCGGGGTCCACCGTGGTGTGCCTGCTCTCCGGCGGCAACAACGATGTGAGCCGGTACGCCGAGGTGGTCGAGCGGGCGCTGGTGCACGAGGGCCGCAAGCACTACTTCCTGGTGGACTTCCCGCAGGAACCTGGTGCGCTGCGCCGCTTCCTGGACGACGTGCTCGGCCCGGACGACGACATCACGCTGTTCGAGTACGTGAAGCGGAACAACCGGGAGACCGGGCCGGCGCTGGTCGGCATCGAGCTCGGCCGCCCGGAGGACCTGGACGCGCTGCTGCAGCGGATGCGGCTGGCGCCCCCGCACATCGAGCGGGTGCCGCCGAACAGCCCGCTGTTCCGCTTCCTGCTCTGAGGATGTGACTGGACGAGCATGCGATTGGATGAGCCGGAGAGCCGGCGGCGGATGGCCCTGGCCAGGGTGGCCTATCTGGCCACCGTGTCCGAGCGGGCGCAGCCGCACCTGGTGCCGGTCACCTTCGACCTGACCGGCTCGTCGATCGTGATCGCGGTGGACCAGAAGCCGAAGAGCACCACCTCGCTGCGCCGGCTGCACAACATCGCCGGCAACGACCGGGTGGCGGTGCTGACCGAGCACTACGACGACAGCGACTGGTCGGCCCTGTGGTGGGTGCGCGCGGACGGGAGCGCCCGGATACTCACCGACGGCTCGGCGCGGGAGGAGCCGGTGCGCCGGCTACGCGCCAAGTACCCGCAATACCAGGCCGACCCGCCGCGCGGCCCGGTGATCTGGATCGATGTGGACGGCTGGTCCGGCTGGTCGTACGCCGACTGAGCCGACCGGCGGCGGCCTCGAGCCCGCGACGCATTACCCGATCGGCGAGAAATTCACCGCTGCGTTCACAGGGCCTCGCCTCTAGCCTGGGAGCGGGGCGGTATACCGTGCTGTGCCGAGGTGGTAGGCGAACCCCCGGCCGACCGCCCGAGATTGGCCACGAGGAGAGACGTTGTCGATGGTTACCCCGAGCTCGGCTCCCACCGGAGGTGCTGGCCGCCCGGCCCCGCGCCTGCCTGGGCCACCCGGGCCGGGTCAGTTCCGACCGCCTCCCGGATATCTGCCGCCGCCTCCGCCCTCCCGGACTCGGCTGACCAAGACGCAGCAGACCAGGCTGGCTCTGGTCTCCGCCATCATGGTCGTGCTCGGGGTGATGCTGGGGCTGGTCGCCACAGTGGTGCTGCCGCATGTGTACGCGGCGCAGACCACGCTCCGCTACAGCCTCGGCGACGCCGCCTCCGGTGGCGACAACGCCGACCGCACACTGACCACCCAGACCGTGCTGATCACCGGACGGGACGTGCTGCAACCGGTCGCGGACAGCACCGGCGTGCCGATCGACTACCTGATCAAGAACGTGACCGCCACGGTGGTGCCGAACAGCGAGATCATCACGATCCAGGTGAACCACCCGGACCGGGCGTCCGGGATCCAGCTGGCCGACGCCATCTCCAAGCGCTACCTCGAGGTGGCCAACGGGACGGGCAACCAGGCGCAGCTGCAGGCTCAGCTCGACAATGCGCAGCGCCAGCTGGGCAACCCGGCAACCCCCCCGAACACCATCGCCGACCTGCAAGCACAGATCGGTGACCTGCAGAACCAGCTCGCCAGCCAGGCAGCCGGCGCCAGCGTCGCCTCTGTCGTCGCGCCGGCGTTCTCGGTGACCGCACCGGTGTTCCCCAACACGCTGATCACACTCGCCATCGGCGCACTCGTCGGCGGCCTGCTCGCCGCGCTGATCGGCTCACGGATGGTCCGCAAATGGACCCGCCGCTGACCCACGCACATGTCGCGGGGCCCGGTGCGACCACGCACCGGGCCCCGTCGATGTCTCGGCGGCTTACGCCGGGCTGGTGCCGCTGGGCCGGGGCGCGGACCTGCTGAACCCGTCGGGGATGATCAGATCCTCCCTGACCAGGTCGTGGATGGATTCCCGGCCCAGCCCGAGCAGCGCCTCGTCGATCCCGCTGCGCAGGATCTCCAGCACGTTGGCCACGCCGCGCTCGCCGGCCGCGGCCATCCCCCACAGGTAGGCGCGCCCGATCATCACCGCCCTGGCGCCCAGCGCGAGCGCCTTGACCACGTCGCTGCCCCGCCGGATGCCGCCGTCCAGCAGCACCTCGAGCTGATCGCCCACCGCGTCCACCACCGCCGGCAGCGCTCGGATCGATGCGGGGGTGCCGTCCAGGTTGTTGCCGCCGTGGTTGGACACCGAGATCGCGGTGGCGCCGATGTCCACCGCCCGCCGGGCGTCGTCCGGATGCATGATCCCCTTGACCATGAACGGTCCGCCCCACTCGTCGCGCAGCCACTTCACGTCGTCCCAGGTCGGCAGCGGCGTGCCCATCCACTCCCCGTACGCGCCGAAGAAGGTCGGCGCCGGCTCACCCGGCGGGGCCAGGTTCGGCGCCGTGAGGTCGGGCAGTCGTCCGGATTTGGCGAAGTCCAGCAGCCAGCGCGGCCGGGTGATGCCCTCCGGGGCGAACTTGAGCATCGAGCGGAAGTCCAGCCGCTCCGGGATCGCCGGGCTGCCCCAGTCCCTGCGGTGCGCGAATGTCCAGTCCAGGGTGACGATGAGCCCCTTCGCGCCGGCCGTGCGGGCCCGCTCCATGCGCTGCAGGATGCGGTCCTTACCGCCCACCCAGTACATCTGGAAGAACACCGAGGGGTTGGCCGCCGCGACGTCTTCGATGGGCTTGCTGGCGAACGAGCTGAGCCCGATCGCGGTGCCCGCCGCGGCCGCCGCCCTGGCCACCGCGACCTCCCCGTCCGGGTTCACCGCCTGCACTCCGGTGGGCGAGATGACCACCGGGAACGAGATCTTCTGGCCGAGCACCGTGGTCGCCTGCTCACGCTGGCGGGGCAGGTCCGCGATGTGCGGCCGAAAGCCCAACTCGCTGAACGCGTTGACGTTGTCCTCGAGCGTCAGGCCCCGCTCGGCGCCGGCGACCAGCGCCAGGTAGACCGACTTGGGCAGCCGGCGCTTCGCCCTGCGTTGCGCCTCGGCGACGCTCTCGAACCAGTCCTTGCTGCTCGCCATGCCCGGCCCCTTCGCCGCTCGAACTACCGATCCCGACTGACCCTAACCCTCGGGAGTGCGCGGACTGTGCGGCCGTGGCTCGGCGCCGATGGTGATCTCGGTCAACCCGGCCGGCCCGCGTCCATCCGGCCGGCAGGGTCTACTCGAAGCGGGAGGGGTCCCCGGCGCCTCGGCGGACAATCTCCGGCTCGTCCCCCGAGAAGTCGATCACCGTGGTCGGCTCGGTGCCACAGTCGTCGGAATCCACCACCGCGTCGACCATGGCGTCCAGCCGCTCCTTGATCTCCCAGCCCTGGGTGAGCGGCTCTTCCTCGTCGGGCAGCAGCAGCGTGCTGGACAGCAGGGGTTCGCCGAGCTCGGAGAGCAGCGCCTGGGCGACGGCGTGCCCCGGGATGCGCACCCCGACGGTCTTCTTCTTCGGATGCATCAGCCGGCGCGGCACGTCGGTGGTGGCCGGCAGGATGAAGGTGTAGCTGCCCGGGGTGGCCGCCTTGATCATCCGGAACACCGTGTTGCTGACCCGGACGAACTTGCCCAGCTGCGCGAAGTCGCTGCAGACCAGGGTGAAGTGGTGTCGGTCGTCGAGGTGGCGAATCTCCCTGATCCGATCCAGGCCGTCCTTGTTGCCCAGCTGACAGCCCAGCGCGAAGCAGGAGTCGGTGGGATAGGCGATCAGGCCGCCGTCCCGGACCAGATCCACGACCTGGCTGATCGCGCGCCGTTGCGGGTTCTCCGGGTGGACGTCGAAATACCTGGCCATACCCCGAACCCTAGTGTCTCGGGGCTATTCAGCTGGCTGGGCGGCCAGCCGATCGGACCATTTCTCCTCGATCCGAGCCACTCGCCATATCGTGAACGCCACCACCCAGGCCAGCACGAACAGCGCCACGATCCCGTAGCCGGCGTAATCCAGCGGGATGTTGGCGATGTCCACCAGCGGACCGGACTGGAGATTGGCCTGTTCGACCAGGACACCGATCAGCTCGATGGTGCCGATGATCAGCGCGACGGCGACCGACAGCGCGGTGATGGTGATGTTGTAGAAGACCTTGCGGACGGGTTTGGCGAAGGCCCAGCCGTAGGCGAAGTTCATGAACACCCCGTCCGTGGTGTCCATCAGCGACATGCCGGCGGCGAACAGGATCGGCAGCACCAGGATCGCGTAGAAGGGCAGGTTGAACGCGGCCGCGCCGCCGGCGAGCACCAGCAGGCCCACCTCGGTGGCGGTGTCGAACCCGAGGCCGAACAGCACGCCGATCGGATAGATGTGCCAGGGCTTGCGCACCGATTTGGTCAGCCCGTTGAGGAAGCGGTTCATCAGCCCGCGTTTGTTCAGCTGGTCTTCCAGTTCCTGCTCGTCGTAGACCCCCCGCCGCATCCGGCGGAAGACGCCGATGATCCCGACCAGCACAACCAGGTTGATGATCCCGAGAATCCACAGGAACAGGCCGGACACCGAGAGGCCGATGATCCCGGTGATCGAGTGCAGCCTCGAGGAGTCGTCCTCGACCTGCCCGGCCAGCGCGCGCACGCCGATGGAGAGCAGGAACGCCAGGCCGAACACGATGGTGGAGTGTCCGAGGGAGAACCAGAACCCCACCGACAGCGGACGGCGGTCGGAGTTGGGATGCTCGGCGAGCAGCTTCCGGGTGGTGTTGTCGACCGCGGCGATATGGTCGGCGTCGAAGGCATGCCGTAGTCCGAACGTGTAGGCCAGGACGCCGATGCCGGTCGTGTAGATGCCGCTGGTACCCAGCGAGTAGTTGTGCGGCACCACAAACGCGAGCAGCACGACAAAGCCGACGACGTGCAGCAACAGCACAAATCCGTACATTCCGCCGAGGGAAGCCCGGTCCCGGGCGGACAACGCGCCCCAGGCCCGACCGAACGCGGACGCGGCCCGCGATCCAGCAAAAGCCATCATCGTCCTTACGCTCAGTAGTCAAGCACCCCGGAAGGGCCACGGCCGATCGAGCCTACGGCCTAGCTTCTGCACTCACAACTACGTGGCAATAAGGGGCCGACCGGCCGACGCCTCAGCCGACTCGTCGTTGGAAATAGACGAGACAAGAGCCACCTTTCGTTGGAAATAGACACGACAAAGTGGCTCCGCGCGATGCCCTGGCGGGGGCCGTGTGGCGCTGGCGCTAGTGTCAGGCATGGCCAGCGACGCCACTACCCGGCAGGTCGTGGCGCAGGTGGCGCGGGAGCTGGACGGCCAAGTCACCGCGCTCACCGCCGAGCTCGCCGCGCTCTTCCTCGAGGAGATCCCGGCGTTCCAGGGGGATGAGGCGGTCCGCGAGCTGATGGCCGCCAGCACGTCGTCGAACCTGTCCACGATCTTCGACGTGCTGTTGCACGGCCTGCCGCTGGACCGCATCGACGTGCCGGCGGCGGCCGCCGCGTACGCCCGCCGGTTCGCCCAGCGCGACCTGCCCATCGAGAGCCTGCTGCGGGCCTACCGGCTCGGCCAGGAACGGGTCACCCAGTGGTTCCTGCGCGGCATGGGTGTCCGCTCGCTGGACGCGGAGATGCTGCTCGCCTGCACCCAGGAGATCGTCTCGGTGCTCGGGCGCTACATCGACCAGGTCTCCGAGCACCTGATCGAGATCTACGAGACCGAGCGCAAACTGTGGACCCAGCGCACCGACGCGGCCAGGGCAATCGCGTTGCGCACCGTCCTGGCCGACGACACCCTGGACGTCAGCACCGCCGAAGCCATGATCGGCTACCGGATGCGCGGCTGGCACATTGCCGCCGTGGCCTGGGTGGAGATCGACGCCCACGCCCCGAGGTGGGTGGACTCCGCCGTGGGGGTGCTGGCCGCGGCCTCCGGTTGCCGACCGCTCACCGTGTTGGTGGATGACCACACGCTCTGGGCCTGGCTGTCCAGCCCGAGCCCGATGCGGCTGGACGATCAGGCCCTCGACTCACTGGATGCCGGCTCCGCATTGCGCATCGCGCTCGGCGAACCGGCACCCGGACTGGCCGGCTTCCGCTCCTCACACCGCGAGGCGCTGCGGGCCAAGACGGTGGCCGACATGTCCGGTGGCCTGCTCTCCCCCGTGATCAGCTTCGCGGAGGTGAGCATCGCCGCCATGCTGTCCGAGGACCTCGACGCGCTGCGCGCCTGGGTGGCCCGCACCCTGGGCGAGCTGGCCAGGGAGGATGAGGCGATGGCCCGGCTGCGGGAGACGGTCCGGGTGTTCCTGGAGACCGGGGGAAGCTTCACCGACGCCGCCGCCCGGCTGCACCTGCACAAGAACACCGTGCACTACCGGGTGCGCAAGGCCGAGGAGATCCGCGGCCGGCCGCTCGGCGACGGCCGGCTGGACGTGGAGGTTGCGTTGGTCGCCTGCCAGCAGCTCGGTCCCCGTGTGCTGGCGAACCGGTAGCCGGTCAGACCGAGGTTTGACATACATCCCGATGGTCACCCTGCCCACCGGGATAGCTAGAGCCCGGTCGGCCGCCCCCATCCATAAGCCCTGACCGGCCGACCGAGCACGGATCACTGTACGGACGTACAGTGAGCACCTCAAGGCTCTCGCCACGATGGGATACTTTCTACCCCCAGACCAGCCGAACGATCAGAAGACGGAAGGAAGCGCGGTGCCGACCAGCGAGCCGTCCCCCCAAGGCCCGGCGGTCGCCGCCGGACCTGGCGAGCGCCGCGAGGCAATCCTGCGGGCGGCGGAGAAGATCTTCGCCATGGAGGGTTACCACGGGACGACGATGCGCGACATCGCGGCCGAGGCGGGCGTGAAGCTGGCGCTGATCGTCTACCACTTCGGCACCAAGCTGGCGCTGTACACGGCAATCTTCGAGAGCCGGCAGTACGTCAACCTCGAGCGGGTGGTTCGGCTGGAGGCGATCGAGGACCTGCGCGCCGAGAACGCGCTGGACCAGATCGTCAGCGCACTGGTCGACCCGGTGCTGGCGTTGCACACCGATCCGGACGGGATCTGGTACGCCCGGCTGGTGTTGCGGGAGGCGGCCGACCCGTCCAGCCAGGACCGCCCGATCCTCAGCACCCTGTTCGACCCGATGGCCCGCCAGTTCATCGAGGCGCTGCGCGTCGCGCTGCCCGGCAAGCCCCGCGGCTTCTACCACTGGGCCTACCTGTTCTCCGTCGGAGCACTGACGCAGAGCTCGTTCGACGCGCGGGTGCGGAACCTCACCGACAACCCGGAACTCGACTCGAAGGCCGCCGTACTGCGCTCATACATCACCGCCGCGCTACGCCACGGCTAGCCAAGCCCCGAACCGCCGTACCCGACCCACACCTAGCCCCGCCCAAGCTTCCCTAAAAAATGACCAGCCCGCGAAACGGGCACTCAAGAGCTACCGGCGGTCGATCAACCGGGACAGCACGATCACGCTCTCCGTATGGTCCACGTTCGGCTCCTGGCGGATCCGCTCCATCGCCTGCTCGAGGTGGGCGATGTCGGTGGCCAGCATGTGCAGCAGTGCGTCGGCGGAGCCGGTGACGGTGCAGGCGCTCACCACCTCGGGCACCTGTTCCAGGCTGCGCCGCAGCTCCTGCGGGGCAACCGTGCCCTGGCAGTACAGCTCGACGTAGGCCTCTGTGGTCCAGCCCAGCGCGGACGGGTCGATCACCGCGGTGAAGCCGCGAATGGCTCCGCTGGCCACCAGCCGGTCCACCCGGCGCTTGGCCGCCGGCGCGGACAGCCCGACCTCGGCGCCGATCTCGGCGAACGTGGCCCGACCGTCCCGAAGCAGGCGACTCACCACCTGCCGGTCTATGACATCCACCAGGTTCTCCTCCCGGCCGCCCTAAACACAACAAACAGCTGTTCTCGAATAATAGACGCAACGAATCTTATGCATAGACGCAACTTTAAGGTATTGATTGCGAATCTCGGCCGACCTTACAGTTCCACGTGTGACCGTTCTCTCGGATCCACCTGCCCCGAGTGCCGCGAGCGCGCCCGCCGTCACCCGGCGGGTGGCTCGGCGGCGCCGCTACCTGATGTGCCCGCCGGATCACTTCGCGGTCGCCTACGCGATCAATCCCTGGATGGACACCGCGCGTCCGATCGACGCCGCGCTGGCCCGACGGCAGTGGGATCGGCTGCGGCGGACCTACCTGGACCTCGGGCACAACGTGGAGATCGTGCCGGCCGAACCCGATCTGCCCGACATGGTGTTCGCCGCGAATGGCGCACTGGTAATCGACGGCCGGGCGCTGGGTGCCCGGTTCGCCTATCCGCAGCGGGCCGGGGAGGGTCCGGCCTACCTGCGCTGGCTGCGCCGCGCCGGGCTGCGTTCGGTCAGCGCCGCCGGCCAGGTCAACGAGGGCGAGGGCGATTTCCTGACGCTCGGAAACATGGTGCTGGCCGGCACCGGGTTCCGCACCACGTTCGCCGCGCACGCCGAGGTCCAGGAGCTGTTCGGGCTGCCGGTGATCTCCCTGCGGCTGGTCGACCCGCGCTTCTACCACCTGGACACCGCGCTGGCCGTGCTCGACGACCGGGCCGGCCACAACACCGTGGCCTACTGCCCGGACGCGTTCAGCCCGGGCAGCCAGGATGCGCTGCGCCGGCTGTTCCCGGATGCGATTCTGGCCGACCCGGCCGACGCCGCCGTGCTGGGACTCAACGCGGTGTCCGACGGCTACCACGTGGTACTTGCCGAGCAGGCCACCGGCCTGATGACCCAGCTGCGCGAGCGCGGCTTCCACCCCATCGGCGTCGACCTCTCCGAGCTGCTCAAAGCCGGCGGCGGCGCCAAATGCTGCACCTTGGAGATCCGCGCATGAGCCGCGAAGCCGCGGAGGCGAGCCATGAGCACTGACACCGTCACCCCCACCGACCTCGCGCCGCTCACCGAGGCCGACCACATTCGGCTCGCGGAACAGCACGCCGCCGCCAACTACGCCCCGCTGCCCGTGGTGATCACCTCTGGCGAGGGCTGTTGGCTGACCGACGTGGCGGGCAACCGCTACCTGGATTGCCTGTCGGCGTACTCCGCGGTGAGCTTCGGGCACCGCAACGAACGGATCCTGGCCGCCGCGCGGGAACAACTGGAGCGGGTCACGCTGACCGGCCGGGCCTTCCACCACGACCAGTTCGGGCCGTTCTGCGCCGAGCTCGGCGCACTGGTCGGCAAGCAGATGGCGTTGCCGATGAACACCGGCGCGGAGGCGGTGGAGACCGGCATCAAGGTGGCCCGCAAATGGGGCTACCAGGTGAAGGGTGTGCCGGACGGCCAGGCGAACATCGTGGTGGCCGCCAACAACTTCCACGGCCGGACCACGACTGTGATCAGCTTCTCGGACGACCCGGACGCCCGGGTCGGGTTCGGGCCGTACACCCCGGGCTTCCGGGCGGTGCCGTTCGGGGATGCCGAGGCGCTCGCGGCGGCCATCGACGAGCACACCGTCGCGGTGCTGCTGGAGCCGATCCAGGGCGAAGCCGGGGTCATCCTGCCGCCCTCGGGATACCTACGGCGGGTGCGCGAGCTGTGCACCGAGCGGAACGTGCTGTTCATCGCCGATGAGGTGCAGTCCGGGCTGGCCCGTACCGGGCGGACCCTGGCCTGCGAGCACTACGGCGTGGTGCCGGACATGTACCTGCTGGGCAAGGCGCTCGGCGGCGGCGTGGTGCCGGTGTCCGCGGTGCTCGCCGACGCCGATGTGCTCGGCGTGCTTCGCCCCGGGCAGCACGGGTCCACCTTCGGCGGCAACCCTCTGGCCTGCGCGGTCGGCCGAGCCGTGGTCGGGATGCTGGCCACCGGGGAGTACCAGGAACGGGCGCGGGTGCTCGGTGAACAGCTGCGCGAGCGGCTGGACGGTCTGCTCGGGCACGGGCTCACCGAGGTGCGCTGCCTCGGACTGTGGGCCGGTATCGACGTGGACCCGGCGCTGGGCACCGGGCGCGAGGTCTGCGAACGGCTGCTCGCGCACGGCGTGCTGGCCAAGGACACCCACGGGCAGACGCTCCGGCTGGGCCCGCCGCTGGTCATCGAGCCCGACGAGCTGGATTGGGCGGTCGACGCCCTGCGCGCATCGCTCACTGACCTGGCATAACCCCGGTACAGAGCTACTCTGTGCGGAATCGCGCCGCAGTAGCCGAGCAGTAGGCGTGCACCGCCCTGTCCGTCCGACCCGCTTCCGCTCCGATGTACACACCGGGTGGCCCGCCGTCCGGTCCCTCGCCTCGCCCGCTGACCTCTCCCGACGCCCGGACCCCGCCCGAGGAGGACTGTTGGCCACCCTGCGCTCCCAGCTGCTGCGCCGCAAACCGGTCACCGCGATGGCCGCCGAGACCGGGGCCGACAGCGGCGCCGGCGAGCTGACCAGGACCATCGGGCTGTTCCAGCTATCCATGATCGGCATCGGCGGGGTGATCGGGACCGGCATCTTCTTCGTGCTGGCCCAGGCGGTGCCGATGGCCGGGCCGGCGGTGGTGTGGTCCTTCGTGATCGCCGGCGTGGTCGCCGGCCTCACCGCCGTCTGCTACGCCGAGCTGGCCAGCGCGGTGCCAGTGTCCGGCTCGTCGTACTCCTACGCCTACGCGACCTTGGGCGAGCTGGCCGCCATGGTGGTGGCCGCCTGCCTGCTGCTCGAGTATGGGGTCTCCACGGCGGCGGTGGCGGTGGGCTGGTCGCAGTACCTCAACCAGCTGCTGGACAATCTGTTCGGCGTGCGGATCCCCGAGGCGCTCTCCGCCGCCCCGGACGCCGGCGGCTGGCTGAACCTGCCGGCCGTGGTGCTGGTCGGGCTGTGCGCGCTGCTGCTGATCCGGGGCACCAGCGAGTCCGCCAAGGTCAACGCGATCATGGTGGTCACCAAGCTCTGTGTGCTGGCGCTGTTCGTGGTGATCGGGGTGCTCGGGTGGAACTCCAACAACCTGGCGAACTTCGCCCCGTACGGGATCAGCGGCGTCTACGGGGCGGCCGGGGTGATCTTCTTTACCTTCGTCGGACTGGACGCGGTGTCCACCGCCGGTGAGGAGGTGAAGAACCCCCGACGCACCATGCCGCTGGCCATCTTGATCGCGCTGGCCACGGTGACCGTGGTCTACGTGACCACCGCCCTGGTCGCCGTCGCCGCGCAGCCGGCCGACCGGTTCGAGGGCCAGGAGGCCGGGCTGGCGGCGATCCTCGAGGACGTGGTCGGGGCGAGCTGGCCGGGCACCGTGCTTGCCGCCGGGGCGATCATCTCGATCTTCAGCGTCACCCTGGTGGTGCTCTACGGGCAGACCCGCATCCTGTTCGCGATGAGCCGGGACGGGCTGGTCCCCTCGGTGTTCCACAAGGTCAACCCGCGCACCATCACCCCGGTGCGGAACACCGTGATCGTGTCGGTCGCGGTGGCCCTGCTGGCCGGGCTGATCCCGATCGACTTCCTGTCCGAGATGACCAGCATCGGCACCCTGGTGGCGTTCATCGTGGTCTCCGTGGGGGTGATCGTGCTGCGGGTCACCGCGCCGGACCTGCCGAGGGGCTTCAAGGTGCCCGGCTACCCGGTGACCCCGGTGCTGTCCGTGATCGGCTGCATCCTGATCATCACGAACCTGCGGCCGATCACCATCGCGGCCTTCCTGATCTGGACCGCAGTGGTACTGGCCTGGTATTTCACCTGGGGGATCCGCCACTCCACGCTGGGTAGGGCGGCGGCGCGGGACGAGCAGGCCAGGAAGGACGCAGCGCCGTGACCGTATTGCTCGGCCTGCCTCGAGGTGAGCGGGCCACCGCCGCGCTGCACCTGGCCGCGCAGTTGGCCCGCTCCAGCAACGAGGAGCTGGTGGTGTGTGCGGTGGCCCCTGCCTCCTGGCCGCCCAGCGCCGCCAAGGTGGACGCGGAGTACCAGGAATTCCTGGACCAGGTCACCCAGGAATCCCTGGCCGCCGCACAGCTCGCGCTGCCCGCCGACGTGACCGCCAGCTTCGTGTCCGTCCGGGCCCGGTCCACCCCGGCCGGGCTACTGGAGGTCGCCGAGAAGCACGGAGCTACGCTGCTGGTGCTCGGCTCGTCCTCGACCGGGGCGTTCGGCCTCATCTCTCTGGGCAGCGTGGCCGACCACGTACTGCATACCGCGCCGATCCCGGTGGCCATGGCGCCGCGCGGGTTCCGCTGCCGCCCGGACGCCCGGGTGCGGCGGGTGACCGCCGGCTACGGCGCCACCGCTGGATCGGACGCATTTGCGCTGGCCGCCGCCGAGCTGGCGGTGCGCTTCGACGCCGCGCTGCGGGTGGCGTCGTTCGCGGTGCGATCCGGGCCGGTGGTCACCGCGGGCGTCGGCCTGCGCGCCGAGGAGGCCGTGCTGCGGGAGTGGAGCCAGCACATCGAGCAGGCCCAGCGCGACATCCTGGTCAGGATCGCCGAGCTGCCCACCCGGCCGCGCTCCCGGGAAACGGTGATCGGTTACGGGCGCGACTGGCACGAGGCGGTGGAGGACGTGGGCTGGATCGACGGCGACCTGCTGGTGGTCGGCTCCAGCTCCGTGGGCCCGCTGGCCAGGGTCTTCCTCGGCTCCCGGGCGTCCAAGATCGTGCGCAACTCGCCGGTCCCGGTGGTGGTGCTGCCGCGTCATCGGTAATGGCTCCGGTACGATGCCAATCTCTGGTTGTCGACCGGAAGTCAGTGACGTGCGGCAGGACGATCACCCGACGGGCCTCGTGGATCGGCGTCCGACCTCGCACCAACTGGTCGCGGAGGTCCTCCGGCGGCGTATCGCATTGGGCGACTTCCCCCCGGGCAGCCGGTTGCCCACCGAGCGGGAGCTGTCCGAGGTGCTCGGCGTCGGCCGGAACACGGTGCGCCAGGCGCTGCGCCAGCTGACCGAGGAAGGCCTGGTCAGCACCACCCTGGGCCGATCCGGCGGGACCAGAGTGCGGGCCGCCGCCGAAGCCGCGCACACTCCCCGCGCGGAGATCATCGCAAGCTTCCGAGCCACCATCCGGGACTGTCTGGAGTACCGGCAGGCCATCGAGCCGTTCGCCGCCCGGTTGGCCGCCGAACGGGCTCCCACCGAGGTCCGCCGCCAACTGCTCCGGCTGCTCGACGAGCCGGCCCAGGACCTGAGCAGCTACCACCGGCTCGACTCGGCATTCCACCTCGGCCTCGCGGCGGCCAGCGGGAACCCGATGCTGCACCGGGCGATCGAGGCGGCCAGGGCGGAGATGTTCGTCGGCGGGAACGCCCTGTGGCTGCAGGCCGGCTGGTCACTCGGGCACGCGGAGGGCGTTTCGGCCGGCCCCCGCCTGCGTGAGGAGCACCTGGCCATCGCGCTCGCCGTGCTGGCCGGCGACGGTCCGGCCGCCGAGGCCCGGATGCGGGAGCACCTGGACCACTCACGCCAACAGTTCCGCTTCCTGATCGACCAACTGGAGCGCCTGACCGGTGACCGACCAGTTGGACCGGCAGACGGCTGATCGAGCGGCTGGAGCGCGACGCGGTTGCGGGATCAGCGAGGCCGACCTACAGTGATTAAATGGACTCAGTAGGAACCCAAATAGCCCCGGACGTTTCCTTCGGGGTGCGCTCGATGAGCGCGCCGTTGCGCCGGGTCCTGCTGCGCCGACCCGCCACCACCGGAGACTTCGCCGCCGCCGACTGGCGCACCCCGGATCCGGTGCTGCTGGGTTGCCAGCACGACGAGTTCGCCGCCCTGCTCGGCGCACTGGGCGCCCAGGTCGAGCTGGCCGACCCGGCTGATGGCCTGGTGGACGCCGTCTATGCGCGCGACCCCGCGCTGGTCACCGGCCGGGGCGCGATCCTGTTCCAGATGGCCAAGCCGGTGCGCCGGCCGGAGCCGGAGCTGCTGGGCACCGAGTTCGAGCGCGCCGGGGTGCCGGTGATCGGCCGGCTGACCGGCGACGCGGTGGCCGACGGCGGCGACTTCATCTGGCTCGACGAGCACACCCTGGTGGTCGGCCGCAGCTACCGGACGAACGAGCCGGCGGTGGCCCAGCTGCGCGTACTGCTGGCCGAGGAGGGCGTCACCGTCGTCTCGGTGGACCTGCCGCACGCCACCGGGCCCGACCACGTGCTGCACCTGATGTCGTTCATTTCCCCGGTGGCCGACGACCTCGCGGTGGTCTACCCGCCGCTCGCCCCGGTCAGCCTGATGCAGACCCTCGCCGGCCGCGGCATCACCGTGGTGCCGGTGGACGACGAGGAGTACCTGAGCATGGGCTGCAACGTGCTCGCCGTGCGCCCCAGGGTGGCCGTGCTGGTGGACGGCAACCCCCGGACCCGGGCCGCGCTGGAAGCGCACGGCTGCGAGACCCACGTCTACGACGGCTCCGAAATCTCGGTGAAGGGCGACGGCGGCCCCACCTGCCTCACCGCCCCGCTCTGGCGCGCCTAGCCACCACCGCCCGCCAATCCCACGGCACACCGTCATACCGGCGCGCCCTCCGGTGAGCCGGCCGCGGTCACTTCGGCACGTAGGTGAGGGCGACGACGCCATTGCCGAACGTGGTGGTGTCGATCAGCTCGAGCCGCCGCTGGCTGGTGTCCACTCCCTCGAAGAGATGCGGTCCGTGGCCGATCACCACCGGCATCAGCAGAAAGTGGAACTCGTCGACGAGATCGTGCGCGATCAGCGTGCGATCCAGTCGGCCGGTGCCGTACTTGACGATGTCCTGACCGGGCTGCGCCTTCAGCTTGGCGACCTCCTCGGCGACATCCCCCTCGATGCGGGTGGCGTTCCAGGTCATCTCCCGCAATGTCGTCGAGGCGACATACTTGGGCATGCTGTTGATGGTGTCGAGGTACGGGTCACCCTGAATCTGCCCCCAGGTCGAGGCGAACTTCTCGTACGTCACCCGGCCCAGCAGGAACGAGTCATAGCCGGCGAGCCGGGCGCGAGAATTGTCCTTGACCTCCCCCTCGAAGTACGGGCCCGCCCATTCCCACGGCGAGCCGACCACAC
Source organism: Pseudonocardia sp. (assembly GCA_036402515.1). Lineage (GTDB taxonomy): Bacteria > Actinomycetota > Actinomycetes > Mycobacteriales > Pseudonocardiaceae > Pseudonocardia. Next base: position 74,383 of record DASWST010000152.1, read on the forward strand.
CGTCCAGCGACACAATGCTCGACTCGATCAACTTCCTCATTGCGGTGCCCTCTCGTTCGATCCCTGGCCTGCCCCTAGGTAGACCGGAGTCGAGTCGAAAAGGAATCGCGAGGGCGCGGGTATCCGGCGTCAACTCAATGTCGACCCCCGCCTTGCGTCCGCCGGCAATGCCTACTCCTACGTCAGCCGCCGCCTGGGCAGGAGCGTTCCGGGACTACGTCCTCGCTTCCAGCTTGATGTCGCCGAACATGACGTTGCGGGTCATCGGCCGGGCCAGGAACTCGTGTGGGAAACCGAGTTCGATCGCGCTGGCCTCCTCCAGGCTGGCCAGCGCATCGTCGGGGATCCGCACCTCGAGCGCCCCCAGGTTGTCGGCGAGCTGAGCGGGGGTGCGCGCGCCGATGATCGGCGCGGTGACGGCGGGGTTCTGCATGGTCCAGGCCAGCGCGACAGGCTGTACTCGATCTGCAGCGCGATCAGCGGTGACCAGCCGCGCAGCTCGGCCATCGTCTGCATCCGGGCGACCTGCCATGCCGGCGTGTCGGAGATCGCGACGTAGAGCACCTTGCCCGCCCGCGCCAGGTCGTCCATGGCCCGCAGCACTTCGTCGACCGGGGTGGTGCCGTCCCAGGCGTGCAGGTAGAGCAGGTCGAGGTAGTCGGTGTTCAACCGGCGCAGGCTGGCCTCCACCGATCGGACCATGCTCTTGCGGTGGTTGCCCCCGGAGTTCGGGTCACCAGGATGCGTGGTCAGCGTGTACTTGGTGGCGATCACCAGCCGGTCCCGCAGGCCGTTGGCGAACTCGCCGACCAGCCGCTCGGACGTGCCGTTGGTGTACTGGTTGGCCGTGTCGATGAAGTTGCCGCCTCGGTCGAGGTACGCGTCGAAGATCTGTCGCGCCTCGTCCTTCTCCGAGCCCCATCCCCAATCCGCGCCGAAGGTCATGGTGCCCAGCGCGAGCGGCGAGACACGCAGTCCGGAGCGACCCAGCGTGCGAAAGGTGTCAAGCGAGCGAGTCATAAGCCGAGCCTGCGGCGGCACGGGGCCGACAACAACGGAAGGCTCTTCCTGGGACTGACCGTCCCAGTCAACGGGGCCGTAGGATCGAAATCGATGAGCGAGCTTGTGAGCGAATCAATTGGCACAGGCCTTTCGCGCAGCGCCGACCGAGCACCGCGAGGGAGAGCGAGAAGCGAGACGATCGACACGGCTCGGGAGTTGGCCGCTTTCCTGCGGACCCGCCGGGAGCGGCTGGCACCGCACGACGTGGAGCTGCCCCAGGGTCGACGGCCCCGCCGCACCCCCGGGCTGCGCCGCGAAGAGGTGGCTGAGCTGGCCAAGGTCAGCGTCGACTACGTGATCCGCCTCGAGCAGGGCCGGGGGCTGCGCCCGTCGCCGGAGGTGCTCGAGGCGCTGGCCCGAGCGTTGCGGCTCAGTGTCGACGAACGTGCCTACCTGTTCGACCTCGCCCAGCAACGCCAGGTGAGCAGCCGGCACCCGAGCGTGCAAGCGCCCCCCGAGTCGCTGGCCCGGCTGGTCCGCGACCTGTCACCACTGCCGTGCATGCTGGTCAACCACCGGTTCGACATCCTCGCCTGGAACCCGGAGATGTCCGCCCTGATGCTGGACTTCGGCGCGCTCCCGGACGAGCAACGAAACACGTTGTGGCTGTGCATGCTGCATCCACCGCTGTACGACTTCTACCGCGACCGTGAGCGCGCCGTCCGGGAGGGCATTGCCGACCTGCGCGCGGCCTGGGCGGCCCACCCCGAGGACACCGCGCTCGGCGAGCTGGTCGACGAGTTGACCTCATGCAGCGCGGAGTTCGCCCGGTTGTGGAAACAGCGGGACGTCAAGGTGAACGGCCGGGGGCTCAAGCCGCTGCTGCACCCTCGGGTCGGGCCGCTGACCGTGGAGTACGAGGTGCTCACGCCGCTGCAGGATCCGGATCAGCGGCTGATCATCTACCGCGCCGCGGACGCCGCGTCCCATGCCGCCATGGACGCCATCGCCCGCGAGGCCGAGCGCCCCACGCTCCAGGCGCTGTAAACCAACCCGGCAGCGGCGGGTGATCCACACTGACCACCCGCCGCTCCCAGGAGATCAACGCAGCGCGCGCAACGCTGAGCGAGCCGCGTTGAAGCCACACATGCCGTGCACGCCGGCCCCGGGCGGCGTGGCGGCGGAACAGAGGTACACCCCGGCGACGCCGGTGGCGTAGGGGTCGAGCGCCACCCGGGGGCGCAGGGCCACCTGCAGCGGGTCGTTCGCGCCGGTGGCGATGTCCCCGCCCACGTAGTTGCGGTTGTACTCGGCCAGCTCGGTGGGCCGCCGGACGAACCGCGCCACGATCCGCTCCCGCACTCCCGGGGCGAACCGCTCGATCTGGTCGATGATCGCTTCGGTGGCGTCGCCGGGGTAGCCGTGCGGCACGTGCGCGTAGGCATACACCGGGTGCAGGTCGCCCACCGAACGCGTCGGGTCGGCCAGGTACTGCTGCCCGACCAGCACAAACGGTCGCTTCGGCAGCCGCCCGGCGTGGATCTCCCGCTCCGTGCCGGCGATCTCCTCGAGGGAGCCGCCGAGGTGCAGGGTGCCGGCCCGGCGGCAGGCCTCGTTGGTCCACGGCACCCCGCCCCGCACCGCCAGGTCGATCTTGAACGCGGCCGGACCGTGCCGGTAGCGCCGGTAGGCCTTGGCCACCCGGGCCGGCATCGCGGAACCCAGCAGGTTCGCCGCCGCGCCGGGGGCGAGGTCCAGCATCACCACGTCGGCGTGGGCCACCTCCTGGTAGGACTCGACCAGCACGCCCGTTTTGATCGTGCCGCCCAGTTCGGTCAGCCGGGCGGCCAGCGCGTTGGTGATCGCCCGCGACCCGCCCTCCGCGACCGGCCAGCCGTAGGCGTGCCCGGCGGCGGTGAGCATCAGCCCGACCGCCGAGGTGAGCGGGCGGCGCAGCGGATAGAACCCGTGTGCGGCCACCCCGCCGAACAGCGCCCTGGCCTCGGCGCTCCGCCACACCCTGGCCAGCACGGTGGCCGGCAACAGCGCGCCGACCCCGAACCTGGCCAGCGACAGCGGATGCCGGGGCAGGTGCAGCACCGGCCTGAACACCTCGGCCACCACGTCGTCGTAGTGCGCCACCAGTGGCCCGAACACCCGCCGCCAGGCTGGCCCGTCCGCGCCCAACCCGGCAGCCGTGTCGTCCAGCGAGCGGAGCAGCACGCCGGCCGAGCCGGAGTCCAGCGGGTGGGCCAGGTCGACTTCGGGCCAGCGCCAGCGCAGTCCATGCCGCTCCAGGTCCAGCGAGCGCAGGAACGGCGAGGCCAGGCTGGTCGGGTGCACGGCCGAGCAGTCGTCGTGCAGCAGCCCCGGCAGGGTGTTCTCCGAGGTACGGGTGCCGCCGCCGATGGTGGCGGCCGCCTCCAGGACGGTCACCGGGACGCCCTGCTGGGCGAGGGTGACGGCGGCGGCCAGCCCGTTCGGGCCGGCCCCCACCACGACAGCTTCGGTCACTCCGCCCCGCTCGACGCGCTGGTGGCACGCGGCTTCTCGGCCGGCGCCGGCTTGGCTTGCTTGGCCGGAGCGGCCGGCGGAACCGGAGCGGCCCCTGGAACCGGAGTGGCCGGCTCCACCTTCGCCTGCGGAGCGGTGTCCGTCGCTCGCCATTCGACCTGGTACGGGATCGGTCCGTCGGCCAGCCAGGGCTGAGCGGCGATCATGTCGTGCACGTCGACCACCCCGCGCTCGATCACCCCGACGGCCGCATCCACGATGCGGTACTTCTGCGTCATCGTGTGCCACGGCTGCGACTCCAGCAGCACCACGATCAGCTCGCCCGGAGCGTACCCGCAGCGCTCCTGTACCGCGTTGATGAAGAACTCGTCGTGCAGGTGGCCGTCGCCGAACTGCCAGCCCACCACCGAGCTCATCACGAACTCGCCCTCGCGGATGTCGTAGTTCTCCGCGTCATCCAGGTGGGTCAGCATCAGCGAGGACAGCGCCCGCCCGTGGCTGTTCATGTATCGCCAGGCCACCGCCTTTTGCAGGAAGATCTCCGCGACCTCCTTGCTGTACAGCTCGGTGAGCTGGGTGATCTGGTTCTTGGACGACTTGACGATGTTGAGGTCGATCCGCTCCTCGCAGCTGGGCTGGCCGTCGGGGGTGCGCCGGAACGCCCACAGGCCGGTCGCCCAGTTACCCGCGTAGTAGCGAGCGGCGGGCAGGAAGGAGATCAGGTCCGGCCGCAGGTTGCCCAGCACCGGGACGCCGAAGAGGATCACCATGATCAGCGCGGGCAGCCACGGCGAGCTCATCGACCACAGGCCGAACTCGCCGGCCGGGTGCATCACGAACAGCCAGACCAGCGAGAACGTGTAGAAGATGTTCCATTCCAGCGGCACCGCCAGCGGAAAGTTGGACGTGATGTACAGGTGGAAGACGACCATGATGGCGGCGGTCACCAGCACCACCGGCCGGTTGGTGACGAACAGCAGGATCACCGGGGCGCCGAACTCCAGCACCGTACCGGTGTGACCCAGGAAGCCGGCCAGCCACGAGGGCCGGATGTCCGTCGGGAAGTCCCGGCACAGTTTGTGCCGCAGCCACTTCGAGACCATCAGCGGTGCGTTGGTGGTCATGCCCTGGATCACGTAGCCGAAGTGCCGGCCCAGCTTGGACGCGGCCGCGCCCCACCAGACGGCGCACATCACCAGCTTGGCGCCCACGATCATGTCCACGAACGGCAGCGTGGCGAACATGATGCACATGACCCAGTACTGCTCGCTGCGCGCGGCCAGGAACAGCAGCCGGTCCCGGAGCCCGGCGACCAGGGTGAACCCGATCAGCGCGGCGAGCAGCCTCGGGTCCAGCAGGCCCACGCTGTCCGCCGGCTGACCGGCCTTCGGCACCCCGTCGGAGAACAGCAGCACGATCGCCGAGACGATCATGCCGACGTACAGGAACACGTCGAACCAGGTGCGCCGGGAGCCACCGGCGATCGGGTTCTTGCCCGGCCACGGCGGCAGCTTGATGGTGCCGGGGCGCAGCCAGTAGGTGCAGCCGCCGACCCAGGGCTTGAACCGGAACGCGAGCGGGCCGCAGGAGGCGCCGAGCCCGAGCATCTCGTAGAGGATCACCCAGACGACGAGCTTCTGGTAGAAGATCGGCTGGGTCCACCAGGAGGCAATTTCCCCGATCGAGCCGATCCCGTCGGTCCGTGAGGCGAGCAGCAGGCCCACCGCGACGAAGAACAAGATCTTCGCGAGGTACATCACGTGGATCACCTTGGGTGTGCCGAACCCGTAGTCGATCCAGTGCAGCGCAAGGATCTTGATGCGCTCCAGGTGCGGCCGGTCTTTCCAGGTGGCCAGGTCCACGTCAGGCAGATCAGCGTTGATAAAACCCACGGTGGTTCTCCGATCGGTGTTCCAGGTCGGTCCTGCTGGGTGGATCAATCACGAGCTTCACGAGGTGGTGGCGAGGGCACGCCGCAGCGCCGGCTTGTCGATCTTGCCGACCGAGTTCTTGGGCAGGGTGGGCAGCACGGTGAGCTCCACCGGAACCTTGTAGCTGGACAGGTTGTCGCGGCAGTGCGCGAGCAAGTCTTCGACGGTCACCGCCGCGGCGGAGGTGGCATCGCGCAGTGACACGTAGCCGACCGGCACCTCGCCGTAGACCTCGTGGGCCCGGCCGACCACGGCGGCCTCCAGTACGGCCGGGTGCTGGTAGATGACCGACTCGATTTCCTTGGGGTACAGGTTCTCACCGCCCCTGATGATCATGTCTTTCACCCGGTCGACCAGCACCAGGTAGCCGTCGGAGTCGAACCGGCCGATGTCTCCGGTGTGCAGCCAGCCATCCACCACGGTCTTCGCGGTCTCCCCCGGCCGGTTCAGGTAACCGCGCATCACGTTCGGCCCCGAGATGACCACCTCGCCCGACTCGCCGGGCGCGACCGGGTGGCCGTCCGGGTCCCACAGCTCGACCCGCTGGCCGAGCAGCGGCAGCCCGACGGTGCCCGGCTTCCGGACCCCCCGCAGCGGGTTCACCGTGGACGCGCAGGTCCCCTCGGACAGCCCGTAGCCCTCCACCAGGGTGACCCCGAAACGCCGCTCGAAGCGGGTGATCAGCTCCGCCGGCATCGGCGCCGCGCCACACACCACGAAGCGCAGCGAGGAAGTGTCCGGGCGGACCGACTCCGGCAGGTTGGACAGCATCGCGTACATCGCCGGCACCGCCGAGAAGTAGGTCGGCCGGCACCGCCGCACATCGTCAAAGAACCGACCTGGGGAGAACCGCCCGGCGATGGTGGTGCTCGCCCCGGCCAGCAACGGGCTGAGCACGCTGACCACGATCCCGTTCACGTGGAACAGCGGCAGCACCAGCAGGCAGTGGTCGTTCTGGTCCAGCTCGAAGGCGTCCAGCACCATGTGGCACATCGTCTCGAGGTTGGCGTGGTCGAGCATCACGCCCTTGGGCTTGCCGGTGGTGCCGCTGGTGTAGATCAGCAAGGCCAGGCCGGCCGGGTCCAGCACCGCATCTCCGGTCTCCACCTCGAGCGGCGCGGTCCAGAGTTCGGCGGCCTCCAGTGCCAAGGCGGTGCCGGACGGGGACGGGCGATTCTCCACCACGACCAGCCGGGCTGCCGAGTCCTCGAGCTGGTAGGCCGCCTCCGCGTCGGTGAGCGCCGGGTTGATCGGGGTGACCGCCGCGCCCAGCTGCCACGCGGCGAACAGGGTCAGTACCAGCTCGACCCGGTTGGCCAGCAGGGTGGCGACGACATCACCCCGGCGAAGCCCGTGTTGTGCCAGCAGCCCAGCTACGCTGCGCACTCGGGCCGCGAACTCGCCGTTCGTCAGCGCCACCGCATCGTCGCTGATGCAGCGGCTGAAGACGGCGCGCCGGGCCCGCACGTCGGCCAGTTCAGCAAGGTGCATGGCTACTCTCGGTTGTCGAATGCCAGGTAAAAATGTGGCGGCGCCCACCGTAGCGGCCTACTCCGAACGGCCCACATGGTGCAGGAATACGAATCCGGCATGTGGGTTCGTGCTCCGAGCACAAAGGCGCTGTTCCCAGCCCCGCCCTGGGCGGTCCTGGACCGGTCCGGGGTGGGTTGCCGCCGCTGGGCGGGTCAGCTCGCCCTGGCGGTCCGGCCGGCGAACACGATCTCCCTGGCCCGCTGGACCCCGGTGGCCAGGGCGCCCCGGACGACCGCATCCGCGCCGAGCGCGCCGACGACCAGCTGTGGGGTCATCGGAGTGAGCCGGCCGAGCGCCGCTCGGGTGGGGCGCTCCAACAGGTCCAGGTGCCGGCCGATGCCGCCGCCGAGCACGATCAGCTCCGGGTCGAGGAAGGCCGCGACGCTCGCGACGAGTCGGGCGAGGTGACCGGCGACCTGCTCGACCACCCGCTCGGCCCGCTGGTCACCGCTTCGCGCCGAGGCAAACAGCCCCTCCGGGGTGCGGCAGCCGGCCATCCCGGCCTCCCGCGCGTAGCGCACCACGGCCGCCGTCGACAGATACTCCTCGAGCATCCCCAGCGTGCGCTTCCGACCGGCACCCTCGCTGGCCGCCGCGGCGTCCGCCGGGGCCAGTGGCAGGTAGCCGACCTCCCCAGCCGCGCCGGAAAAGCCCTGGTAGAGCCGCCCGTCCAGGATCATGCCGATGCCCACGCCGGTGTCCACGTGGGCGTAGACGAAGTGGCCGGAGTGCCGCCCGGCGCCATAGGCGTGCTCGCCAAGCGCGGCCAGGTTCGCGTCGTTGTCCACGGTCAGCGACGTGCCCAGCTGCTGGCCGAGCGTCTCGGCCAGGCCAACCCGCTGCCAGCCGGGCAGGTTGGCCGCGTACAGCACCCGTCCCCGCGCACTGTCGTAGACCCCCGGCGAGCCGATCACCGCGTGGGTGACGTCCGCCGGGTCGATCTCGGCGACCCGGGCGGCCGCGGCCACCGCCTCGACGATCCGTTCCACCAGTGCGGCCGAGGTGCGCGCGGTGTTGCGCAGGTCCAGCTGGCCGAGCTGAGTGCCGGCCAGGTCGGCGACGGCCACCCGCAACCGGTCGCGACCGACGTCCACGCCGACCACGTGCCCGGCGCCGGGGTTGGCTTCATAGCGGGTGGCCGGGCGGCCCTGCGCGGTGACGGACCGACCCGCCGGGCGGACCAGGTCGGCGTTCTCCAGGTCGGCGAGTGCGGCGATCACCGTCGGCAGGGAGAGCCCGGATTGCTTGGCCAACTGGGGTCGGGTCGCCGGGCCGTCGGCGAACAGCTGGTCCAGCAGCAGCCGTTGGTTCATCTCGCGCAGCACCGACGGGGCGATGGCGACAGCCCTGGGACCTGCGCCGTGCTCGACCCGTTGACCATCGGCCGGCTCGGCAAGCAGCGCGGCGCCGTGCTCGGCCCTCGGCGCGGCGCCGTGCTCGGCCCGCGCAGCCGGTTCCATCCGCTCGCCGGTCATCGCTCACCTCGTGCGGTCGGGGGCCGAGCTCACCGCATCCAAGCACGGCCCCACCCTTGACAAGCAAGGGCATTTACTAAAGTCTCCTTAGTATGTCGGAGAACCTACCGCGCGGGTGGTCCGCGCCCCTGTCCGGAGCCCACCGGTGAGCGCTCCGCCGGCCACCCTGATGGGCGCCGAGATGGCCGAGCAGCCCACCGTGCTGGCCCGCCTCGCGGCGCGTTTCGACCAGATCAGCGAGCAGGTCGCCGGGCTGTACGTGGGCGGCGTGCCCGGGGTGGCGTTCGTCGCGCGCGGGTCGTCCGACCACGCCGCGCTGCTCGGCCGGTACGCCGTCGAGCTGTACACCGGGTTGCCCACCTGCCTGGTGGCGCCCAGCCTGACCACCGCGTACGCCCACCACCCCAGCGGCTTCGGCGGCTGGCTGGTGGTGGCGCTGTCCCAGTCCGGCCGCACGCCAGAGATCGTCAGCCTGGCCAGGGAGTTCCGCACCGTCGGCGCCTCGGTGGTGGCGATCAGCAACGACGGCTCCTCCGAGCTCGCCCGCGCCGCCGATCTGTCCATCGCGCTGGACGCCGGGCCGGAGCGGGCGGTGCCGGCGACCAAGACGGTGACCGCGCAGATGCTGGCGGTGCTGGCCGTGGCCGGCGGGCTCGGTTCCACCGGGTTGCGCGGCGAGGAAGTCGCCCAGATCCCTGACGCGGTGGGCGCGGTGCTCGCCGATCGGGACGCCATCACCGAGGTGGCCACCGAGCTCGCCGGCACGGACCGGATGGCCGTGGTCGGTCGAGGCTTCTGCTACCCCGCCGCGCTGGAGACCGCGCTGAAGCTGCAGGAGACCACCGGCGTGATGGCGCACGGCTTCTCCACCGCGGACTTCCGGCACGGCCCGATCGCCGTCTGCGGGCCCGAGTCGCCCGCGGTACTGCTGGCCGGTTCCGGGCCGGCCGATCAGGACACCGCCACCCTGCGCCCGGAGCTCGCCCGGCGCGGCGCGGCCAGCACGCTGATCGGCACCGCGGCGGAGGCCCGGGTCAGCTGGCCGGCCCTCGGGCACGCCGGCGAATGCCTGCTGGCCACCGTGCGCGGCCAACAACTGGCACTGGCCCGCTGCCAGGCCCTCGGCATCGACCCCGACCAGCCGTCCGGCCTCTCCAAAGTCACCCTCACCCACTGACCCCGCCGCCGCCCGGCACACGCCGCTCGTGTGCTCGTGACCCAGCTCCCGTGCCGCTCACACAGCTGCCGTCCTGCTCACACAGCGGACCAGGCCGCTGTGTCGAGCCGGCAGAGCTGTGTGAGCGATTGCGGAGCCGCTTGCAGCGGCGATGGGCTCGGCAGCTGTTAGTGCAGGGGGCGGTTGGGGAGGCCAAAACGGGGCAGCAGGTCCGGGTCGTGGAAGTTGACGATCCGTGTGATGCCCCGGTCGCCGAGGGTGAGCACCTGTAGGGCGTGCGGGGGGTACTCGCCGGCCTCGTTGCGCATGTAGAGGCCGAACGCGGGCTCCCCGTTGGCTTCGGTAGCCAGCAGCCGGAAGCGTTCCGGCCGCAGGACTTGCGCCACCAGGAAGCGGGCGATCCGGTCGCGCCCGGCGTACCAGGTCGGGACCGGCGGCATTTCGAACACCGCGTCCTGGGCCAGCAGCCGGGTGAGCGTGGCGATGTCGGCGGTCTCGAAGGCGGTGGCGTACTGGTCGAGCAGCTCGCGCGCCGCGGCCTCGCTCGGCTCGGCCACCTCGTCCTCGGTCGGCGCGACCTGCCGCAGCTGCGTCCTGGCCCGCTGCAGCGCACTGTTCACCGCCGCCTCGGTGGCGCCGATCAGCTCGGCCACCTCGCTGGCGCGCCAGGCGAGCACGTCACGCAGGATCAGCACGGCGCGCTGCCGGGGCGGGAGGTGTTGCAGCGCGGCGACAAACGCCAGCCGCATGCTCTCCCGGGAGGCGACGGTGATCGCCGGATCGACCGGTGCCGGCCCGTGCCACGGAATCGGCTGCAACCATGCGATGTCCGTGCGCCATTGCCCGACCTGCGCTTCCGGATCGTCCTCGGGGGCACCAAACCCGGAGGGCAGCGGCCGTCGGACACCACGCTCCAGTGCCTTCAAGCAGGCCCGGGTGGCGATCCGGTACAGCCAGGTGCGCAGTGAGGACCGGCCTTCGAAGGACGAATAGCCGCGCCAGGCCTGTAGGTAGGTCTCCTGCACCAGGTCCTCGGCCTCGTCGACCGAGCCCAGCATCCGGTAACACAGCGCCAACAGCTCGCGGCGGAACGGCTCGGCGAGCCGACCGAACTCCGCGCTTGCATCGTCCGGTGCCGGACTGGCCGTTTCAGTCGACACCGGCGCTCCCTTCGTGCTGAGCGGCATCAATGGCAGTATCCGGCGGACGCCCCGAAGCGGTACGAGCCGACCAGCGTGGCCAGGCTCGGCGTCGGTGGCCCGGCCAGCCGATCGGGCAGCTCGCGCTGGAACTCGGCGAACGCGGCGGACCGGGTCAGCGGGTCGGCGTCGCCCTCCACGGACACCACATGGACGAAGCTGACCCCGTCGGCCAGCCGGAACGCCGCGTAGCGTAGACCGTCCGGACGCTCGCGGTGGAGTTCGGCGAACACCTGGCACACCAGGTGCTGGTTGCGCTCGGCCGCTTCCGGCCTGGTCTGGTACCGCACCACCACCGCGGTGCTCTGGGCTCTGCTCATCGCCGTGCTCCTCCTCCATAGGCGCGGGCCGGCCGGTCAGTCGCGGGGGCCCCCGTATATAGAGGCGGCAGCGGCGGAAAACTCATCGCCGCCGGGCGAACAAGCGGCGCAGCCGGGCCAGCAGGACGCCAAGCACGATCCGCACCGGGCTCGGCCCGGCGCCCACCTCGGGGGCGGTGCCGGTGGTGGCGGCCTGGTCGACCGCCGAGGCGAACTGCTCGAACATCCGGCGGCTCACGTCCCCGGCCAGCGCCCGGCCGAACTGGGCGATCCGGCCGGACAGGAACAGCCCGGCGTCCGCGCTCAACACGCTGCCCCCGCCCGCCGCCGGGGACACCAGCAGCTGGATGTCCGCCTGGGTGGCGCTGCCACCGGCGTCCGCGCCCTGGGCGTGCACCCGGAGCCGATGCCCGTCGGCGTCGCGCTCCACGACCTGGGCAAGGCCCTCGAAGGACAGCTTGACCGGCCCCAGCGCCACCACCGCCCGGCCCCGGTAGCGGTCGCCGTCGAGGGTCTCGACCAGTGAGGCGCCGGGCAGGCAGCCGGCCAGCTGCTCGAAGTCGTCCAGCACCCGCCAGACCGCGTCTACCGGTGCTGACAGCTCACTACGCACCTCGACGGTGGCCGACGGGGCACCGCTGGGCAGGTGCACCTCGGCCGGCGGCTCGACCTGACCAGCGCCGGTCTCACCAGCGGGCTCAGACGCGACACTCGGTCGCGAGCCACCGCGCCCCAGCAGGGTGCGGGCGGGGCGGTTGCCGGGCTCCGGCACGCCGTCCGGGTAGGCGGCGGCCACGTCCGCGACGGCGGCCAGGATGCCCCGGTACCCGGTGCACCGGCAGAGCACCCCGGACATCTCCACGGGCAGCTCTTCGGGGGTCACCGAAGTGCCCGAGGGTCCGTTGGCCAGCAGGTCGTAGCTGCTCATCAGCATCCCCGGGGTGCAGAACCCGCACTGCAGGCCGTGGTGCGCGGAGAACGCCCGCTGCAGCGGGTGCTGGTCCCCGGGTGTGCCGAGGCCCTCGACGGTGTCCACCGAGGCGCCCTCGCACTGCACCGCGAACAGCAGGCAGGCCCGCGCCGCCACGCCGTCCACCAGCACGGTGCACATGCCACAGACACCGTGCTCGCAGCCCAGGTGGGTGCCGGTCAGGCCGAGGCGGTCGCGCAGCACGTCCGCCAGGTGCATCCGGGGGGTCACCGACACGGTGGCCGCCGCCCCGTTCACCGTCAGGCCGACCTCGACCGTCTGGTGCGCTTCCACCCGGGAGCGGGGCGTCGGCGTCACGACTCCGCTCCTGGAGTTGCCCGCCGCGCGGCGTTCGCCAGTTCTCTGGCGGCCAGCACGCCGAGCAGCCGCCGCCGGTAGCCGGGCGAGGCGTGCGCGTCGCCGGCGGTGTCCACCAGCTGACTGGCGAGCTCGGTGGTGCCCTCGCGCAGCGCATCCGGCACGCCGCCGGCCGCTCGGACCAGGTCGGTGACGTCCCTGGTCACCGGGCGGTCGGAGATCCCGAACCCGGTCAGCACCGCCTCGGCGACCTCACCGCCCCGGTCCCGGCGCACCCGGGTGGCGACGCCGGCCAGCGCGAAGTCACCGTGCCGGCGGGCGATCTCGGCGAACCCGTAGCCCTCCCTCTCGGCGGCCACCGGGAACTCGGCAGCCACCAGCACCTCGTCCGGGCCCACGCCGGTGGTCATCGCACCCACGAAGAACTCCGCCGCCGGTACCCGCCGCCGACCGCTCGGCCCGGCCACTTCCAGCACCGCACCCAGGCAGCAGGCCACGGCGGGCAGCTCGGCGGCCGGGTCGGCGTGCGCCAGGCTGCCGCACACGGTGCCCCGGCTGCGTAGCTCGCGGTGGCCGACAAACGGCAGCGCCAGGCCCAGCAGCGGCACGGCGGCCACCTCCCCGGAGTGCTCCAGCGCGCGCTGCCGCACGGTCGCGCCGACGCGCAGCACGTCCCCGGTGCGGGTGAGCGAGGACAGCTCTTCGACGGCGTTGATGTCCACCAGGGTGTCCGGCCGGCCCAGTCGCATGGCCAGCACCGGCACCAGCGACTGCCCGCCGGCCAGCACCTTGGCCGAGCCGGAACCGAGCGCGGTGAGCACCTCGTCCAGCGTGCCCGGCCGGACGTAGGCGAACGGCGCCGGCTTCATCGGCCGGTGAACTTGGGCTTGCGCTTCTCGGTGAACGCGGCGACACCCTCGGCGAAGTCGTCGGTGGCGCGCAGCATGGCATAGGCCTTCCGCTCCAGGTCGATGCCGGTGTAGAGCGGGCCGTCCACGCCCTTGTCCAGCACCTCCTTGGCGGTGCGCTGGGCGGCCGGGGAGAAGTTCGCCATCTTGGTGGCCAGCGCCTCGACGGCGGCGTCGAGCGCCTCCCGGTCGTCGTGCAGCTCCGCCACGATGCCCCAGTCCAGCGCCTGCTGAGCCTGGATCCGGGTGGCCGTCATGATGTGGAACTTGGCCCGGGACAGCCCGATCAGCCTGGCCAGCCGCTGGGTGCCGCCCGAGCCCGGGATCATGCCCAGGTTCATCTCCGGCAGGGCGAACTGGGTGCGCGGGGTGGCCAGCCGGATGTCGCAGGACAGCGCCATCTCGCAGCCGACCCCGAAGCAGTATCCGTCCACAGCGGCGATCACCGGCTTCGGGCTGCGCGCGGCGGCGGTGACGTTGTGGCCGAGGTCGGTGAAGTCGATCGGGTCCACCTCCATGAAGCCGGCGATGTCCCCGCCGGAGGTGAAGTGCTCGCCGTCGCTGCGCACCACGACCACCCGGATGTCACCGTCGCGGTCGATCTCGGCGAACCGGTCCGCGACCAGCTGGCGCATCTCCCAGGTGATCACCGTGTACCGGCCGTGCGACAGCGTCAGGTAGGCCACCCGCCCGTCCTGACTCCGCTCCAGCAGTACCTCGCCGCCGGTCAACGCCATGTCTCAACTCCTCCGGAGGGTCGTGAGTGGCGATGGTCGCCATAGCGACCATCGCCACTCACGAGGTTGTGGATGACCTCGCCGTGCAGGGGTAGCGAGGTGATCTGGATCCCGGCGGGCGCGAGCGCGTCGGCTACCGCGTTGGCCAGCGCCACCGGGAAACTCATCGACGAGCCCTCGCCGCACCCCTTCGCGCCGAGCGGGGTGAGCGGGGACGGGCTGACCAGGTGATCGGTGCGCAGCTCGTAGCCGGCCTCCGCGCTGGTCGGGCACAGGTAGTCCAGGAAGGTGGCCGAGGTCGGCTGCCCCGACGGCGCGTAGCGGAACTCCTCATACATCGCCCCGCCCAGCGCGTGGGTGAGCGCGCCGTACACCTGTCCGTCCAGCAGCCGCTGGTTGAGCACCGTGCCGGCGTCGTGCACCGAGGACACCCGGTCGACGCTGATCTGCAGGGTGTCCGGGTCGATCCGCACCGCGACGATCTCGGCCACGAAGCCGTAGCAGAGCGAGGAGTTGATCCGGTCGTCCCGGGTGGCCGCCCGGACCTCGCGCGGGGTGAACGCCGCCTCCTCGTACAGCCGCGCCGAGGTGCCCTCCGGCAGCACGCTCGGGTCCCAGTGCACCAGCCCGGCGGCGTGCCGGAACTGCGCCGCGCGGGCTGGCTCCGCCCGGGACCGCACTAACCCCTCGGCCAGCTCCAGCTCGTCGGACGGCACCCCGAGCAGCACCGAACCGGCCGCCTTGATCGTCGCGGCGATCCGGTCGGCGGCCTGCACCACCGCGCTGGTGACCAGCGGGGCGAACCGGGAGGAGTAGCTGCCCGAGGTGACCGTCCACGGCGTGGTCGCGGTGTCCATGTCCACCACCACCCGGACCTGCTCCTCGGGCAACCCCAGCCTCCGGGCGGCCACCGAGCGGGCCACGGTGGCGTGCCCCTGGCCCTGCGGCACGCTGCCCAGCATCACGGTGACCACGCCGGACAGGTCCACCGAGATGCGGACATGCTCGGTGGAGCCGGACTTGTCCCGCCCTGGTTTGCGCTGCTCGGCGGGGGTGGCCAGGCCGACGTAGCCGATATTGGTGCCGGACGGGTCGACCACCAGGCCGACGCCGATGCCGTAGTAGCCGCCGCCGGCGCGCACCTCGGCCTGCCGCTCGCGCAGCTCGCCAAGGTCGGCGTTCTTCACCGCCAGCTCGAGCGCCGCCGCGTAGTCGCCGGAGTCGTAGACCCCGCCGGTCGGTGTCTCGTAGGGGAACGAGCCGACCAGGTTGCGCCGACGCACGTCCAGCACGTCCCGCCCGGTCTCCCCGCCGACTTCCCCGCCGATGTGCGTGGCCACCGCGTCCATCAGCCGCTCCAGCCCGAAGTAGAGCTGCTGGCCGCCGAAGCCGCGGTTGAGCCCGGTGGGCATCTGGTTGGTCACCACCGCGCGGGCCCGGATGCGCACCACCGGGATGCGGTACGGGCCGGTGATGTTGCCGAAGCAGCGGTACAGCGTGGACGGCTCAGGCGGGCGCAGGTAGGCGCCCACGTTGTCCACCAGGTCCGCGTCCAGCGCGGTGATCAGCCCGTCGGCGTCCACCGCGGCGCGCATCCGCATGATCCGGTCCGCCCCCGAGGAGCTGGCCAGCAGGTGCTCGATGCGGTCCTCGGTCCACCGCACCGGGGCGCCGGCGTGCTTGCTGGCAAGCGCCATCAGCACCACGTACGGGTAGATCCCGGCCTTGATGCCGAAGCTGCCGCCGATGTCCGCCGGCACGTGCAGCCGCACCCGGGAGGTGGGCAGGCCGAGCGCGCCGGCCATCACCGGCACCATGGTGAACGGGCCGTGGAAGTTCGCCCAAGCCTCCACGGCCGGACCGACTGTGCCGTCACCGGAGCTGTCCCGCCACTCGGCGATCACGCTGTAGCACTCCATCGGCACCGAGGAGTACCTCGGAAACTCGTACTCCCCCTCCACCACGTGAGTGGCGGACCGGAACGCCTCGGCCACGTCGCCGAATTCGAAGGTCCGGTCGGTGGCCACGTTCGACTCGGCGGCCTCGTGCAGCAGTGGGGCGTCCTCGGCCAGCGCGGCGCGCGCTCCGACCACCGGAGGCAGCGGCTCGTAGTCCACCGCGACCAGCTCGGCGGCGTCCTCGGCGGTGTAGCGGTCGGTTGCCACCACCACCGCGACCGGCTCGCCGACGAACCGGGCTTTGTCCGTGCCGGTCGGGTAGTACGGCATCGCCGCGCCGGTGGACAGCGGGAACGGCCGCAGCGCGGCGCTCACCTCGGCCGGGCCGAGCACGGCGGCCACCCCGGGATGCGCACGGGCCCGGCCCAGGTCCACCGAGCGGATCCGGGCGTGCGGGTGCGGCGAGCGCACCACGGCGGCGACCAGCGTGCCGGGCAGCGGGTCCAGGTCGTCCAGGAACCGGCCCTGCCCGGTGACCAGGGGGGCGTCCTCCACCCGGGACGGCGCCCAGTCCGGCACCGGGGGGTCTGACGGGCTGGGCTGCTCAACCACCCGCTTCGCCCCTCGCCTCGAACTCCCCGGCGACCAGCCTGCGACGCAGCGTCTTGCCCACCCCGGAGCGCGGGATGGCGTCCACCGCGATCACCCGCTTGGGCCGCTTCAGCGAAGGCAGCGCCTCCTTGGCGAACGCCAACGCCTTCTCGGCGGCGGCCGGCGGGGCCAGTCGGGGCGCCGGCACCACGAACGCGGTGACCGCCTGTCCCCAGCGCTCGTCGGTCAGCCCGACCACACACACGTCGTCGATGTCCGGGCAGCGGGCCAGCACCGCCTCGATCTCGTCCGGGTAGATGTTCTCCCCGCCGGAGTTGATCATGTCGTCCACCCGGCCGGATACCCACAGGTCGCCGTCGGCATCGGCGGTCGCCAGGTCACCGGTGTAGTACCAGCCGTCCCGGATCGCCTTCTGGTCCGCGTCCGGCCGCTGCCAGTAGCCGGCGAACGCCTCCGGGCTGGCCATGGACACGATCACCTGGCCCTGCTCCCCCGGCGTGACCAGGGCATCCGGCGGGGCGCCGGATTCCGGTGCGACCAGCCGCACTCGGGAGAAGATCCCCGCCCGGCCGGCCGATCCCGGCTTGGCTGCCACGTCCGGGCCGATGCTGAAGGTGTAGATCTCGGTGCTGCCGAAGTGGTTCACGAACGCGCTCGGGGCCACCTCGGCGACCAGCCGCTCAGCCAGCGCGGGAGCCATCGCGGCGCCGGCGTAGGCCAGCCGGTCCAGGGTGGTCGCGGTGGCGAGCTTCCCGGTGCGCAGCAGCGACCAGTACATCGTCGGCACCAGGTACAGCGAGGTGACGCCCTGCTCGGTGATCAGTCGAACGGCTTCCTCTGCGTCGAACGAGGGTTGGGCGACCCAGGTTCCGCCGACCACCACGCTGGCCAGCAGGGTGCGCAGGCCCATGGTGTGGAACAGCGGCATCACGCCGAGGGCGACCTCTCCGAGCCGCTGCTGGGTCTGCACCACGTGTGCCACGGCGGCGGCGTGCTCGGCACGGTGGCTGCGGGGCACGCCTTTGGGCCGGCCGGTGGTGCCCGAGGTGTAGAGCATCACGCTGATCTCGTCCTCGCCCGGTGTCGAGGGGAGCGGATGGTCGGCTTCAGACCCCGCTCGACCGTCCAGCTCGGTCACGGTAAGCACATCCACCGGCCGGTCCCCGACCGCGCTGGCCGCCGCGTCGGAGGTGGACTGGTCCACCACGAGCAGCTGGATCCCTGCGTCGTCCAGGCAGTAGCGCAGCTCGTCCGGCCCGAACCGGGTGGACAGCGGCACCGAGCACGCCCCCAGCTTCTGCACCGCCAGATGCAGGCTGGCCAGCGGTTCCCCGCCCGCGAGCAGGAGGCCGACCCGGTCCCCCGGGGACACCCCGGCGCCGGCCATGGCGTGCGCGAGTTGGCTGGTTCGGGCCTCCCACGCGGCGTAACTCAGCCGCCGCCCGGTGCCGCCGACGGCTGTGCGCGCCGGGTAGCGCTCGGCGGCCCAACGCAGGGCGGTCACCAGGTCCATCCGCACCATCCTCAATGATCTGTTCTGGACGGTACAAGGGAATGGTGCCAATCCAACCGCCGAACGTATGACTCGGACGGTGGTCCGGATACACTGTGGGTACGTGACCGGCGACACTCCGCAGGGGCCTAGGCTGCGCCGCAACCCGGGGCAGGGCCTCGAGGTCGCCACGGACACCCGCGCCACGGTGGATAGGGGTTGATCGATGAGCGAGATCAGGCTGTCGACGACGTCCTATGTCGTGCTGGGGATGATCGCGCTGCGCGGTCCGTCCACGCCGTACGACCTCAAGCGGGCGGTCGGCCACTCGGTCGGCTACTTCTGGCACTTCCCGCACGCCCAGCTGTACTCCGAACCCGAACGGCTTGCCGAGCTCGGCCTGCTCGAGCTGTCCGCCGAGCAGGGCGGGCGGCGGCGCAAGACCTACACGCTCACGCCCAGCGGACAGGCCGCGTTGCGCGACTGGCTGGCTTCGCCCACCAACGAGCACTTCCAGATGCGCGACATCGCCGAGCTGAAGCTGTTCTTCAACGAGGTGGGCGACCCGGCCGACGTGACCAACCTGGCGCACGAGCAGATCAAGCAACACCAGCAGCGGATCACGGTCTACGAGGACATGGTGGATCGCTTCGGCGACAGCCGTTCCGCGCGCCCACGCATGATCACCCTCGAGCTGGGGCTGGAGATGGAACACGCCGCCCTGCGCTTCTGGTCTGCGTTGGCGGACGGCCAGCTGGACCGCCTCCGCGCCGCCCGACGCCCGTCCAGCTGAACGCTCGTCCGACCCACGACTCAGAACACCTCCAGGTTCGACCCGCGCCCGGCAGCGCCCCCGGCCGGCCCACCGCCGCTGAGAGCTGCCACCCGATCCAGCGACGTCGCGGAATGGCCCGGGCCCACCGCCCGTTGTGCGCTATGTGAAATTCGGCATAGCGACGTTCGTGACAGACGAAGGCATCCGACCCGGCCCGCTCGGCGCGGCACTGGAGGAACGCGGCTTCGACGCGCTGTTCCTGGCCGAGCACTCGCACATCCCGGCCAGCCGGGAGTCGCCGTATCCCGGCGGCGAGGAACTCCCCCGCATCTACTACCGCACCCTGGACCCGTTCGTAGCACTCACGGCCGCGGCCGCGGCCACCCAGAACCTGCTGGTCGCCACCGGGATCGCGCTGGTCCCGCAGCGGGACGTGATCCACCTGGCGAACGAGGCGGCCAGCCTGGACGTGGTCTCCGGCGGCCGGGCCCAGCTGGGCGTCGGGGTCGGCTGGAACCGGGAGGAGATGCGTAACCACGGCGTCGACCCGAAGACCCGGGGCGCCAAGATGGCCGAGCAGCTGGCCGCGCTGAAGGAGATCTGGACCAAGGAGCAGGCCGAGTTCCACGGCAAGTACGTGAACTTCGACCCGATCTTCGCCTGGCCGAAGCCGGTACAGCGCCCGCATCTGCCGATCTACATCGGTGGGGAGAGCCCGGCCGCACTGGACCGGTTGGCCAAGTACGGCGACGGCTGGCTGCCCCGCGCGCAGACCACCGCCGCCGAGCTCAACCGGGTTCGCCAGTGGCTGGCCGACCAGGGCCGCGACGTGCCGTTCACCATCTTCGGCGCGGGCCGGGACCAGGCCGCGCTGGACGGGTTCGCCGAGGGCGGCGTGGAGCGGGTGACCCTACTGCTGCGCACCCGGCCCGAGTCGGAGACGCTCGCCGAGTTGGACGAGCTCGCCGAGCTGGCCAACAAGAACAGGTAACCCAGCACCTCCGACCCGTCCCCGGTGTCGATCAATGGCCCCGGGGCGGGGAGAGTCATGCTTTGCTGAGAGTAAGCACAGCGTCACTATGCGTACATAGGCTGCTCCACTACTGAGTGAAATAACACCAGTCCCACCGGTTGACAACAGGCATCCCTGACGTTTCCGCTGGATGTGGGGCTGAACAGGGTCAACCCGCCGAGCGGGCCGAAATCGCGCGTGAGCACAATGCGTCGCATTGCTCCGCAGGCTCGCACGAAAGGTCGACGCTCACGATGCTGATGGTTGAGATGTTGGCCCGTATGCCCGACCTGCGTCGCCGCATCCAGACCGAGCACATCGCGGACAGCACCGGCCACTGCCGCGACTGCCACGGAGCGCAGTGGCCCTGCGAGCTCTATCGCCTGGCGAGCGAGGTCGACCGGCGCTACGGCCCGTGCCCGGGCGGGGCAAGCTGGGGCGGTCCACCAAGACAGGTCCGTCCCGGCGCGCTGCCCGCGCAGGCGGCCCACTGGCCGGCCCCGCCCATCGCCGCGCCGCCCCCGGTGCGGGGCGCGATCGGCCCCGCCGCACGGGCGGCGCCACCGCCCGCGAGGTCCGCGCCACCACCCCCGCTGCGCCCGGCTGGGTCGGCCCCGCTGCCGCCGCCCCGCTCGCCCTCGGCGCCACCCGGCATCCATCCCAGCGCGATCCTCCAGCCCTACGGCATGCCGTCCGGCCGAGCCCCGGGCGCTGCCCTGCCGGCCCCGCGCGGCGGAACCGGCGGGTTTCCCCCGGTGCCGGCCGGGCCACGCACGCCGACCGCGCTGAGCGTCCGCCACGACGAGCTGCGCGCTCGCCGGGAACAGCACCGAGCACGCCGCGACGAGCTCAGGGCCCGCCGGGGCGAGGTGGATCGCTGGCGCGACGGTGGGCGCCATGACCTGGGCCGCCCGGTGGAACGTCTCGCTCGGCCCGAGCGCCTGTCCCCCGTTCTGCCGCAGCCGAAGAGCGAACTCATCGACGTCCTGGAGGACGTGCTGCGCTGGACCCACTGACCTGCTGGGGCCGAAGTGGGTCGGCTGACCCCCGGGCGCGGCGGGTCAGAACCAGGAGCCGCCGGGCCACCGCGTCCAGCAGGTCGAGCAGCTCGTCCGGAGCGTCCAGGCTGATGTCCTCATCCACCGCCCCGGCGCCATTCCCGGCGTCATCCTCGGCATCCCCACCGGCATCCCCACCGCCCCCGACCGACGCACCGCCGTCGCCGATCACCAGCGAGACCACATCGTGGACGACCAGCTTCGGCAGGTCCGCGCCCAGCGCCACCGTGCAGCCGCCCTCGGCGCGCGGCACCACCTTGCCGGGCAGCGGCAGGATCAACCGGGCCCGGACCGCGTCGGCCGGAGCGGCCACCGTGGCGGTGGCCAGGTAGCGGTACGGCGCCGCGGTGATGGACCTGGCCAGGAACGCCGCCGGGTCCTCGGCCGGCAGGGCGCGCGGGCGGAACCGGTGGCGGACCGGGAACGGCTCGGCGAGTCGGTCCAGCCGGAACGTGCGCCAGTCATCCCGGTGCAGGTCGTAGCCGATCAGGTACCACCGGCCGTACGCGGCGACCAGATGGTACGGCTCCACCCGCCGCGAGCTGGCCGCACCGCTGCGATCCCGGTACTGGAAGACCACCAGCTCATGGTCCCGACAGGCGGCGGCGAGCGCGGCCAGCAGCCCGGCGTCCACCGGAGGCCCGCCGCGGTAGGGCACGCCGGCGGTGGCCTCGCTGACCGAGGCCACCCGTTCCCGCAGCCGGGGCGGCAGCACCTGCTCGAGCTTGGCCAGGGCGCGCACCGCCGTGTCCTCGATGCCGGCCACGCTGGCGCTGGCCGCCGTGCGCAGCCCGACCGCGATGGCCACCGCGTCATCGTCGTCGAGCAAAAGCGGCGGCAGGTTGCGCCCGGAGGCCAGCCGGTATCCGCCGGCCACGCCGGTGGTGCCGACCACCGGGTAGCCCAGCTCGCGGAGCCGGTCGATATCCCGGCGCACCGTGCGGTCGGTGACGCCGAGCCGCTCGGCCAGCTCCGCACCGGACCACTCGCGGCGGCCCTCCAGCAGCGAAAGCAGGCGCAGCATCCGACCGGGCATGTCCGTACTCACGTCGAGCAGATAACCACATAAAGCGGACAATATATGTCCTAAAGGGGCCCTAGCCTGCGGTCATGGCGATAACCAACACACTCGACAAGCTGGCCGAACAGACGAAGGGCACGGTGCTGCGGCCGGGCGACGCCGAGTTCGACCATGCCCTCGGCGGGTTTCAGACCGCATACCGGCACCGCCCTTCGGTGATCGTGCGGGCCGCCGGCACGGAGGACGTGCGCGCCGCCGTTCGATATGCAGCGGCGCTCGAGCTGGCGGTGGCCGTGCAGGCCACCGGCCACGGGCTGACGGTGGCCGCCGAAGGTGGCGTCATGGTGGACACCAGCGCGATGGCCGACGTCCGGGTCGACCCCGCCGCCCGTACCGCGTGGATCGCCGCCGGCACCCGGTGGGGCCAGGTGGTCGAGGAGGCCGCCCGGCACGGCCTGGCCCCGCTCAGCGGCTCCTCGCCGGACGTGGGCGCGATCGGGTACACCCTCGGCGGCGGGCTGGGAGTGCTGTCCCGCGAGTACGGCTACGCCGCCGATCATGTCCGCGCGGTGGAGTTGGTCGGCGCGGACGGTCCGCTGCGTCAGCTCACCCCGGAGTCCGATGCTGAGCTGTTCTGGGCGGTGCGCGGCGCGGGCGGCAACTTCGGCGTGGTCAGCGGCATGGAGATCGGCCTGTTCCCGGTGCGCCGGCTCTACGGCGGCGGGCTGTACTTCGACACCGATCAGGTCCCGGCCGTGCTGGCTGCCTACCGGGAGTGGACCGCCTCAGTGCCCGAGGAGCTCACCTCGAGCGTCGGCCTGATCCCCTACCCGGATCTGCCGATGGTTCCCGAACCGCTGCGCGGCCGGTACGTGGCGCACGTGCGGATCGCCTACACCGGCTCGGTGGCCATCGGAGAGCAGCTGGTCGAACCGCTGCGGGCGGTCGGGCCCCGGCTGATTGACAGCCTGGAGGAGCTGCCGTTCACCGAGTCGCCGTCGATCTATCGGGATCCCGCCCAGCCGCACGGCTACTACGGCACCAACGCGATGCTGCGCGAGCTCCCCAAGTCGGCCTTGGATACCACGCTCGACCTGGTCGGGCCCGACTCCCCGGTGCCCTGCGTGGTGCAGCTCAACCACCTCGGCGGCGCGCTCGCCCGGCCGCCCTCGGTGCCCAACGCGGTGGCGCACCGGGACGCGGCATTCCTGCTGCGGGTGCTCGCGGTGGTGGACGGGCCTGCTCCGAGCCCGGCACACGCGGCGCCCACCCGGCTCACCGGCGCGCTGCGGGAGTGGACACTCGGCCGCTCACCCAACTTCGTGTTCGGCGAGCAGGGCGGCCCCGAGCAGGTTCGGGACTGCTACCGGCCCGCGGACCTCCCCCGGCTGGCCAAGCTCAAGGCCGCCGTCGACCCCCACAACCTGTTCCGGTTCAACCTCAATATCCGACCGGCCGGCTGATCAGGTCCTGTCGGAGGCCTCGTCTAGTGTCTCGTGTCCGGCTGGAGGTGGTCAGGTGGCGACGTTCGTCCTGGTTCCAGGAGGGTGGCACGGCGGCTGGTGGTTCGAGCCGCTGGCCCGGCGGCTGCGCGAGCTGGGTCACCAGGCCTTCCCGGTGACCCTGACCGGAGTGGGCGAGCGCAGCCACCTGGCCGCGCCCTCGGTCAACCTGGACACGCACATCCAGGATGTGCTTCAACTGCTCGAGCAGGAGCGGCTGTCGGGTGTGGTGCTCTGTGGGCACAGCTACGGCGGCATGGTGGTCAGCGGGGTGGCCGACCGGGCGCCGGAACGAGTGGGCGCGCTGGTATACAGCGACGCCTACGTGCCCGAAGACGGCGAGTCCTGCTCGGACCTGGCCGGTGCAAGGTTCCGGCAGCTGTTCCTCGACAGCGCCCGGGCGGACGGCTTCTCCGTGGCGCCGCCGCCCATGCTCGACCGCCAGGCGACCGCGCACCCGCTGGCCTCAGTGGTCCAGGCGATCCGGCTGACCGGGGCCTGGCGGCAGATACCCACGCGCGAGTTCATCTACCTGTCAGGTTGGTCCGGCACCCCGTTCACCGGCCTCTATCAGCGGCTCGCCGCCGACCCGGAGTGGGTGACGCACAGCCTGCCGGTTGGGCACAACATCATCGCCGACGCCTTCGACGAGCTCACCGAGATCCTGCTCGGCGCGGCGAAGTCGCTCCCGGTCTAGGGCGGGAGCCGGTCAGGGCGCCACGGAGCCAGCCGAGTCAGCGGGCGACTGTGCGGCGAGCAGGGCATCGACCTCCGCGCGGGTGGGGGCGGTGGCCGGGCCTGGCCGGGTGACCGCCAGTGCGGCGGCGGCGTTGGCCCGGACCACGGCGCCGCGCAGATCCATCCCGCGCAGCAGCTCCGCGGCGAGCACCCCGCTGTGCGCATCGCCGGCGCCGTTGCTGTCCACCACGGTCACCGGTAGCCCGGGAATGAGCTCCTCGCCGGCGCCAGCCCGAGCCAGCCAGCAGCCGGCCGCGCCGTCCCTGACCAGTACCGCGGCGCCCGGCCGGACCCGCTTGGCCAGTTCGGCCGCCGCCGCGCCCGGGTCCGGCACGGCGGACAGCAGCCGGGCCTCCCTGGTGTTGCAGCTCAACACGTCCACCCGGGCGATCAGCCGGGCCCACGACTCCGGGGCGATGTCGGCGACCAGCGGCCCCGGGTCGGCCAGCACCGTCGGCCCGGCCCCGGCCCCGGCCGCAGCGCTCACCAGGTCCAGCCAGTCCAGCAACGCGTCCCGCTTCTCCTTGACCACCAAGCTGTACCCGCTCAGGTAGACGATGTCGGCACCGGTGACCGCGACCCCGGCCAATTCCGCCGGGTCCAGCTCCGACTCCGCGCCGGGGGCGGTGACGAAGGTGCGCTCGCCCGAGTCGTCAACCATGGCCACGGACACGCCGGTGTCCCGGCCGCGCGATGCGCGGAAGGCGACCTCGATGCCCTCGGCGGCCAGCGCGGCCCGTACCGCGTCGCCCAGCTCACCCTCGCCGTGGCCGCCGGCGTAGAGCACCCGAGCCCCGGCGCGCGCCGCCGCGGCCATCACGTTGAACCCGCCGCCGGGTTGCAGGCTGCTCGCCGAGGCGAACACGTCACCGCCCACCGGCGGCGGCGCGGGTACCCGCATCACCAGGTCCAGCAGCACCTGCCCGGTGTGCACCAGCCGACCGGTCACTTCGGCGCCGCCGTCGATCCCGCGACCGCCGCCGAACGGGTCCCGCCCAGCGCCGCGTAGCCGCCGAACGCGATGACGAAGGTGATCACCCAGCCCAGCCCGTTGCGGCCCAGCCAGGTGTCGGCCAGCGAGCCGGTGAACCAGGCGCCGTCGGACGGGCCGGCGGTGGTGAACAGGTAGCCCACCACGATCGCCACCGCCCAGGCGATCACCGCCGCCGGCCGGATGCCGGCCAGGTACCAGTACCCGCTGGTCCGCCCGGTGTCCATCAGGGCGACCGGGTCGTAATCCCGGCGGCGCAGCATGTCGCAGCTGAACACGCCCACCCAGGCGGTGATCGGCACCGCCAGCATGCTGATGAACGCGATGAACGGGGTGTAGAAGCCGTCCGCCACCAGGATGAAGTAGATCGAGCCGAGGAACGTCACCACCACATCCACCACCACCGCGTACACCCGGGGCATGCGAAGCCCCAGGGTCAGCGTGGTGAGCCCGGCGGAGTAGACCGACAGGTGGTTGGACAGCAGCAGCCCACCGAATGCGGCCAGCAGGTATGGCACGGCCATCCAACTGGGCAGCATCGCCCGGATCGCGGCCACCGGGTCGCCGGCGGCGGCCAGCGTCGGGTCGCCGGCGGCGAGCATGCTGCCCAGGGAGATCAGCAGCACCAGCGGGATGCCGGCGCCGGCGGCGGCGGAGAGCACTAGGGCGCCGGCCCGGACGCCGCGGGCCTGGTAGCGGGCTATGTCCGCGGACGCGTTGGCCCAGCCGATCCCGGTGCCCGCAGCGATCACCCCCACCCCGGCCAGCATCGCGCCCACCGGCGCCGGCCGCGCCGAAGCCACCGCGGCCCAGGAGATGGTGGCGATCAGGAAGCCGCCGACGATCAGGTTGAGCAGGCCGAACACCCAGGTTGCCCAGCGCTGCACGGCGACCAGCACGGCGTGCCCCAGCCCGGACACCAGCACGGTGCACAGCTCGAACACCGCGATGCACACCACGGTCAGCACCGGGTGCTGCTTGGCCACCGGGCTGGTGCCGAACAGGATGGTGGCCAGGGAGAGCAGCGCGAACGCGGCCGTCGTGGTGTTCACCGTTTCCCAGCCCAGCCGGGAGATCAGCGACACCGCGGTGGGGCCGATGTTGCCGCGCGCGCCGAACACCGCGCGGGACAGGGTGAGCCCGGGTGCCCCGCCGCGCCGCCCGGCGATGGACACCGCGCCGACGATGGCGAACGAACCCACCGAGCCGACCGCGGCGACCAGCACCGCCTGCCACACGGTGAGCCCCTGCACGGCGACCAAAGTGGCGCCCAGCGGCAACCCGAGGATGCTGATGTTGGCGGCGAACCAGACCCAGAACAGCTGGCTGGGCCGCCCGGTGCGCTCGTCGAGGGGAACCGGCTCGATGCCTCGGGTCTCCAGTGCCCCGCTCGATCGCCCGGTGACCTCGGAGTCGGTGCTGGTGGCCATCGTGCCCTCCTCAGGTGGTGCGGAGCTTGAGCAGCCCGTCGACGACTGGTTCCAGGTCCAGGTGGTTGACCCGGCGGACGGTGTCCAGCAGGTCGGCCGGCAGCGCGGACTTCCCGTGCGCGGCACCCAGGATCGCGCCGCACATGGCGGCCACCGTGTCGGTGTCGCCGCCCAGTGCCGCGGCGGTGCGCAGGGCTTCGGCCGGGTCGCCACCGAGCGCCTCGGCCAGCGCGAAGGCGGCGACCACCGACTCCTGCGCGGCCACCGATGTGCCGATCACCTCGGCTACCGCGTCCGCCAAGGTCGCCGGCGTCATCCCGCGTACCCAGCCGCGCGCCCAGCGGATCCGCGCCGCGATGGACCCGCCGGCCACCCAGTGCCCACGGCGCGCGCCCGCCTCGGCGGCTCGCTCCCCCGCGTCCAGCGCGTCGGACAGCGAGGCGCCGTCCACGCCGGCCGACACGGCGGCCGCCATCGCCGCCGCGGCGGCGATGCCCCGTCCGGTGTTGTGGGTGACCTGGCTGGCCTGCACGACCAGGGACAGCAGCCGGTGCAGGTCGGTGGCCGGCACCGCGATGCCGACCGGGGTGATCCGCATGGCCGCGCCGTTCGTGGTGCCGTCCCGCCCGGCCTGGTCGGGCGATTCCCCAGCGTGCAGCCGTTGGAGGGCCCGCTTGGTGGACGGGCCGAGCAGGTCCGCCGAGCCGCGCCGGACCATGTCCGCCTCCCAGCGCTCCAGCGCCTCGGCGAACACCAGGGCATCCACCCTCCCGGCGCCGTCAATGAGCAATTGGGCCAGCAGCAGCGCCTGCTCGGTGTCGTCGGTGATCGAGCCGGCCGGCCGGTTCGGCGCGATCGGCTGGTCCGGCGCGCCGGGGAGCAGCGCGCCGATCCGCCCGTAGCGCTGGGCGATCGCCTCCCGGGACATGGACTGGGTGGGCATGCCCAGCGCGTCACCCAGGGCCAGGCCGGACAGCGCGCCGAGGGCACGGTCCCTGGTATCCGCCACGGTCATTGCCGCTCCTCAATCGCCGCGTACAGCGTGCGGCCACGATAGTTCGAAGGCTGAGCACTTGTCGAGAGGCTCTTTTTGTCCTGGTCAAGCCCATTGACAGTGCCGGGCGAGCTCCCTAATTTATACAGGTCTGAACAGGTACAGGGCAGGAGCCGGTATGACCTCCACCTCACCGTCGCCCAGCGGCTCGACTGCCCCGACCGGCCCGAAGTCCACCTTGAGCGTGGAGACCAACGGGCTGAATACGATCGGCGCGGACGAGCGCACCGGTCGGCCGCGCGGGCTGTTCTGGCCATGGTTCGGCGCCAACGTCTCGGTGTTCGGGCTCAGCTACGGCTCGTTCCTGCTCGGCTTCGGCGTCTCGTTCTGGCAGGCGGTGCTGGTCGGCTGCGTCGGGATCGTGCTGTCGTTCCTGCTCTGCGGGATCATCTCGCTGGCCGGCAAGCGCGGTTCCGCCCCCACCATGGTGCTGTCCAGGGCGATCTTCGGGGTCTCCGGCAACCGGCTGCCCTCGGTGCTGTCCTGGCTGCTCACCGTGGGCTGGGAGACCGTGCTCACCGCGCTCGCGGTGCTGGCCACCTCGAGTGTGTTGACCCGCCTGGGTTGGGAGGGCGGCACGTCCGCCAAGCTGATCGCGCTGGTCGTGGTGGCCGGGCTGATCGTGCTCGCCGGAGTGGTCGGGTTCACCCTGATCATGCGGCTGCAGATGATCATAACTGTGGTCACCGCGGTGCTCACCGCGCTCTACATCCTGCTGGTCCTCGGCCACGTGCACCTCGCCTCGGTGGCCGCTCTGCCCAGCGGCTCGGCACCCGCGGTGATCGGCGGACTGGTCTTCATGATGACCGGCTACGGGCTCGGCTGGGTCAACGCCGCCGCCGACTACTCCCGCTACCTGCCCCGGTCGGCGCGCAGCGGCGGGGTCGTCGGTTGGACGGTGTTCGGCTCGTCGATCGGCCCGGTGGTCCTGCTGGTCTTCGGCGCGCTGCTGGCCGGATCGTCCACCGAGCTGAGCTCGGCGCTCGCGGCGGACCCGGTCGGCGCGCTCACCACGCTGCTGCCCACCTGGTACCTGGTGCCGTTCGCGCTGGTCGCGGTGCTCGGCATGGTCGGCGGGGCGGTGCTGGACATCTACTCCTCCGGGCTGGCCCTGCTGAGCGCAGGGCTGCGCGCACCCCGCTGGATGGCGGCCGGCATCGACGGCGTGCTGATGACCGCCGGCGCGATCTACGTGGTGTTCCTGGCCAATGACTTCCTCGGGCCGTTCCAGGGTTTCCTGATCACCCTCGGGGTGCCGATCGCGGCCTGGTGCGGGATCTTCGTGGCCGACGTGCTGCTGCGCCGCGCCGATTACGCCGAGGCCGACCTGTATGACCCCCGCGGCCGGTACGGCAACGTGCGCTGGCTGCCCATCGGGCTGATCGGCGTCGGCACGGTGGTCGGCTGGGGCCTGGTCACCAACAGCTACGCGTCCTGGCTGGGCTGGCAGGGCTACCTGCTCGGCGCGGTCGGGCTGGGTGGCCGGGGCGGATCGTGGGCGGGGGCCAACCTGGGCGTGCTGGCCGCGCTGCTGATCGGTTTCGTCGGGACCTGGGTGTTCGCCCGGTCCACGGTGCGCGCGCAGGAGGCACTTCCGGTGGATGCCCCAAGCGGGAGCCCGGCATGACCCCGTCCATCAGCTCGCTGTGGCTGGTGGTCGTCGACATGCAGGTGATCTTCGCGCGGCCGGACAGCCCGTGGGCCACCCCGGGGTTCGCCGACGCGGCCGCCGGGATCACCCGGCTGCTCCCGGCATTCGGTGAGCGGGTCGTGCACACCCGGTTCGTCGCACCGGAGCAGCCCGCCGGCGCCTGGGTCGACTACTACAAGGAGTGGCCGTTCGCCCTGGTCGGGCCGGACGACCCCGACTACGACCTGGTCCCCGAGCTGGCCGGCGACGGGCACCCGGTGATCAGCGGGACCACGTTCAGCAAGTGGGGCGCCGGGTTGGCCGAGGCCACCGAGGGCGGCACCGAGCTGGTGCTCACCGGCGTGTCCACCGACTGCTGTGTGCTGTCCACCGCGCTGGCCGCCGCCGACGCCGGGGCGCATGTCCGGGTCGTCGCGGACGCCTGCGCCGGGCTGAGCGAGGCCGACCATCAGCGGGCGCTGGCCACCATGGCGCTGTACCAACCGTTCCTGGAGATCGTCACGGTGGCCGACGTGCTCGCCGAGGCGGCGCGATGACCACCTCGCGGCGGATCCCGCCCGGGCCGCTGTCCGGGCGGGCGGCCCAGCGACGGGTGGCCCAGCTCAAGCACAAGCGGGTCGCCGAGGCGCTGGAGCGGGAGATCCGGCGCGGCCGGCTCAGCTACGGCGAGCGGCTACCCGGGGAGAGCGCGCTGGCCGAACGGTTCGCGGTCAGCCGCAACACCGTGCGCGCGGCGCTGTCCGAGCTGGGCGACGCCGGGCTGATCACCACCCGGTCCGGGAAGGGCTCCTTCGTCACCTTCGACGGGCAGCTGCTCGACGCCCGGCACGGCTGGGCGCGCGCGCTACGGGACAGCGGGGCCCAGCTCAGCGTGACGGTGGCCCGGTGCGCCCGGATCCACGACCTGGCACTGGCCAAGCGGCTCGGGGTGGACGGCGCGGAGTTCGTCGCGGTCGACCGGGTGCGCACCCGGCGCTCCGGCCGAGCCGTCTCCTACGAGTGCAGTCGCATCCCGCTCACCGCCGAGACCGCCGTCATCCCCGAGCGTGGCCTGGTCGACGGGTCGCTCACCCGGACGCTCACCGCCGCCGGGCTGATCACCGCGCGCAGCGAGCAGTGGGTCTCCGCGCGCCGGCCGACCGACCAGGAGGCCGAGGCGATGGGCCGGGACCGGGACGACTGGCTCCTGGCCGTCCGCCGAACCAACTGGACCGCGACCGGTGAGCT
Source organism: Pseudonocardia sp. (assembly GCA_036402515.1). Classification (GTDB taxonomy): domain Bacteria; phylum Actinomycetota; class Actinomycetes; order Mycobacteriales; family Pseudonocardiaceae; genus Pseudonocardia. The sequence goes on from DASWST010000152.1 coordinate 104,928, forward strand.
GGCCGAGCACGTGGAGAGCCTGCTGGACCCGGCGCACTTCCAACTGCACCAGACCTTCGACGTCACCTGACCCGCGATCCCGGGCTAGCGGCGCAGCGGGTCGAACGGGGCCAGTGCCTCGGGCCGCACGCCGCTGACGATCTGCTCGGCGACCAGCTTCCCGGACAGCGGACCGAAGGTGATGCCCCACATGCCGTGGCCGCCGGCGATATAGACCCCGGGGCTGCCGCTCGCGCCGAGCAGCGGCCGGCCGTCGGCGGTCACCGGTCGGCCGCCCACCCATTCGTCCGAGCGTGAGCTCCAGTCCACGCCGGCGAGCAGCGGCCGCACCTTGCGCTCGACCGTGTCGATCCGGCGCATGTCCAGCGGGGCTTCGACGTCGCCGAACTCCATCGTTCCGGTGATCCGCAGCCGGTCGGCCAAGGGAGTGCACGCCGCCTTCGCGGCCGGGAAGTAGGTGGGCCCACCGGGCATCCGTTCGGTGCGCACGCTGAAGCTGTAGCCGCGCCCAGCCACCAGCTGCGCCCGGACCCCGTGCGCCCGGCCCAGCCGGGGCAGCCAGGCCCCGGTGGCCAGCACCACCGCGTCGAACCGTTCGCTGTGCCCGTCCTCGAAGGCCAGCGCCGGCCGGCCGCCGTCCTCGGTGACCGAGACAACCGCCGAGCCGAGCAAGAGCTTGCCGCCTCGCGTGCTGACCTGCTCGGCCAGTGCGGCGCAGAACCGGGGCGGGTCGATGTAGCGCTGCCCGCCCAGCCGCAGGCCGACGCTGACCCGCTCGGACATCGCCGGTTCGGCGGCGCGCACCTGTGCCCCGGTGAGCAGGTCCATGTCCACCGGCAGCCCGGTCCCGGCCACCGCCCGCAGCTCCGCCAGCAGGCCATCGGCTTGCTCGTCGCTCTCGAACCCGCAGAGCACATCCCGGCTGTTCACCACCAGGTCGTCGGCGGTGCCGGCGAGCTGCTCGAAGGTATCCCCCGCCGCATCCTGCAGCGGCCGCAGCGCCGCCATGCTGCGCTGCCACGCCGGGTGCGTACAGCTTCCGATGAACCGGAGCAGGAACCGCCACTCGTGGGCGATGGTCGAGCGCGGCAGGTAGATGGCCGACTGGCGATCCAGCAGGCTCCGGATCCCGGTGCGGAGCACGGCGGGATCAGGCAGCGGGGTGGCCATCGTCGGGGTGACCCAGCCGGCGTTGCCCCAGCTGGCCCCGGCCGCCACCGCGCGCCGGTCCACCACCACGACCTCCACCCCGTGCTCCTGCAGGAACCACGCGGTGCACAGGCCGACCATGCCCGCGCCGACCACGGCGACCGTACGAGGGGCGGGGTGTGCGCTCATCGACCGATCATGGCGCATCGGCTCAGCCACGGTCACTAGAGCGTGTCCGGAGCGACACCGGCGCGCCGCCGGCGGCCGGTGTGACCGGCCGCCCGGTGCGCGACGTCGGAGGTTAGGCGACTCACCGCGCTAGCTGGGCGGGCAGTGTGGCGTTGAGCCCGCCGACGCCGACCTGGATGCTCTGGCGTTCCGCCGGCGGGGCGGTGAACAGCGCCCACATCACCACGGTCGCTCCCGGAGGCACCTTGTCACTGCCGAAGTGGGTGAAGCTGGGCGAGCCGGTGGCGACCAGGTCCCACCAGGCCGGGCCGAAGGCGCAGGGCGCGTAGCGTGCCCCGGTGCCGTCGGTGAGGCTCAGCTCGCCGCCATAGTCGGGACGGACACCGATTCTGGCACCATCGTTCAGGTAACCCAACGCCCGCTCCTGGTCGCTGGTGTTGCGCAGCGCCACCTGAGCCAGCGCGAGTCCGCCACGGACCCGCACATCGGGCACCGTCGGCACCAGGCCCGAGCCGAGCAATGTCGTGTTGGCCGGCTCTCGCGCTACCGCCGGAACCGCCCGCGCGGCCTCGGTGGTGGTCTCGACCGTCAGCTCCACCCTGCGGTTCGCGCCGCGGCCATCGGGGTTATCACTGCCGTCCGGATGAGTGTTCGGAGCAACCGGCCTGGTCTCGCCGAAGCCAGCCGTGCGGTACTGGAAGCCGGAGCCCAGGCGCACGGCCACCGCGTCGCGCACCGAGGTCGCGCGCTGCTCAGAGAGGCGCTGGTTGGAGGCATCGTCGCCGATCGAGTCGGTGTGGCCCTCGATGAGGATCGAGCCGGAGGTGGCAGTCACCTGCTTGCTCAGCGTCTCGATCGCCGATGCGGCGGCAGGTGAGAGCGCGGCGCTGCCGAAGGCGAACAACACGTCGCTGGGCAGCCGGAGCCTGGTCGGAGTCGACGAGGTCGCCGCGGAGTCCGGGCCGGATTGGCAGATCACCGGACCCACCTGGAGGTCGGCGGGGTCGACCCTGCTGCCGCCGTGCAGCACCGGGTCGTCCTTCAGCGCCGGTGATCCACTCGGCTGCACCGGCGCCTCCACCGGCAGGAACCCGTCCATCGTCACGAGCATCGAAAGGGTCTCCTCGGGCGGCGCGGGAAACACGATGGTCACCATGGCATTGCCGCCTGGTGGTATCCCCTCGACCGAGGAGGTGCTCGCCCGGGCATGCTCCGGAAACGCGTTCTCGATGCGCGCCACCCCCACCCCAGGGGCAGGCGCGTACCCGGTGCCGCGGGGCAGGTCGACGAGCGTCGCGATCACGTGGGTGCGCGGATCGAGGCCCATGTCCGACGGCGCAATGGTGTCGGCGCTGTCGTTCGCGAACTCGAACTGCAATGCCAGGTCAGCGCCTCCGCTCCGGACCAGCCGCACGTCCCGCGCCTGGATCGGCAACGCCGAGGACACCGAGTCCGCGACCAGACCGCCGCCGACCGTGGTGGGCGCCGGGCCCGGCGCGATCGGAGCGGCGGGCCCGGTGCTGTCCGACGGCACCGACAGCACGGGCCCGGGCTCGGTGGGTCCCGCCGGGATGGCACACGCCGAGGTCAGCGCCAGCGCGGCGACGGCCAGGCCGACAGCCCGGACCGACCGCCGACTGTGGCGCCCTACGGTGCGGTTGATCGGCACGGGCTGGCCCCCAGGACCCTCGTGGACGTGAACCCCGATGATCTCGGGCGGGCCTTGCACGCCCCTTGCACTCCCATTTCACCGGCGCCGAGGTAGCCAGGTCATCCCGCGATTGAGGTTGCCTGGAACTCCGGTGGAGGTTCGCCCGCTGGCGTCCATTCGTGTCTGGGGATGGTGGGGAGGTTGTGTTGTGTGGGGGTGAGCCAGGCGAGGGTTTTGTCGTCGCGCAGGTGTTGGAGGCGGTTGGGTAGTTGGGTGAGGACGTGTTGCATGCGGTTGTGTTCGATGGCGTAGAGCAGGCCGTAGGTGAAGGCGCTGTGTCCGTTGTTGTGGGCGGTGGCGGCGAGTTGTTTGAGGATGGGTCGGGCGATGACGGCGTCTTGGTATTCG
>DASWST010000153.1:0-2551 GCA_036402515.1 Pseudonocardia sp.
GCTGGTCAGTATTCAGCTGCCGCCGACAGTTCTCCCCTCAGAGTGTGGGTTGCCACCCCAAATTCTGAGGGGGCAACCCACACTCTTAGGGGAGAACCCCCAAGAGATCGGGTTCGCGCGGGCAGCCGGCGGGCGCCAGGCGCGGGGCGCGGGCTGCGGCGCTGGTCACGAGGCCGCCCTCTGGCTCGCGTGTACTTCGCCTTGTCGGCGGCAGCTGAATACTGACCAGCGGACGGCAACTGAAAATTGACCAGCTTCCCGAGATCCTGGCTTGAACCGAGCCGGGGAGGAAGCAGGTGTTGGACGTGGAGGACTGGGCCGAGATCCGGCGGCTGTGCCGGTCGGAGGGTGTGTCGATCTCGCAGATTGCGCGGGTGTTGGGAATTTCGAGGAACACGGTGAAGACGGCGCTGGCCAGCGACGGTCCGCCGCGGTATCAGCGGCGGCCGGCGGGGTCGGTCGTCGACGCGTACGAGGATCGGATCCGTGAGTTGCTGCTGGCGTTTCCGACGATGCCGGCGACGGTGATCGCGGAGCGGATCGGCTGGCCGTACTCGATTCGGACGTTGAGTGGCCGGGTGGCCGAGTTGCGGCCGGTGTATCTGCCGCCGGATCCCGCGTCGCGGACAAGCTATGTGGCGGGTGAGATCGCGCAGTGCGACTTCTGGTTCCCCGACATCGAGCTGCCGGTAGGGTTCGGTCAGACCCGGACCGCGAAGCAGTTGCCGGTGCTGACGATGGTGACCGGCTATGCCCGCTGGGACTCGGCGGTGCTGATCCCGACCCGGCGGGCCGAGGATCTGTTCGCCGGCTGGTGGCAGCTGATCGAGGCGTTGGGTGCGGTGCCGCGGGTGCTCGTCTGGGACGGTGAGGGCGCGATCGGGCGGTGGCGCGGCCGGCGCAGCGAGCTGACGGTCGAGTGTCAGGGGTTCCGGGGGACGCTGGCGGCGAAGGTAGTGGTTTGCCGGCCGGCCGATCCGGAGGCCAAGGGGCTGGTGGAGCGGCTGCACGACTATCTGGAGCGCTCGTTCCTGCCTGGCCGGACGTTCACCTCGCCGACGGACTTCAACGACCAGCTGCGGGGGTGGCTGAAGCGCGCGAACGCCCGGCATCACCGCAGCCTGGGCTGCGCGCCGGCCGCGCGGGTCGAGGCCGACAAGCAGGCAATGCTGGCGTTGCCGCCGGTGCCTCCGGTGGTTGGCTGGCGGCACACCCTGCGGCTGCCACGCGATCACTACGTCCGGCTCGACGGCAACGACTACTCGGTGCACCCCGCGACGATCGGCCGCCGTATCGAGGTGGTCGCCGATCTGGCGCGGGTGCGCGCGTTCTGCGCCGGCCGGATGGTGGCCAACCACCAGCGGATCTGGGCCAAACACCAGACCCTCACCGACCCCGAGCACCTCGCAGCGGCGCGGGCGATGCGCCGTGACCGGCTCGAGCTCGTCCACCGCCACATCACCGACCCACCCAACCCCGCCGAACCGCAGGTCGAACAGCGGCGGCTGGCCGACTACGACGCCGCACTCGGCATCGATGGCGGGGTGGCCTGATGCCGGTCAAGACCAGCACCACCAGCCGGGACATGGCCGCCGAGGTGGCGTTCCTGACCCGAGCGCTCAAGGCACCGACCCTGCGCGAGTCCGTGCCCCGGCTGGCCGAACGCGCCCGCAAGGAGTCCTGGACACACGAGGAGTTCCTGGTCGCCTGCCTGCAACGCGAGGTCGCCGCCCGCGAGACCCACGGCGGCGAGGGCCGCATCCGCGCCGCCCGCTTCCCCGCCCGCAAGTCCCTGGAGGAGTTCGACTTCGACCACGCCCGCGCACTCAAGCGCGACACCATCGCCCACCTCGGCACCCTCGACTTCGTCACCGCCAAGGACAACGTGGTCTTCCTCGGACCACCCGGCACCGGCAAGACCCACCTCGCGATCGGGCTGGCCATCCGGGCCTGCCAGGCCGGACACCGGGTCGCCTTCGCCACCGCCGCCGAATGGGTCGCCCGACTCGCCGAAGCCCACCACACCGGCCGACTACAAGCCGAGCTGATCAAGCTCGGCCGCATCCCGCTGCTCGTGGTCGACGAGGTCGGCTACATCCCCTTCGAAGCCGAAGCCGCCAACCTCTTCTTCCAACTCGTCTCCAGCCGCTACGAACGCGCCAGCCTGATCGTCACCAGCAACAAGCCGTTCGGCCGGTGGGGCGAAGTCTTCGGCGACGACGTGGTCGCAGCCGCCATGATCGACCGCCTTGTCCACCACGCCGAAGTGATCGCCCTCAAAGGCGACAGCTACCGTCTCAAAGACCGCAACCTCGGCCGCGTCCCCACCGGCACGACCGACGAACCATGAACCCGAGGCTGGTCAATTTTCGGCTGCCGCCAGCTGGTCAAAATTCGAGTGCCGTTGACAGCAGCAAGTGACTTACCGCTCACGGACCCATTGCCACTGCTCGTGGTTCTCACAGCACTCTGGTGGTTCGGCGCGATGCGCCCTGCCGTCCAACTGACGGCCGATGAACTCGTCATACGGAACCCGTTCTGGACCCGTCGA
>DASWST010000154.1:0-7302 GCA_036402515.1 Pseudonocardia sp.
AGACCGCTGCAGCTTCGACTTGATCTCGTGGATCTGCCTGCCAACAAGGTTCTCCTGCACGGCCGCAAGGACTCCGCCGATGTAGCGGGAATCCGCTTCTCCCTTGGAGCGCAACGATTCCACTGCCAGTTCGCTGAGCACCCGCCGTACCGTCCCCTGTGGACAATGCGGGGTCGCGGCGTCGATCAGTGCCGGTCCGGTGAGCCCGGAAGCGGCGCCACCGGCCGTGAGGATGGCCTTGTGCACCGCCGCGTACGCCGGGTGTGTGAACGCTTCCGCGGGCAACGCGTCGTACTCCGGGCCGGCGATGGCCGGCTCCTGCAGCGCGGCCTTCAGCGCCTCACGCTGCGCGGTGAGCCGTGGGTCGTCGCGTCTCGGCACGGGGATGTCGGGGATGTTCGGAGCCGCGGCGCTTTGCTGGGGTTCGGCCGGGCGCCGGAGCGCCGGCTTGCCGGGCTTGACGCCCGCGCTGCCCCGCACCCGGCTGACGACCATCGCGACGTCCTGCCAGCCGACCCACCACGAAAGCTTGGTCGCGTAGCCGTCCCGGCTGGCCCTGTCCCTGATCTGGGCGACCACCGGCACCGTCTTCTGCAGGGCGGCGACCTGCCCGTCGACCGAGTCCAGGTCGAAGCCGGACAGCATGCTCTTGATCGCGAACTCGAACAGCGGGATCCGCCGGGCGACCAGGTCACGCACCGCCGCGTCACCCTTGGCCAGCCGGAGGTCGCAGGGATCCATCCCGTCCGGCGCGACCGCGATGTAGGTCTGGCCAGCGAAAGTCTGGTCCCCCTCGAACGCCTTGAGCGCGGCTTTCTGACCAGCTTCGTCACCGTCGAAGGTGAAGATCACTTCGCCGCGGAACGCGTCGTCGTCCATCAACAACCGGCGCAGGACCTGCATGTGATCGTCGCCGAACGCGGTTCCCGAGGACGCGACTGCCGTCGGCACGCCGGCCAGGTGCATGGCCATCACGTCGGTGTAGCCCTCGACCACCACCGCCTGGCGCCGCCGGGCGATCTCCCGCTTGGCCAGATCCAGCCCGAACAGCACGTGCGTCTTGCGGTAGACCGGGGTGTCGCTGGTGTTCAGGTACTTCGCCTCGATCGGGTCGTCGTCGAAGATCCGGCGGGCGCCGAAGCCGACCACCTCCCCACCGAGGTCCCGGATCGGCCACAGCAGCCGGCGGCGGAACCGGTCGATCGGGCCGCGCTTGCCGTCCTTGGACAACCCCGCCTTGTTCAGCTCGTCGAGGGTGAAGCCGGCGGCGAGCAGGTGCTTGGTCAGCCCGTCCCACTCCGACGGGGCGAAGCCGCAGCCGAAATGCGCGGCCGTGCTGGCGTCGAACCCCCGGCTGGTGAGGAACTGGATCGCCGGGGCGGCCTCGGGGGTGCGCAGCCGCTCGGCGTAGAACTCGGCGGCCCGCCGGTTCGCTTCCAGCAGCCGGCTGCGGGTGCCCTTCTCCCGCTGCACCGAGGATCCGCCGCCGACGTAGGTGAGCCGCACGCCCACCTTGTCGGCCAGCCGCTCCACGGCCTCCACGAAACCCAGGTGCTCGATCTTCATCACGAAGTCGATCACGCTGCCGCCCTCGCCGCAGCCGAAGCAGTGGAACGTGCCGTGCGTGGGGCGGACGTTGAACGACGGCGACTTCTCGTCGTGGAACGGGCACAGCCCCTTCAGCGAGCCGGCGCCGGCGCGGCGCAGCGCCACGTAATCGCCGACCACCTCATCGATCCGAGCGCGGTCGCGGACCTGGGCGATGTCCGCGTCCCTGATCCGGCCTGCCACGCGGCGAGTCTATGCCGGTACCCCGACGGCTCCGCCCGCGCCGGTCAGGACGCGAGCACCAGGCAGAACGGGTGCCCGGCTGGGTCGAGGTACACCCGGAACGTGGTACCCGGCTGGACCTCGGCCTTCCGGGCACCGATCTCGAGTACCCGCCGCTCGCCCTCGTCCAGATCGGGCACGTCGAAGTCCATGTGCAGCTGCTGGGGGTGTTCATCGCTCGGCCAACGCGGTGGCCGGTATCCGGGCGCGCGCTGGAAGGCGATCGTCACCGCGCCCTCCGCGACCAGCTCCACCCAGTCCTTGCCCTCGTCGTCGGGATCCACCGGCCAGCCGGTGATGTCGGCGTAGAACCTGGCCAGCGAGTCCGGGTCCGGGCAGTCGAGCGCGATCACGCTCAGGCGGGCGATCGGGGTCATCCGCGCACCGTATCGTCGCCGGTCAACCGCGGCCCAGCGAAATCCGCGGGTGACCGGTGGGGCAGCCGCGTCAGACGGGACCGGCCCACCATGCGTCGCATCACATGCCCCGCCCACCGCTCCGGCGGGCAAGTTCGGCGCGCTGACCTTGCCCAGCCACCGGTGCGACACGCCGGGGCACTAGCGTCGTCGGCGTGTCGATCGCAACCGCCATCGAAGAGCACCGCGCGTACCTGGTCAGCGTGGGCTACCGGATGTCCGGCAGCCTCGCCGATGCCGAGGACGCGGTGCAGGACGCCTGGCTGCGGTTGAACCGGCTCAGCGACGCCGACCGGGCCGAGATCAAGGATCCACGCGCCTGGCTGACCACCGTGGTCGGGCGGCTCTGCCTGGATCGGCTGCGCTCGGCGAGCGCGCGGCGGGAGAGCTACGTCGGCCCGTGGCTGCCCGAACCGCTGGTGTCTACCGCCAATGAGGACGACCCGCTCGCCGTGCTGGTGCGCGACGAGGAGGTCCGCATGGCCGCGATGGTCGTGCTGGACCAGCTCACCCCGCCGCAGCGGGTGGCGTTCGTGCTGCACGACGCGCTCGCGCTGACCTTCGAGGAGATCGGCCAGGTACTCAGCTGCTCGGCGGCCACCGCCCGCCAGCACGCCTCCCGGGGCCGCCGCGCGGTGGCCGCCGCGCAGCCGCCGCCCCGGGCCGCCGCCGCCGAGCAGATGCGCCTGCTCGCGGCGGTGGCCGACGCGCTCAGCCGGGGCGACACCCAGTCGCTGGTGGCCCTGCTGCACCCGGATGCCGTGCTGGTCAACGACAGTGGCGGAATGACCCCGGCGGCCCGCCGCGAGGTGTACGGCGCGGACAAGGTGGCCCGCCTGCTGATCGGGCTGTCCCAGCGCTACGGCGAGAACCTGGTGGCCGGCTGGGCGCCGGTGCTGGTCAACGGCGAGCAGGGGTGGCGCTCCGGTGGGCGGGGCGGCGCCCCGGAGCAGGTGTCGGTGTTCAGCGTCCGGGACGGGCAGATCGTGGCGATCTACTCGGTGCTCAACCCGGCGAAGCTGGCGGCCGCGCTGGACAGGGCCGGCCGGCCGGTGTTCTAGTTCCCGGCCCCCGGCATGGGCACTCGGCAGGCCTCGCCGGAGGTGAAGCCCTGGTCCACCAGGCCGAGCGCATGGTTGAAGGTGGCCCGCTGATCCTCGACCGCGATCGCGTGGGTCAGCTCAAGGGTGCCGTCCCGGCCGAACCGCTCGACCAGCTCCGCCACCTGATCGTCGGTGACCGTCATCGGCCGGGCGCACATCGCGTCGGCGTACCCCAGCACCAGCCGCTCGTCCGGGGTGAACAGTGGGCTGGTCGGGTACTGGTCGATGTCGCGGAGCCGGTCGATGTCCAGGCCACGGTGGCGCTGCAGCATGGTGCCGAAGTCCACGCACCACGAACAGCCGACGTTGGTCGCCGTTCGGTACGAGGCAAGGTCGCGGAGGGTCTCCGGGAGCGCCCGCGCGGCGCGCTCGTGCGCCAACTCACTGATGATCGTGGCCCAGAACATCCGGCGGTGCCACCGCACCACCGCCAGCGGTTCGGGCACCGCGCCGTAGCGGTGCCGGGCGTAGCGGTACGCCAGCCGGCCGATCACGCCGGCTCGCTCGGCCGGGACAACGGGAATGCGGCTCATCGTGTCCTCCTGAGGTTCGTGTTCACCTCGAGGACGAGACGGCCCGGCGAAGTGTGACGGCGATCAGCGCCGCACGCTCCGCGAGTAGCGCACCACCGGCAGCGGCAGGCCCTGGTGCCGCTCGCGCGCGGTCAGCTCGTCGCAGCGCCAGCCCTGCTTGGCGTAGAACGCCCGCGCTCGCGGATTCTTGGTGAGCACCCAGAGCACCAGCTGGTGGAAGCCGCCGGCGCCGAGGTGCGCGACACCGGCCCCGTGCACGGCCGGCCCGGCGCCCCGTCCGAGCGCTCTCGGGTCGGCGTAGAGCGCGTACAGCTCCCCGGTGCGCCCGCCGCGATCATCCACGCCCGGCTCGTCCACCGGCCCGACCGCGCAGAACGCACCGAGCGCGGCTCGCCCGCCGCGCTGGGACTCCGCCAGGAAGACCGACCACCGCCGCAGCCGCAGGTGCTCGCGCCAACGACTCGCCGAGTGCACCGAATCCAGACCGGCCAGCATGTGGTCGGGCACGATCCCCCGGTAGGAGTGCCGCCAGGCCCGCACGTGCAGCGCGCCGATGGCCCGGGCGTCCGCCTCGGTTGCCCGGCGCACCACCCAGTCAGCCCCGACCGGGGCCGGCTCACCCCTGGCCACCAACTGCTCACGGTCCCCCACCACCCCCTCACCGTGCCGGCCAGTCGGGGCGGCGTCCAGCGAGTTCCGGCACCGCCACCGGGTGGCGCAGCGGATCGCCCTGGTCGGTCAAACTTCTGGAGAGCGGGGGTGAGCTGTGCCACTGTGGTGGCCGCTCACACCGTCGTGATTCGGGAGGCCTCGGTATGACCACCACTTTCAACCTCGGGCCGGCCGCTGACCAACTCAGCACGCTGGTCAAAGGGGTCGAGGACGACCATCTGGACCGGGCGACGCCGTGCACCGAGTACACCGTGCGGGACCTGGTCGGCCACATCATCGGGCTGACGGCCGCATTCGCGAACGCGGCACGGAAACAGGGATCCACCGACGCCCCGGCGGGCAGTCTTGGCGAGCTGGTCACCGGGGACTGGCGGGCCCGGATCGAGACCCAGCTGGCCGACCTCGCCCAGGCCTGGCGGGACCCGGCCGCCTGGGAGGGCACCACCGACGCCGGCGGGGTCGAGCTGCCCGCCGAACTGGCCGGGAAGATCGCGCTCAATGAACTGGTGCTGCACGGTTGGGACCTGGCGGTGGCCACCGGCCAGCCGTTCTCCTGTGACGAGGCCAGCGCGCGGGCATCGCTGGAGTTCACCACCCTGGCGAACAGCCCGGAGTGGGGAGCGGGCCGCGAGGGGCTGTTCACCGAGGCCGTCGAGGTGCCAGAGGACTCCTCCCCGCTGCACCGCACCCTCGGACTGAGCGGCCGGGACCCGGGTTGGACGATCACCCTCCCTTGACCTCAACCGCCGTTTAGGTAGCAACCTGGAGGCCATGAGCAGCCGCATCGAACGGACCGCACCCCTGGCCGGCGGATGGGACGTCGAGCTGGTCGACGTGGATGAGTACTTGGCTCGCCTCGGTCATCCCCGGGTCGCGCCCACCGCCGATGCGCTGTTTCTCGCTGCACGAGGCGCACGTGCGGACCATCCCGTTCGAGAACGTCGACGTGCTGCTCGGCAGCCACCGCGGCCTCGGGCTGGACGCGATCACCGACAAGCTGGTGCGCCGCCGCCGGGGCGGCTACTGCTTCGAGCACGCCCTGCTGTTCGCCGCCGTCGCGCAGCAGCTCGGCTACCAGGTGACCCGGCTGATCTCCCGGGTGCAGCCGCACCGCGCCGGGCCGCGCACGCACATGTCGCTCAAGGTCCGCGCCGAGGGTGTGGACCACCTGGTCGACGTGGGCTTCGGCTCGGGCCTGCTCACCGCGATGCCGCTGCGCGACGGCGTTGTGGTGGACCAGGCTGGCTGGAAGCACCGGCTCACCCGGGACGGCCGCCGGTGGACGCTGGCCAAGCAGACCAAGCAGGGCTGGGAGCCCCAGCACCTGTTCGACGAGGAAGACGAGCAGCGGCCGATCGACTACCAGGTGGCGCACCACTACGTATCCACCCACCCGGGCTCCCCGTTCACCCACCAGCTCATCGTCATCCGGCTGGAGCCGGGGCTGCGCCGGCAGCTGATCGGCGGCACGCTCACCGAGGAGCACGCGGACGGTCGGCTGGTCGAGACGCCGATCCCGCTGGAGGCGCTGGAGGACACGCTGCGTTTGCTGGACGTGGTGCTGGATCGGGGTGAGATGGCCGAGCTGCGGGCCTGGATGGCCCAGCACCAGGAACCCGACTCAGCCGCTTGATCCGCTGGTCACCCGCCCGAGGAAGTTCATCGCGTCGCCGCCGAGCAGTTGATGGCGCGCCGGCTGGGACAGAAGGACGCCCACGGCCAGCCCTCGCCGCCGCCGGCGGCCACCGCCAGGTCCGGCCAGCCGCGCGGCACGTAATGGGAGTGCACGTCGATCGTGGGTACCGCCACCATCAGCCTTTGCCCGGGTGCAGCGCGCCGCAGTTGCCACAGGTGCGGGCCGCCTCGTCGGTGTAGAACGCCTCGAACACCGGCGGCAGATCGGCCACGATGCTCCGGACCTGAAGCTCGGCCTCGTGTATCAGAGCTTGGCAGCTCGGGCAGTACCACTGGAACTTCTCCAACGTGCCCTCTTGCCGGATCCGCTCGATCACCAGGCCGATGGAGCCCGGCTCGGGCCGCTGCGGCGAGTGCGGCGTATTGGCCGGCAGCAGCCACATGTCGCCCTCGTTGATATGCACCGTGCGCGGCCCCTCGTCGGTCATGAGGTTCACCTGCATGTTTCCTCTGACCTGGTAGAACCACTCCTCGTAGGGGTCCACGTGGAAGTCGGTGCGCCGGTTGGGGCCGCCCACCACCATGATGATGAAGTCGCCGGCGCGCTCGAACAGCTGCTTGTTGTTGACCGGGGGCTTGAGCAGGTGCTCGTGCTCCCGTACCCACTTGGCGAAGTTGATCACGCCGGGCAGTTCGGTCATGGCTGGGTTTCCTCTCCGCTGGCCGGGCGCGGCTGGGCGCCGCGCGGCAGGTGCGCGATGGCCTGGATCTCGATGAGCAGGTGTGGGTGTGGGAGCTGGTGCACGGCGACCGTGGTGCGGGCCGGCCCGGTCTCGTCGAAGTACTCCCCGTAGACCTCGTTGTAGCCGGCGAAGTCGTTCACCTCCCCGATCACCTTGCGTGCGGATACCGGCCTCGGGGCGCGGCCTTGCCGGCGACCACCCTGGCACTGGTCACGCCGTCTCCCTTCGGGCGGCGCGAGGTACTCATGCTCCGCCGAGCGGGCTATGCCCGTTCAAGAGCCGGTCGGCGTCCATGCCGGCACGGTATGCCTGATCGCCCAGGTATGCCCTTGCCTCTTGGGTCGTGAGTGGCGATGGTCGCTATAGCGAC
>DASWST010000155.1:0-26250 GCA_036402515.1 Pseudonocardia sp.
AATGTCCTGGAGAAGGGCCGGCCCAACGTCTTCATCGCTGGCGACAATGCGCAGGCCAAGGCGGGCGTGGCGGCATTCATCGAGAGCCTCGGGCTGCGCCCGCTGGACGTCGGCGGCCTGAAAATGGCGCACTGGCTGGAAGGAGTGGGCGTGGTCACGGTGGGCCTCGCCGGCAACGGGGTTGGCCACTGGGACTTCGCCCTCGGCGTCAATGAATTTACCGGCTGAGCCCCCGGGGCCGAGCAGTCGGCGAACAGGGCGCCGTGCGCCCTGACAATGGTTGATGGATCACCGACTCGCTGGACCAGCTCCGCGCTCGGGAACGCCGGCCGCCAGAGCCCTTCAACCCCACCGAGGTCTTTTGCGTCCTCTTGGCGGACAGATATGGCACATGGGACAAGCCCAGCCGGGCCGCCGGGCGCGGCCCCGGCATGGCCGCGCTCCGGTCGCCCGGCCAGCCCGGCGCTCCTGCCTCCGGCCCGCGCCGGCCGGCCAGCTCCCAGCGCGGCCGACGCCGGTTGGGCAGGGCGGCCCGGCAACAGCAGCCCCGTGCTCTCTTCCCTGCCGATCACGCCGTGACCTCATCGAGGACCGGGCATGCGTCAGGGCCAGATCGTGTAGCAGTCCTGTAGCAACGGCACCTGTCGATCTCCGCGTGATCGGCAGACGACCGGATGTCCGTGAGCTGATCGCGAACCCCGACGCACCCGGCCACACGGCTTGCCGAGGCTTTGGGAGCGAGGGGCCGTGGGTTCAAATCCCGCCACCCCGACCAGGTGTCGGACCGGTGCGGATGATCTCGCACTCTTGCCCGACGGTTCGAGATGTAGCAGTCGTGCAGTAGCGGGCTGGCTCGGTCGCCCAACCCTTGACCGGTATGGGTTAGGCGCCGGGAGGCAGGACGTAGATCGGCAGGACGTTACGGGCGCCGCCGCCTTCGGCGGTGACTAGGTGCAGGCCAGGGCTGGACTCACCCGGGACGACGACGCTCGTGCTCACTGTGCCGGCGCCGTCGGAGTTCACGATGCCCAGTGTCACATTCGGCACGTCATAGACAATGATGACCGGGGTGCCGGGTGGGAATTGCCGACCCGTGATCAACACTGGATCGCCGGGGCGCAGCAGCGCTGGCAGCACCGCGATCACGGCGTCACGATTCAACGTGCCGGGCTGGCGGATGATGACCACGCCACGCCCGAGGTCGACGATGATGATCGCGCCGATCGGCGTGGTTGGCGCGATCACGATCACCGTGGCGGGTGAGAATCCCGGCCAGGGCGTGCCGCGGTAGCGCGGGCGCGGGCTGGACGGCGAGGCCGCGCGGGGTTGAGCGAGCGGGTTGCCGGACCCGCAGCGGACTCGGGGCAGCCCGGAGGCCTCGACGAGCACCGAGGTGCCGGCCTGCAGCACGACCTGGCTGGGGATCGCTCGACCACGCCCGAGCCCGTAGCTGGTGACCCGCGTGCTGGTCCGCAGGACCACCGGTGTGAGACCGGTTAGGTAGGAGCGGATCGCCGCCGGCTGAATGCCGAGGACTCCGGCCCACAGGGCGGCCGGGTCAGGGTTGGTCTCGAGGTAGGCGATGATCTGGTCGTTGTTACAGGTGGAGGCGTTCTGGGTGCCCCCATACAGCCCAGGTGTGGTTCCCGAGTAGGCAGCCTCGCCCTGCCCGGTGCGGGCCACAAGCGGCGGAGTGGGCAGGTTCGCCGCCGGGGCCGGAGCGGGTGAGACCGTCCCGCCCGGCAGGAACGGATTCGTCCCCGCCGATTCCGCGGCGTCGAGAAACACCTGGTCAGACGGCCCTGGCGGGCACGCGGTTACCAATCCCAACACCGCACCAATCAACCCGCCGCCAAGCACGACCAATGTGATCGCCCTACGTCCGTAGAGCCGAGGAGTGGAGGCGGCGCGCTGCGCGCTCAACGGTATTGCCCGTAGCCCCAGGCGCCGAGGCTCGCGCCGAGGCCGACGCTGTCGTTGGGCATCACCACACTGGCGTTATTCGGCGGCCCGAGATTCGACCCGACGCTCCCCCCGGGACACCAGGTCCCGACGGTCGCACCCGCCAGTTCTCCACGGTAGGCCCCGCCGCCGAAGTCGCCAGTGGTCACCGGCCGGACGGTGTTGTAGTCCTCCCAGTCGCTCAGACGCGTCACACTGAAGCCGGCGCCGATGGTGGCACCTGCGCCCCAGTAGGTCATTGTGCGGATCTTCCCGTATTCCCGGCCGGCGTAGTTCTGCACGTCCACGCTCATCCGCGTGACGTAGACCGCCAACACCTTGACGGTCACACCGCTGCGGAGCCGGACCCGGAACTGGGTAGTGGGGGTTTCGGCGGCGTCCGAGCCCGCTGACGTTGTCGCGGCGGGCACAGCGGCGCCGGCACCGCGTGAGGTCGCCGATTGCTCGAGTACCGGCACCGGGTTCGCGTTGCCCGGAACAAAGTCCACACCGGGACTTTGTGGCGCCACTGCCGGCGGCGCTGGGTCGCCGCCGGCTGCGGGCGGGGCAGGGCGCTGAGCACGCGGGCCAGGGCGCTGGACACCGGGTCCAGGGCGCTGAGCAGGCGGGGTGCCCGGCACAATCTCGACCTGCGGCGGGCTCGGATCCTGGTGCTGGCCGCACCCCTCGGAGTCACAGCCCCGCGGAGCGGGAGGGCCATTCTGGTCGCACTCGCCGGGATCACAGCCCTGCTTGCTGTGGGTGTCCGCGGGAGGGGTCGGCACGTCGCCGTCATAGGTGTTCACACATCCACCGGCTGGACAGCCGCTCTGGGCGGGCGGAGCGGGGTCGCCTGAGGGCGGCGGCATGTTGTCAGCGGCGGCGGAGCCGGCGAGCAGCACCAGCCAACCCACCACGAACAGCACCAAGACCAGCGCCGGGCGCGACATCCGTACGGCCGTCATGGCACCCTCCGGAGCCAGAGCCGACCCCGCAAACCTCAAGCGGGGCGCCAACCCTACTCGCGGTGTAAAGCCCCGACCGGCAGGATTGAGCGATCGCCGGATCGAGCTGATCGAGGTGTACGCGCGGCACCTCGCCACGCCGACCTCATCCGGAGTCGGTTGACGGGCTCACCGAGGAAGATCCGCCGGCCCGCCGAGGACGCTCTCCGCGGCCTCGGCCTTAGCAAGCTCCAACTGGCAGCCGACGCGAAGTCAGGCAGGCAGGTCGCGTCTCACCCGATTCCACCTGAGGCGTGCTTCACCTGGTAGACCGTCCCGCGGAGGAGGTGATGCCGCGGTGGATACCGTGAGCGTGCGGTACATCGTCGACGACGTGGTGGCCGCGGTGGCGTTCTATACCGAGCATCTCGGATTCGGGGTGGACATCGACGGCTCCCCCGGGTTCGCCGCGTTGTCCCTCGGTCCGCTGCGGCTGCTGGTCAAAGCCACTCGGGGGCCGGGCGGGGCGTCCCAGGTCATGCCCGATGGGCGGGTGCCCGAGCCGGGCGGATGGAACCGCATCCAGTTGCCGGTGGACGACCTGGCCAGCGAGGTCGACCGACTCCGAGGGGCGGGTGTGCGGTTCCGCAACGACGTCGTGGTCGGGCGGGGTGGCTGCCAGATCCTGCTCGAGGACCCGGCCGGCAACCTGGTCGAGCTGTTCCAGCCGGCGTCCCGATGACTGATCCGAGGGTGGACGTATACATCGAGGCCCTGCCGGAGTGGCAGCAAGCCATCTGTCGAGACGTCCGCGATCTGGTGCACGCGGCCGATCCCGAGGTAGCCGAGACCATCAAGCGCACGGTCCGTCCGTACTTCGTACTGGAGGGCAATGTGTGCGCTCTACTGGCGGCCAAGGACCACGTGAACGTGTTCCTCTACGACGGCGCGATCGTGCCCGATCCGGAGGGCATCATCACTGCGGGTCACCAGAACTCGACCGCGCGCACGGTTGCGTTCCGTCGGGGTGAGCCGATCAACGCGCCCGCCCTCACCGCGATGTTCAAGCACATCATCGCCAATAACCGCGCCGGCGGCTGGCGCAAGATCAAGCGAGACCAAGCGGGAGCGTCGGGGTAGCGGCGCCCACCGGTGGACACGATGAGTGCCCCACAGACAGCTCCGTCTGGGGGCGCCTCAACGCGGTTGAGCTAGTGGTCCACCCGATCGCGGATCAGAACTTGATATGGGTGAGGCTCGCGAGGGCGCCCTGGTTGAAGTTGGTCACCGGGCTGACGTGGCCGTCGAACGTGCTGCCGGACGACGTCGACGTGGCGTCGGCGTAGGCCATTCCGCCCATGGCCAGGGTGCCCCCGATCACGAGTGCTACAGCTACGGCCAAACGGCGAGTGCGGCTCATCTGTTTTCCTTTCGCTCGTCCCGCTGCGGGATTGGGGGCACTTCATTTCCCGCGCCTCCACAGCCGCCAACGACTTAGTCGACGAGCGAGAACGATCTAGCTTGCAGTCTCACCGGAGCGAGCGACCGCCAACGGAAGAACGCTCCAGAAATCTCACGCAGCGTCACCAAACGAGTCAGAGGCCGAGTTCCCTGCGGGCCGCGCGCTCCACCAGGATCGGCAGGAAGGCTCGGATCCGTGCGTCGGCAAATCGCTCACGGATCGCCCGCACGATGTTCCGGACACGTTCCTCGGTGATCTCCTTGCGCCCGGCCAGTTGGTCGACGAGACGGGTCTCGACCTCGTCCAGCTGCTGACCGATCTGCCGCTCCTCGAGCCTTTCCACCGTGTTCGCCGCTGGTGCCATGGTGACCTCCTGCTTCAGTCACGATCAGCGCGCCCGCCCGCGGTCGCGCTGAAACCAGTGTAAATCGATGTATCCAGTCAGCTATAGCGCGGTCTCAGCTCGCATCATCGAAGCTCGGGAAGATGAACGAAAGGTAAACGATCGGCGCGCCAGAGTCCGGCGCGCGTCACAGCTGACTCTCAGAATGAGAATTCGTACGGGCCGCTGCTGCCCGCCATTCGAGGAATCCGACTGCGGGTGTTTCAGGTGCTCGCCAAGTTCAAGTACGACGACCACAAGTCCGCCGAGCACCGCGCTCGAGTGGCCGACGGCCTCCGGGGGCGCGGCGAACCCAGGGACGCGGGCGCCGAAGCCCAGCTCGCCCGGCGCGGCCTGCGCCACGAGCCGAGCGAGTAGACCTCTCATGCCAGCGGCCGCCGGCTCCGCAACACGGAGCTCAGGCCGAGAAGTCGGGGCTCGCGGTGCGCGGATCCACCGCCCGCCCCTTCGGCTCCTCCCACTCCTCCTGGCGACCGAGCGCGGTCATGTCCAGGTAGTAGTAGGAACCACCAAGCGTCTCGCAGCCCCGCGCGTACATCGAGTAGGTGTGAAACACCCGGTCGCCGTCGCGCAGGAAGCAGCTGTGCCCATGCTCCTCGATCGGCTGGCGGCCCATGATGTAGTAGGCCGAGCCGGCCGCCTCGTGCTCCGAGCGGGTGCGGAAGTTGTACTCGATGGGCGCCACCGACTCGTCCAGCGTGACGTGGAAGTCGTAGTTGAAATCGGTGCCGAACGACGAGTACCAGGGGATCGCCCACCCCTTCCGGTTGCGCAGCCGTTCGAGCTTCGCCAGTGGAGCGCGCGACACGAAGGCCAGCGTGGTGCCCCGGATGTTGAGATGATCGAGCAGGCCCTCGGAGATCTCGTCGGCGGTCGCCGTGCAGCTCGGACAACCCTCGTCCCAGTCGGGAGCGAACATGAAGTGATACACGATGAGCTGGCGGCGGCCTTCGAAGAGATCAAGCAGGCGGACCCGCCCCTCCGGGCTCTGAAAGAAGTATTCCTTCTCGATCTTCATCATCGGCAGCCGGCGCCGGTCTGCGCTGAGCTGATCACGCTGCCTGGTCAGCTCTTTTTCCCTGACCAAGATCCTCTTTCGGGCCGCCAACCACTCGTCCCTGGACACCACCTCAGGAAGGCTCATGGCGTTTCCCCCTCGCCATCGGCTTGTATACCGTGTGCACTATGCCATAGGTTGTGGACGCCGTCCACAAGGAGGAGCACAGATGGCGACGCCCGCCGCCGACCGTCCCAAACGCGAAACGTATCGGCACGGCGACCTACGGCGCGCACTCATCGAGGCGGGCGTTGAGCTGGCCAGAGCCGGCGGCCCGGACGCGATTGTGCTCCGGGCGGCGACTCGCCAGGTGGGCGTGGCACCCAACGCGGCCTATCGGCATTTCGCGGACGCCAAAGCCCTGCAGCGCGCCGTGTGCGGGGCCGCCCAAGCCGAGCTGGCCAGGGCGATGGAGGGCCAGCTCAGCGCGCTGCCGGAGGATGTCGCGGGGCCTCTCGACGGTCCAATCGGCGGCGCCCCCGACGACGCAACGGAAGACCCGGCACGGATCGCCCGGATCCGATTACGCGCGTTGGGCGAGGCTTACCTTGACTTCGCCGAGGCTGAACCCGGCCTGTTCCGCACCGCCTTCTCGGTCCCGGACGACATGTCCGGATCCACCAGCCCACAGCTGGCCGGCGACACCGGGTACGGGGCCTTCCAGCTGGTGGCGGCCGCGCTGGACGGCCTGGTCACCGCGGGTGTGCTGTCCGTCGAGCGACGGCCGGGAGCAGAGTTCGTGGCCTGGGCGGCCGTGCACGGGTTGGCCGTTCTGCTGATCGACGGCCCGCTGCGCGGTGTCGACCGGCCGCAGCTCGTGGACATCGGGGAACGCGTGCTGGACATGCTCGAGCACGGCCTGTAGGCGCTGGCCTCCCCGCGGCCGTTGCTCAGCGTTCCTCGCCCGCCGGGACCGCCGCCTGGCCCCACGGCGCCGCTGCCGCCCATTCCGCGTTGACGTTGCCGCCGAACACCTCGAGCACCCGGACGAACTCGTCCAGCTCCTGCTCGGTCAACCCGGAGCGCAACCGCGCATCGAACTCGACCGCGACCGTTCGCAACCGCCCGAACAGCTGCTCCCCCGACTGGGTCAGCTCCACGATGTGCACCCGACGGTTCTCCGGGTCACGCCGGCGGGTGACCAGGCCGGCCGCCTCCATGCCGTTGAGGTGGTGGGTCAGCGTGGCGCCCTGAATGCCCATCGACTCGGCCATCGCGCGCTGGCTGGCGCCGCGTTCGGTCTTCAGCGAGACGAGCACCAGCCAGATGGGCAGCGAGCCGCCCGCCTCGGCCATCGCGCTGTCGAAAGCCGCGCTCGCCGCCTTTGCCGTGCGAGCCAGCGCAACGCCGACAGGCACTCCCTCCGCTCGCACCGGCACACGTTAACACATCTAATCCATTGACGATGAATCATTCGATCTCTAACGTTTCTTCGAGAGCGGTACTCAGACCGCACCGGAGAGGACACCTACGATGACTGTTGAGCTCAATCACATCATTGTCCCGGCCCACGACAAGCACGCCTCGGCGACGTTCCTGGCCAACATCCTGGGCATCGAGGTGGGCCCGGCGTGGGGCCCGTTCGTGGCTCTGCCGCTGAGCAACGGCGTCACCCTGGACTTCATGGACGCCCAGCAGATCCAGGCCCAGCACTGCGCGTTCCAGCTCAGCGACCCGGAATTCGACGCCGCCGTCGAGCGCATCCGCGTGGCCGAGCTGCCGCACTGGGCCGACCCGTTCCACCAGCGCCCGGGCGAGGTGGACGACCGGTTCGGCGGGCGGGCCGTCTACTTCGAGGACCCGGCCGGGCACAACATGGAAATCCTCACCCCGCACTCGCTGCCGGCTGGCGGCTGAACCGGGCGCGCGGCGGCTGAACCGGGCGCGAGCTCAGCCGGCCTTGTCGAAGTCGGCGATCACCTTGGTCGGCATGATCCGGACCACCAGCTCGCCGGGCACCCCGTTGCGCTTGCCGAACTCCTCGGCCTGCTCGGCGCCCATGTACCGACCGCCGATCTGGGTCGCGGCGCTGACCAGCTCGTCCATGTCCTCGCTGGTGGTCGCCAGGCCTTGGATCTGGACGAAGCCGTAGGGCGGGCGCTCCAGGTCCACGCACATCACCACGCGGGGGTCGCGGGCTAACGCCCTGCCCTTCGCGCTGTCCCTGGCCGTGTTGAACACCACCTGGCCGTCCTCGACCACGAACCAGATCGGCGCCACCAGCGGCCGACCGTCCGCCGCGAGATAGCCGACCTTCCCGGTCCGGGTGCCTTCGGAGAGAAAGCTGATCACCTCAGCTGAGAGTTCGCTCACCCGGTCAGCCTAGGAGGCTGGCTCAGCGACCTCTCAGGGTGTGCCGAGCGGCTTGGTCCCGGACCGAGTATGGGAACCACCCGGCAACGCCGTCCGTTGAGCCCGTAGCGGGCGGTGCCCACCCGGTGCCCACCCGCCGCCCAACTGCCGAGTGAGGAGCTCCGGTGACCGGCACGATCGTGGTTTTGCTGCTCGTCCTGGCCCTGGTGGCGGGCGGTGTGTACCTGGCGAAGCAACGTTCCCAGGCCCGGCAGCGCGAGCTCGAGGACGCCAAGTCCGACGCGCGCCGGTGGGTGGAGCGGCTCGGCGGGTCGGTACTCAACCTGCAGGGCACCAACGAACCGTCCAAGCAGGCGATGGCGGACGCTTCGGAGCGCTACACCGCCGCCGGATCGCAGCTGGACCAGGCGCGGACCACCACCCAGGCCCAGCAGGTGACCGAGTCCGCCCGCGAGGGCCTGTACTACGTCCGGGCGGCGCGCACCGCGATGGGCCTGGATCCGGGCCCCGAGCTGCCCGCACTGTCCGGCCAGGGCCGCGCCGGCGAGGTCACCGAGACCAGGGACGTCGACGTGGAAGGCCACCGCTACAGCGCCTCACCGGACCCGTCCTCGCGCAACTCGCACTACTACCCCGGCGGCATGGTGGCCGGCCGCCCGGTGCCCGGGGGCTGGTACTCGGAGCCATGGTGGAAGACCGCCCTGGTCGCCGGAGCCTGGGGCGTCGGCTCGTTCCTGCTGTTCGACGCGCTGTTCAGCGGGATGGACGGGTCGGGGTACGCGGACGGGTTCCAGGACGCGCAGGCGATGGGCGCGGGCGACTTCGGCGGCGACATGGGCGGGGACATGGGCAACGACATGACCCCCACCGATGGCGGTGGCGACTTCGGGGGCGGCTTCGGTGATTGGAGCGGCGGCGGCGGCGACTGGGGCGGCGGTGGCGGCGGGGACTGGTGACCCGGGGCCGCTGGCCGGACTAGTCGGCGGAGGATTGGCCGGCGGCCTGGCAGCTCGGGCACCAGTAGAGGTTGCGCGCGGCCAGCTCGGTGATCCGCACCGGGGTGCCACACACCAGACAGGGCTGACCATGGCGGCGGTAGACGTACACCTCGCCCCCGTGCCGGTCCACCCTGGGCGCCCGGCCGGTCACCTTCGGGTCGTGCTCCGGGCGGACCGTGTCGATCCGGCCCCGGCGCAGCCCGTCGCGCATCAGCACCACCAGGTCGGCCCACATCGCGTCCCACTGCTGCCTGGACAACTCGCGGCCCGGCAGCATCGGGTCCACCCCGTGCCGGAACAGCAGCTCGGCGCGGTACACGTTGCCCACCCCGGCGAGGATCTCCTGGTTCATCAGCAGCACGGCCAGCGGGGTGCGGGACCGGGACAACCGCGTCCAGGCCTTATCCGGGTCGCCGTCCCGGCGCAGCGGGTCCGCGCCCAGCCGGGCCCGCACCGCGGCCGCCTCCGCGTCGGTGATCAGCTCGCAGGCGGTCGGCCCGCGCAGGTCGGTGAAGTGGGTGGCTCCGACCAGCCGCATCCGCACCTGCCCCCTCGGCGGCTCGGCCGGCACCGGGCCCTCGGTGAACGCGCCGTAGAGCCCCAGGTGCACGTGCACCACCAGGTCCGGGCCGTAGCGGTGGAACAGGTGCTTGCCGTGCGCCTCGGCGCGGCGCAGCTCCCTGCCGTCCAGCAGCCGCGCGGACGCCTCGAACCGGCCCTGTGGGCTGGACACCGCGACCGGCGCCTTGCCGAACATCTTCTGGTGCGACCGGGCCAGCCGGTGCAGCGTGTGACCTTCGGGCATGCCGGCTCAGCCGGTGGGCAGACCGGTGATCTTCCCGGTCTTCTCGTACTCGGTCAGCATGGCGATCCGCCGGGCGTGCCGCTCGCCCTGGGAGAACGGGGTGGTCAGGAACGTCTCGACGATCGAGATCGCCTCCTCCGGTGTGTGCATCCGGGCGCCCACCCCCACCACCTGGGCGTCGTTGTGTTCCCTGGCCAGCTGCGCGGTCTCGGTGTTCCAGGCCAGCGCGGCGCGGCAACCAGGGACCTTGTTCGCGGCGATCTGCTCGCCGTTGCCCGAGCCGCCCAGCACGATGCCCAGGCTGCCCGGGTCGGCCACCACCCGGCGCGCGGTCTCCAGGCAGTACGGCGGGTAGTCGTCATCCGGCTGGTAGGTGATGGCGCCGACGTCCACGGTGTCGTAACCCGCCGCCTTCAGATGCTCCAGCAGCCGGGACTTCAACTCGAAGCCGGCGTGATCAGAACCCAGGTAGACGCGCACAACACATCATCTTGCCAAACCGGCCCGCACCCCTCCCAGGCCACTCGCCGCCACCCTCGCGAGGCGCCCAACCGCGGGCCAGGTAACACAGCCGTAACCAAGGCGCGACCTTGCCCTCCTACGTTTCACCCATGAGTGGCACGCCCAGGATCGGCATCGAGGAGGAGTTCCACGTCGTGGACCTGGCCACCCGGCAGGCCGCTCCCGAGGTGGACGCCCTTCTCGCCCAGCTGAGCGGGGAGGGATTCGCCCCCGAGCTGCAGCGATCGCTGGTGGAGACGAACACCCTGCCCTGCCAGAGCCTGGACGAACTCCGCGCGGAGATCGTCCGGCTGCGCGGTGAGCTGGCCGGGGCGGCGCACCCGCTCGGGCTGGGCGTGGTGGCCGCCGGCAGCGTCCCGCTGACCAACCCGTCCGACAACGATGTCTCGCACGGCGCCCGGTACGCCCGGATGCAGCGGGAGTACCAGATGCTGGCCCGCGAGCAGCACATCTGCGGGCTCCAGGTACACGTGGACGTACCGAACCGGGACGTGGCCATCGCCGTGGTCCAGCGGGTCGCGCCCTGGCTGCCGGTGTTCCTCGCGCTGTCCGCCAGCTCGCCGTACTGGCAGGGCGCGGACTCGGGTTACGCCAGCTCACGCACCCTGGTCTGGCAGCGCTGGCCCACCGCGGGGCCGCCCGGGCCGATGTCCAGCGCCGCCGAGTACGACGCGCTGATCGCCGCACTGATCGCCTCGGGCACCATCAGCGACCCCGGCATGGTCTATTTCGACGTACGCCCGTCCGCCCACGTGCCGACCGTGGAGCTGCGCATCTGCGACGCCTGCCCGCTGGTGGACGACGTGGTGCTGCTGGGCGGATTGTTCCGCGCGCTGGTCGCCACCGCCCGGATGGAGATCGAGGCGGACGCCCCGCCGCCCTCGGTCCGGTACGAACTGCTCCGCGCCGCCACCTGGCGGGCCGCCAGGGCCGGGCTGGAGAGCGAGGTGGTCGACCTCTACGGCGACGGCGGGCCGAAGCTGGCCTCGGCGGAGAGCGTGGTGCACAAGCTGCTGCGCAAGGTGCGTGGGCCACTGGAGGACGTCGGCGACTGGACCCAGGTGCACGCGCTGGCCGAGGTGGCGCTGGCCAGGGGCAGCGCTGCCGCTCGGCAGCGCAGGGCGTTCGGGTTGCGCGGTGAGTACCGGGATGTGGTGGACACACTGCTGGCCGCCACCCAGGGCGAGCCGTTGCCGCGTACCCCGCCACAGACCTCGCCGCCGCGGTTGCCGGCGGTGCTCACCGGGTATCAGCCCACCGGGTTCGACGAGGTGGTCGCCCTGGGCGGCCGGGTGTTGCCGCACTACGGCTGGCTGTTCCGCGCGCTGGACCAGATCGGGCTGGAGGGCATCGGGCTGCGCGAGGCCGACCGGGACGCCGAGCAGCGCACCAGGGGCGTCACGTTCCGGGTCAGCGACGACTCCGAGGACCGGCTGTTCCCGCTGGACCTGATACCCCGGATCGTCACCGCCGACGACTGGACCACCCTGCAGTCCGGGCTCACCCAGCGGGTCCGCGCGCTGGAGATGTTCCTCGCCGACGTGTACGGCGAGCGGGCGGCGATCGCCGACGGGGTGATCCCGGAGTCGCTGGCCAGCCCGGCGCACGGCTGGAGCGAGCACGGCACGCTGGCCAGGGACGGATTCCCCCGGGCCGCGGTGAGCGGCATCGACCTGGTCCGGGACGGCGGCGACCAGTGGCTGGTGCTGGAAGACAACCTGCGGGTGCCGTCCGGGATCGGTTACGCGATCACCAGCCGGCGGCTGGTACGCAGCGTGCTGCCCGAGCTGGAGCCGCCGGCCGGGGTTGTCCCGGTGGAGGGCGTCCCGGAGCTGCTCTACAAGACGCTGCTGGCCGCGATGCCTCCGAAGGCCGGCCCGGACGGCAACATCGCGCTGCTGACCGCCGGGCCTATTGACTCCGCCTGGTACGAGCACCAGCTGCTGGCCGAGAGCATGGCCGCGACGCTGGTCGTGCCGGGTGAGCTGGCCGTGCTCGACGGCGCGGTCTATCAATCTCAGCCCGGGGCCGAGCCGCGCCGGCTGGACGTGCTCTACCGGCGGCTGGACGAGGAGACCCTGGTGGCCGCGACCGGCTCCGATGGCCAGCCGCTGTTCGAGCCGCTGCGGGCGGCCATGCTGGACGGCACGGTGAGCGTGGTGAACGCGCTGGGCAACGGGATCGGCGACGACAAGGCGGTGTACGCCTACCTCCCCGCGATGATCGAGTACTACCTGGGCGAGCGGCCGCTGCTGTCCAACGTGCCCACGTATCACTGTCTGGACCCCGACCAGCGCGCAGAGGTGCTGGACCGGCTGGACGAGCTGGTACTCAAGCCGGTGGACGGTTACGGCGGGGTCGGCATCGTGATCGGCCCGCACGCCGACGCCCAGGAGCTGCTCGAGGTCGCCGAACACATCCGCGCCGCCCCCGACCACTGGGTGGCCCAGGAAATGATCCAGCTGTCCACCCATCCCACCTTCGCCGGCGACCGGATCGAGCCCAGGGCGGTGGACCTGCGGGCGTTCGTCTTCCACGGCGAGCGCCCCGAGGTGGCCCCGGCCGCGCTGACCCGGGTGGCCCCGGCCGGCAGCATGATCGTCAACTCGTCCCGGGGCGGCGGCGCCAAAGACACCTGGATCCTGCGCTAACAAATGTGTGCTCGCACGCATTACACGACACCGACCAACTCCACGATAGACAAAATATAAACGCCGAATACCGCAAGCATTGAACCACTAGAAAATCGACACCCTTCACAGGAAAGACTCAGATAACAAGATCACCGATCTGGCCAAAATCGCCGGCATCCAAGAACATTTGGACATGCGTCCAATTTCCCGCTACCCGCTCGCTATCGGCCTAGCAGGTCTGCTACTGGCGACCGCCGCGTGCGGCAACGGGCAACCGACTTCCCCGGCCGCATCCCCAATCCCGTCCGCCGGTGCAACGGCTCCAGGGGCCATCCAACTTGCGGCCATGCCAACGGGCAGGGCGGTGTTGACCTGGGACCCGAACACAAAGCTCGTCACCGCCGTGATCGACGCCTATGGCTTCACGCCGGACAGCGGCCACGCAATGCACATCCACCCCGGCACGTGTGCCAACCAAACGCAGCCTCCGTCCGTGCCATTCGGGGACATCTCCGCTGGCCCCGGCGGAGCGATCAGACAGAGCGTGGTCAGCTCCACCCCAGCGCCCAACGGGATTTCCACCGGGTCCTACCTGAACATCCACCTGGCGCCCTCCGCCCAGCTCGGATCACCCCACGACGTGAGCTTCACCCCTATCGCCTGCGCGGACATCCCAGCGGGAGCAGGGCCCAACGGCCCGGTGACCCTGATGTTGCGGGCGCCGTCCAGCTCAGGGCAGACAGCGCAAGGTTCGACAACAGTCAGCTACGACTCCACAGCCCACACATTGAAGGTGGAGGTCAGCGCCAGCGGCCTGCCGCCGAACAGCGCCCACGCGGTGCACATCCACTCCGGGACATGCCGGGCCCAGGGCGACGTGTTGTACCCGCTGCCCGACCTGCGGACTGACGGCGCCGGTCAGGGTTCAGAGACCACCACCGTCGACAACGTCAACGACGGACCGCCGCATACCGGCTGGTATGTCAACGTACACATGGGTTCCATGACCCAGATCCTCAGCGATAACAAGCCCACGCTGCTATTCGCCCCGGTCCTTTGCGCTGACGCCAAGTAACAAACCTGTGAGTGGTATTGGTCGCTATGGCGACCAATACCACTCACAGGCCTTGGGTTGGGAAAACGTGGTCGTCTTGCCAGCCTGGGTCGCCGGTGGTGGCGAAGCGGACCCAGGCGCGGTGGACCTCGGCGGCCAGGTCGGCGGGCACGTCGGGGCCGAGCAGGCCGTCCGGGGCACGGAGGGCGGGCAGCTCGGTGTGCTCGAAGACGAACGGCAGCTCGACCGCGTGGCAGGCGCCGTAGGGGCCACCGCGCCAGTCGAACAGGTAGCGGTGGGCACCGCCGTGCGCCCGGGTCAGCCGGTCGCTCGCGGCGCGGAACAGCCCGTCGATCGCCGGTTCCTGCTCCGGATTCTGGTAGAGCCGCGCCTCCTCGGAGGTGTTGCCCAACATCAGGTCCACCCCCGAGCGCACCGAGATGGGCTCGTCCAGCAGCGGACCGAACGGGAGCAACCCGCCCGAGGTCAACTTGGGCAGCGCCGCGATGAACTCCTCGTCGGGTATCTCGGCGAACGCCTCGGCGGTCCGAGGGACGCCCAGCAGCTCCGCCATCTGCTGGCCGGCCCGGTCGGCCTGTTCCCGGGTGAGCCCGTGCAGCCCGCCGCTCTGGCTGATCGCCCGCCGGAACAGCCCGTCCGTCTCCGGGCGGGTGAGCAGCGCGCCGACGATCATCGCGCCGGCCGACTGGCCGAACACGGTGACCTGCTCGGGGTCGCCGCCGAAGCCGCCGATGTTCTCCCGCACCCAGCGCAGCGCGGCGATCACGTCCAGCAGGCCGCGGTTCTCCGGCGCACCGGGCAGCGACAGCCAGCCCGGCACGCCCAGCCGGTAGTTCAGCGTGACCAGTACGACGCCGTCCCTGGCGAACGCATCCCCCTGGTACACCGGCGCCGCGCCGCTACCCGCCAGAAAGGCGCCGCCGTGCACAAAGACCATCACCGGCGCGCGCCCCGAGGTGGACGGGGTCCACACGTTCACCGTCAGGTAGTCCTCGCCGGGCACCCAGCCGCGGATGACCGGGCCCATGTCCAGCCGGCCGAACCACCGCCGGTCCGGCATCGGCGCGCTGGGGCCGGGCTGGCTGGCGTCCCGCGCCCCGGTCCACGCCGGCGCGGGGCTCGGCTCGGCGAACCGGGCGGCACCCACCGGGGCGGCCGCATACGGGATGTTCCAGAACACGCCGCCGGCGCCGCGCACGACTCCCGAGCTGGTCTGGACGTCCATCGACTCGCTCACTGAAAGGCTGCCCACCCGGAAATCGTGTACCCACCGCCCTCCGCGCGCACCTCGGCGGCCCCGGCGCCGCCGAGGTGCGCGGGCAACATCAGCGCGTTCCCACTGGCCAGCCGGTCCAGCACCTCCCGGCGAGTGGCCCGCGCCCGTGCCTCGTCCTCGTCGAAACACGGGTTCCGATCCGGCTCCAGGACCTGCACCGGAGTGTGCAGCAGGTCGCCGACAAACGCCGCCCGGTCGGAGCCGGAACGCAGCCACAGCACCGCCGACCCCGGAGTGTGCCCAGGCGCCGGCTCCAGCCGCAGGTTCGCGTCGATGTCGTAGTGGTCGTCCCACAGGTCGGTCAACCCCGCCTGGTGCACCGGCGCGACGCTGTCCGCGAAAATGTCCGCGAGGCGGGTCTGATGCCCGTTCACCGGGTTCCAGTAGTCGAAGTCCGCCCGCGCGATCAGGTAGCGGGCGTTGCCGAAGGTGGGTATCCACTCGCCGTCCACCAGCCGGGTGTTCCACCCCACGTGATCACCGTGCACGTGCGTGCAGACCACCACGTCGACGTCCTCGGGCGCCACCCCGACCGCCGCCAGGTTCGCCAGGAAGTCGCTCTCGCGGTGATGGAGGACGGGATCGCCGGGTCGCTCCTTGCTGTCGCCGATCCCGGTGTCGACCAGGATGGTCCGTCCTTCGCTGCGCAGCACCCAGGTCTGCATGTTGAACAGCAGCTCGTCGGTGCCCGCGTCCCAGAAGTCCTGTTCCGCCCAGCGCGGGTCGCCGCGCCAGAGCGCCGGATCGCTGCCCGGGAAGACGAACTCTCGAGGCAGCCGGACGCCCTGATGCTCATACACCCGGGCCACCTCGACGTCGCCCAGCGTGATCGTGTCCATACCCGCAGTCTGCTGGCTCCGGCCCCTTAGCACATCGGGCAGAGGACCGAGCTCCCTCCCGCTTTAGCGCGGCCCCGAATTGGCCTCCAGCATCACAGCGACACGCCCATGTCACACAGACGAAACATCCGACAATCAAGCTGAGGCTATGTGCGGCATCGCTGGCGAGATGAGGTTCGGCTCGGCCGGCAACGCGGCCGACGCCGATCCGGCCGCCGTGAGCCGGATGACCTGCGCGATGGTGTCCCGAGGACCGGACGGTACCGGGTTGTGGGCGTCCGGGCGGGTCGCCTTCGGACACCGCCGCCTGAAGATCATCGACCTTTCTGACAAGGCCGCCCAGCCGATGGTCGACCCGGAGCTCGGGCTCACCGTGGTGTTCAACGGCTGCATCTACAACTACCGCGAGCTGCGCGAGGACCTGATCAAGGCCGGCTACCGGTTCTTCTCGCACTCGGACACCGAGGTGATCGCCAAGGCGTACCACCGCTGGGGCGCGGCCTGCGTGGAGCACTTCTACGGCATGTTCGCCATCGCGGTCGCCGAGCGGGACTCCGGCACCGTGATGCTGGCCAGGGACCGGCTCGGCATCAAACCGCTGTATCTGGCCGAGTCGGGCGACCGGCTGCGGTTCGCCTCCACGCTGCCCGCGCTGCTGAAGGCCGGCGGCGATGGCGGCACAGTAGACACCTCCATCGACCCGGTGGCGCTGCACCACTACCTGAGCTTCCACTCGGTGGTGCCGGCCCCGAGGACCATCCTCGCCGGGGTGCGCAAGCTGCCGCCGGCCACCGTGCGCACCATCCGGGCGGACGGCACCAGCAGCCAGCACCGCTACTGGTCGGCGAGGCACGACCGCCTGGACGAGCACGCCGGGATGAGCGCCCAGGACTGGTCGGAGGAGGTGCTGGCCACGCTGCGGCGGGCGGTGCGGCGGCGGATGGTGGCCGACGTGCCGGTCGGCGTGCTGCTTTCCGGCGGGATCGACTCCAGCCTGATCGTGGGGTTGCTCGCCGAGGAGGGCCAGCACGACCTGCGCACGTTCAGCGTGGGCTTCGAGGCCTCCGGCGGGGAATCCGGCGACGAGTTCGTCTACTCCGACATCGTGGCCGAGCACTTCGACACCGACCACCAGAAGATCATGGTGCCGTCCGAGCGGCTGCTGCCCTCGGTGGACGCCGCGATCACCGCGATGAGCGAACCCATGGTCAGCCACGACTGCGTGGCCTTCTACCTGCTCTCCGGCGAGGTGTCCAAATCGGTCACCGTGGTGCAGTCCGGCCAGGGTGCGGACGAGGTGTTCGCCGGCTACGACTGGTACCCGCCGCTGGCCGACGTGCCCAGGGAGCAGGCGGTGGACGCCTACGCCCGGGTGTTCGTGGACCGCCCGCACGCCGAGCTGGCCGCGATCCTGGAGCCGGAGCGGTTGCTCGATCACGACGCCAGCCGGGAATACATCGCCACGCACTTTGTTACTTCAGGCGCGGGCAGCACGTTGGACGCGGCATTGCGGCTGGACAGCTCGGTGATGCTGGTCGACGATCCGGTGAAGCGGGTCGACAACATGACCATGGCATGGGGCCTGGAGGCCCGGGTGCCATTCCTCGATCATGAGTTGGTCGAACTGGCCGCCGCGTGCCCGCCCGAGCTCAAGCTGGCGCACGGCGGCAAGGGCGTGCTGAAAGAAGCCTCCCGAGGTGTGGTGCCGGACGCGATTATCGACCGGCCGAAGGGGTACTTCCCGGTGCCGGCCATCCGGCACCTGTCCGGCGGCTTCCTCGAACGCGTCCGGGAGGCCGTCACCGCACCCGCCGCAAAGTCGCGCGGGCTGATCCGCTCGGACTACCTGGAGCGGATGCTGGCTGCCCCGAACGAGAACCGCACCACGTTGGGCTCCAACGCGTTGTGGCAGGTAGCACTGTTGGAAATGTGGTTACAGGAGAGGGGGATCGGGTGACCGATATCGACACGGATGCTGGCAACACTATGAACACTGTCAGCACGTTCACGGACCGGCGCCGGGCTCAGCTGCTCGCCGGCCCCGAACCCGCCCTCGGTCTGGTCCCCGACTGGCTCACCGCCCCCGGCTACTGGTCACCCAGCCTGTCCCCCGACGGTTCGGCGCTGGCCTTCGTCTCCGACCGGGACGGCATGCCCGCGCTGTGGGTGGCCCCGGTCGTCTCCGCGCCGCTCGGCTCCCCGTCGGTCGGCTCAGTGCCGGTCAGCTCAGTGCCGGTCAGCTCAGCGCCGGTCGACGAGGCCGCAGTGCGGTTGGAGACCGGCCCGGACCATGTCCGCGGGGTGCTCTGGTCCCCGGACGGGCGCTGGCTGGCGTGCCTTCTGGCCCCGTACGGCGGCGAGCACACCCGGGTCCTGGTGGTGCGCCCCGACGGCTCGGAGCTCCGGGTGCTGGCCGGTGGGGAGGGCCACGCGGCCACCTTCGGGCCGTGGCTGATGGACGGCTCCGCGCTGGGCGTCACCGAGGCTGGCCCCGGCGGCGACCCGGTGGCCTACGTCATCGACCCGGACACCGGCCGGCGCACCCGGCTGGCCGAGGGCCAAGCCGCGCACGTGTGTGCATTCAGCCCAAACGGTCGGCACGCGGTGGTCCGGGTGGGCCGGCGGGGGGCCCGCGAGCTGCGGGTGGTGCACATCGAGTCGGGGCGGACCAGCCGGCTGCTGGTCGCCGGGTCCGGACCGGGCTGGGTGGACGACTCCGTCGACAACTCGGCGACCGTGGCCAATGCCCGCTACGCCATCGACGGCGCCCGGCTCTACGTGCACACCGACTACGGACGCGAGCGCTCCGCCCTGCTGGCCCTGCCGCTGACCCGGTCCGGGCTCCGCAAGGACGGCTACGCCCGGCACTCCGTGGTGGCCGCCCGCCCGGACGCCGACCTGGACACCTTCGCGCTCTGCGGGGGCACCATCGCGGCGGTGTGGAACGTAGCGGGGCGCAGCGAGGTCGAGCTGATCGAGCCCGACTACGACCGGCGCCGGCTGTTGGACATCCCGGCCGACGTGGTCACCGGGGTGGCCTTCGCCCACGACGGCAGCGAGCTGCTGGTCACCGCGGAGGGGCCGGCCCAGCCTTCGTGCGTATGGCGCTACCCGCTGCGATGTCCGGACACCCACACGCCCGCCGAGGCCGAGCCGTCCCGGCTGGTGCCCGCCGCCCCGCCGCCCTGGGACGCCGACGAGCTGGTCTCCCCCACGCTGTGTCACTACGCCGCGGCGGACGGGCTGGAGCTGTCCGGCTGGCTGTACTACCCCCTCGGAGGCCCAGGCCCGGCCCCGACCGTGCTGTGGTTGCACGGCGGACCGGAGGCACAGGAACGGCCCACCTTCGCCCCGTTGCTGCAGGAGCTGGTGGCCACCGGGGTGGCGGTCTTCGCCCCCAATGTCCGGGGCTCCTCCGGGTACGGCCGGGATTTCGTGAACGCGGACAACCACGAGCGGCGATTCGCGGCGATCTCCGACGTCGCCGAGGCGGCCCGGTTCCTGGTAGCCGCCGGTCTCGCCGACCCGACCCGGATCGGGGTGGCCGGGCGCTCCTACGGCGGTTACCTCACGCTCGCGGCGCTGGTGCACTACCCCGAGCTGTTCCGGGTGGGCGTAGATGTGTGCGGGATGGCCGACCTGGAGACCTTCTTCGCCCACACCGAGCCGTGGATCGCCGCCGCCGCAACGAGCAAGTACGGCGACCCGGACCGGGACCGGGCGCTGCTGCGCGAGCTGTCCCCGCTGCACCAGATCGAGCGCCTGGTCGCTCCGCTGCTGGTGGTGCACGGCGAACACGACACCAATGTGCCGCTGGTCGAAGCCGAACAGGTGGTGCACGCACTGCGTGAACGCGGCGCGGCCCCAGGCTTCCTGCTGTTCCCCGACGAGGGGCACGAGGTGCACGGCACCGCGAACCGCGTCACGTTCGTCCGCGAGGTCGTCCGCTGGTTGACCGGCCACCTGCTCGAGGTCGACGAGCAGACCGCGTAGCGGCTCAGCCTCGGGCGAAGGAGCTCATGATGAGCTTGCCGCCCGGGTCAGGCACCACGGTGAACTCGTAGCGCTCGACGCTCGCGCCACCGCTCTTCGGCACAAACCGCAGCGTCGCGCGCACCGTCCGGCTGTCCACGGCGGTCGGCTGCTCGGCAAAGCTGACCGAGGCCAGGCTGTTGTAGAAGCCGAGGTAGCTCTGGTAGCCGTTGGAGGCCGAGCGCGCCGAGTCGCCGAGCAGCGCCCACGCGGCGGCCGGCTGCCCGGGTAGCAGCCCGTAGTAGCCGCGGATGAAGCTCTCCAGCTCCGCCGCGGAGGGCTGGGTGCCCGGCCGCACCGAGATGGACGGCGCGGTCGGCGTACTCGGGGCCGCCGCCGAAGGGCTACTCAGCCCCGGAACGCCGCTGGGCCGCACCACGATCAAGGTGGCCACCGCCGCCACCGCGACGATGGCCAACGCGATCAGCACGAGCATGGCTCCGGAGGGCCGGCGCCGGCCACCGGGCCGAGCACCGGTGCCCGGCCAACCCCGACCGCTCCCAGACGGAGCCGCCGGCCGGGGCGCGGTCCTCGGAGCCGCGGCCATGGGCGATGCGGCCACCACCGATTCGGGCGGCGGCACAGGCGCGGGCGCGCTGAGCGGGATGGCGGCGGCCGCCGTGGATGGCAACGGATTGAGGTCCACCCGGGTGCCGGTCAGTCCGGTGCGGCGGTCTTCCGGCGGCGGCGCGGACCCGGCCCGTCCTGGCGGCTGGGGCCGCTCCGACGCCTTCTCCGCGCCGGCGGTGTCGCCCCGGGCCGGTGAGCTCTTCCAACCTGGCACCTTTCGCGCCGAGCCGGCGCGGCGCCCCGGGGTGGTTGTCCGCCCGGGCATCGGATCGGCCAGCGGGCGCCCGGCCACCACCGCGGCCAGCTCCTCCCGGGCCCGCGCGGCGGTCGGCCGCTCATCGGGCTCGGTGCGCAACATGTGCAGCAGCGCGCCGGTGAGTGGCCCGGCTCGCTCCGGCGGGCGGATCGTCCCCGCGCCCACCTTGTAGAGCAGCGCATAGGCGTTGTCGTCCAGGCCGAACGGGGGCTCGCCCTCGACCGCCGTGTAGAGCGTGGAGCCGAGTGCGAACACATCCGAGGCGGTGGTGGGGTTCAGTCCCCTGGCGGTCTCCGGGGCGAGATAGGCCGGGGTGCCGGCGATCAGCCCGGTCCGGGTGAGCTGCACGTCGTCAGCCGCCCTGGACACGCCGAAGTCGGTGATCTTCACGATGCCGTCCGCGCCGATCAGCACATTGCCCGGCTTGATGTCGCGGTGGACGATCCCGGCGGCATGCGCGGCGGCCAGCCCGTCGGCGATCTGCCGGCCGATGGCCGCCACATCCCGGGGCGCCAGCGGCCCCTCCTCGACCAGCAGGGCGCCGAGCGTGCGGGACGGCAGGTACTCCATGACCAGCCACGGCGTGTCGTTGTGCAGCACCACGTCGAACACCGCGATGGCGTGTTGATGCTGCAGCCGGGCGGCCAACCGGCCCTCGCGCATGATCCGCTGCCGGGCCTCGTCGAACTCCTGCCCCTGGGTGTCGAAGCCCGGGGCGCCCGGCTGCAGCAGCAGCTGCTTGACCGCCACGGTACGCCCGAGCAGCTCATCGGTGGCACGCCAAACCGCCCCCATGGAGCCGGCACCTACCCGCTCCTCGAGGCGATAGCGCTGTGCGAGCACCAGCGGGCTCGATTCACCGGTCAGAGGCATCCCAGACAGGGTATTCCGGTCTCCCTCCGTACTCAGGACATACCTCGACAATCCATATCACTCGATCGCCGGGAGAGCACCCG
This sequence comes from Pseudonocardia sp., assembly GCA_036402515.1. Lineage (GTDB taxonomy): Bacteria > Actinomycetota > Actinomycetes > Mycobacteriales > Pseudonocardiaceae > Pseudonocardia. The sequence continues at coordinate 22,083 of DASWST010000155.1, forward strand.
GCCAGGGCCCATTCGGCCTAGGCCGGGCCAACTGTGACAGACCACACGGCCGCGAGGCACCCTCTTAGCGCTGAATCGACTTCACCTCGAGGAACTCCTCCAGCCCGTAGCGGCCTAGCTCGCGACCGTTCCCGGACTGCTTGTATCCACCGAATGGGGCAAGCGGGTTGAACGCGCCGCCGTTGACATCGACCTGGCCGGTCTTCAACCGCCGGGCCACCGCCACCGCCCGGTCCTGGTCGGCGGAGAACACCGCGCCGGCCAGCCCGTAGATCGTGTTGTTGGCGATCTCCACGGCCTCGTCCTCGTCCCGGTACGGGATCACCGAGAGCACCGGCCCGAAGATCTCCTCCTGGGCGATGACCGAGTTCGGGTCCACGTTGGCGAAGATCGTGGGGCGGACGTAGGCACCCCGGTCCAGGCCATCCACCGGGCCAGGACCGCCGAAGGCCACCGTGGCGCCGTCGGCCACGCCGCGCTCGATGTAGCCGTTCACCCGCTGCTGCTGGGCCTCCGAGGACATCGGGCCGATCCGGGTGGACTCCTCGGTGGGGTCACCGACGGTGTACTTGGCGGCCGCGGCGGCGGCCAGCTCCACGGCCTCGTCGTGCCGCCCGGCGGGGACCAGCATGCGGGTCCACGCGGTGCAGGTCTGCCCGCCGTTGATGTAGGCGTTGGCCAGCCCCACCTTGACCGCCCGGCCCAGGTCGGCGTCCTCGAGCACCACGTTGGCGGACTTGCCGCCCAGCTCCAGGGCCACCCGCTTGACGGTGTCCGAGGCCACCACGGTGACCCGCTTGCCGGCCCTGGTCGACCCGGTGAACGACACCATGTCCACGTCGGGATGGGCGGCGATCGCCTCGCCGACCACCGGCCCGGTGCCGTGCACGACGTTGAACGCGCCGGCCGGCAGGCCCGCCTCGGCGGTGATCTCGGCGAGGATGCCGGCGGTCAGCGGCGCGATCTCGGTGGGCTTGAGCACCACGGTGTTACCGGCCAGCAGCGCCGGGGCGACCTTGGCCACGATCTGGTGCAGCGGGTAGTTCCACGGGGTGATCGCGCCGACCACGCCGATCGGCTCGCGCACGACCAGCGAGTTGCCGATCTCCTCGGTCCACGGGAAATCGGCGGCCAGCGCGGCCACCCCGGCCGAGGTGGCCACCGGGATGGACGCCTGCACCGCCTTGGAGAACCCGATCGGCGAGCCCATCTCGGCGGTGATGGTGGCGGCGATCTCCCCGTGCCGCGCCTTGAGGCCGTCGGAGATGCGCTGGACCACCGCGATGCGCTCGTTCAGCGGGGTGCTCGACCAGCCCCGGAACGCGGCCCTCGCGGCGGCGACCGCGCGGTCCACGTCGGCGGGAGTGCCGGCCGGCACCGCCGCGACGACCTCCTCGGTGGCCGGGTTCACCACGTCGATGCGCTCACCGCCACCTTCGACGCGCTCGCCGTTGATCCAGTGCCCGGGGGACGTCAGAGTAGGAGCAGCCATGACGCCCATCCTGGCACTGGATCAGCCCGGCAGCGAGGTCAAGCGAGGTCAGCTGAAGTCGGGGCTCTCCGTGCGGGTCCGCTTCAGCTCGAAGAAGTGCGGGTAGCCGGCCAGCGTGCGGGCCGCGTCGAAGACCTGCCCGGCCTCCTCGCCACGCGGCGTCTTGGAGATCACCGGGCCGAAGAAAGCCACCCCGTCGACGTGGATGGTCGGGGTGCCCACGTCCAGCCCGACCGGGTCCATCCCGGCGTGGTGGCTGGCCTTGAGCTCCTCGTCGAAGTCCGTGCTGTGCGCGGCGTCGGCGAGCGAGGCGGGCAGGTCCAGCTCGGCCAGCGCCTCCTTGATCACCACGTCGAAGTCCTTGTTGTCCCCGTTGTGGATGCGGGTGCCCATCGCGGTGTACAGCGGCTCGAGGATCTCCGGGCCGCGCTCCTTGGCCGCCGCGATACACACCCGCACCGGCCCCCACCCCTTGGCCAACAACTCCTTGTACTGGTCGGGCAGCCCCTCCCGGTCGGAGTTCAGCACCGACAGGCTCATCACGTGGAACCGCAGGTCGATGTCGCGGACCTCGCGCACCTCCAGCATCCACCGCGAGGTGAGCCACGCCCACGGACAGAGCGGGTCGAACCAGAAGTCGACTGTGGCGGTTGTGCTGTCGGCGCTGGTGGTCATCGGACACGGCCTCCCGAAGCTCAGATGTAGGTGTGACAGCGTTCAACAAGCTGGTGCGACCGAATGTTCCGCTGGCGGGACTAACGTCGGACCTACCGGGTAGCGGTGCGAGAACTGAGTCCGCCCGGCACCGCCGCACATGGTTTGATCGCGCGTGAAGAGCACCGACCGTACCGACAGGGAGACCCGTGGCCGCACCGAATTTGACCCGCACCGCGGCCGAGCAGCGCGCCGCGCTGATGAGCCCCGCCGACGGCAACGCCGTCTCGACCATTCAGTACGCCATCGAGCTGGACCTCACCGACGGCGCGGGCCGGCCCGGCACCAGCACCTTCACCAGCACCACGACGGTGCGCTTCGACTGCGCCCAGCCCGGCGCCAGCAGCTGGATCGACATCGTTGCCGCCGGCGTGCATTCCGCCGTGTTGAACGGCACCGAGCTGGACATCTCCGGCTACCGCGAGGAGGACGGCATCGCGCTGCCGAACCTCGCCGCGCACAACGAACTCACCGTCCGCGCGGACGGCCGGTACATGAACACCGGCGAGGGTGTGCACCGCTTCGTCGACCCGGTGGATGACGCCGTCTACCTGTACTCCCAGTTCGAGACCGCCGACGCCAAGCGCATGTTCGCCTGCTTCGACCAGCCCGACCTCAAGGGCCGCTACCAGCTGACGGTCACCGCCGCGCCGGACTGGAAGGTCATCTCCAACTCCGTCATCGAGCAGAGCACGCCGGCCGACACGGGCGCGGTGACCCACCGGTTCGCCACCAGCGACATCATCAGTACCTACCTGGTCGCGCTGATCGCCGGCCCCTACCAGAGTTGGCACGACGAGCACGACGGAATCCCGCTGGGCATCTTCTGCCGGGCCTCATTGGCCAAGCACATGGACGCCGACCGGCTGTTCACCGAGACCAAGCAGGGCTTCGACTTCTACCACGCCAACTTCGGCGTCCGGTACCCGTTCGGCAAGTACGACCAGCTGTTCGTCCCGGAGTTCAACGCCGGCGCGATGGAGAACGCCGGCGCGGTCACCTTCCTGGAGGACTACGTCTTCCGCTCCCGGGTCACCAAGTACCTCTACGAGCGGCGCGCGGAGACCGTGCTGCACGAGATGGCGCACATGTGGTTCGGCGACCTGGTGACCATGCGCTGGTGGGACGACCTGTGGCTGAACGAGTCCTTCGCCACCTGGGCCTCAGTGATCTGCCAGGCCAGCGCCACCGAGTACACCGGTTCCTGGGTCACCTTCGCCAACGTGGAGAAGGCCTGGGCGTACCGGCAGGACCAGCTGCCCTCCACCCACCCGGTGGCCGCCGACATCCCCGACCTCGCCGCCGTCGAGGTCAACTTCGACGGCATCACCTACGCCAAGGGCGCCTCGGTACTCAAGCAACTGGTGGCCTACGTGGGCCTGGAGCCGTTCCTGGCCGGCCTGCGCAGCTACTTCGAGGCGCACGCCTGGCGCAACGCCACCTTCGACGACCTGCTCGGCGCGCTCGAGAAGTCATCGGGCCGGGACCTCTCGGACTGGGGCGCACAGTGGTTGCGCACCACCGGCCTGAACCTGCTGCGCCCGGATTTCACCGTCAACGCGTCCGGAGCCTTTGAATCGTTTGCCGTGCGCCAAGGCGGCGCCCGCCCAGGCGCCGGCGAGCTACGCACCCACCGCCTGGCGGTAGGCATCTACGACGACGCCCCCGACGGATCAGGCAAGCTGGTGCGCACCCACCGCGTCGAGGTGGATGTCTCCGGCGAGCGCACCGACGTGCCCGAGCTGGTCGGCGTGCCCCGGGGCAAACTGGTGCTGGTCAACGACGACGACCTGACCTACGGCGCGGTCCGGCTGGACCCGGACAGCCTGGCCGTGCTGATCGACCGCATCGCCGACATCAGCGAGCCACTCCCCCGCACCCTGTGCTGGTCCGCGGCCTGGGAAATGACCCGAGACGCCGAACTGAAGGCACGAGACTTCGTCGCCCTGGTCGCCGGCGGCG
>DASWST010000156.1:0-4067 GCA_036402515.1 Pseudonocardia sp.
CTGCCCGCTGGGGGCCGGGCCGAGCAGGGGCAGCTGCTGGCGGCGGCCCAGCGCGCGGCCGCGGCAACCATCGACGGGCTGAGCCGTCTGCTCGCCCTGATCAGCCATGCGCCGCTGGCCACCGTGCAGGCCGGCGGCGTCGGCACCCGCGAACTGCGCCGGGTGGGCAAGGAGCTGCGCGCCGGGGAGCACGAGATCCGGCTGTGGCTGGAGGCGGCCGCCGAGGCGGGTCTGGTCGCGGTGCAGGGCGGCGCGGTGCTTCCGACGGAGGAGGCCGAGAAGTGGCGGCGCGCCGAGCCGAGCGCGGCGTGGCTCGCCCTGCTCGCCGGCTGGTGGGAACTGCCGGTCACCCCGACCCACCGGGTCGACATCGACGGCAAGCCGCAGCCCGCGCTCGGCGGCCGTCTGTACGGGCTCAACGCCAACCGGCTGCGGGCCGATCTGCTGGACATTCTCGCTGAGGCCGATGCCTGGACGCGGGTCCCGGACCTGGACGCGGTGATCGATCTGCTGGCCTGGCGCCGTCCGTTGGCCTACGGCGACGTGGCGACGCTCCGTCGGTACGCCACGGCGGCCCACGCGGAGTTCGGGGCGTTTGGCCTGATCGCGGATCACGCGCTCACCCCATTCGGGCGGGCGCTGCGGGACGCGGCACGCACCGACAACCCGCCGGCGGCACTGGTCGGGGCGGTCGCCGGCCTGCTGCCCGCGCCGGCCGACACCGCGACCTTCCTACCCGATCTCACCGCGATCGTGTCCGGTGCGGCGTCCGTGGAACTGGCCGCATTGCTGGATAGCTGCGCGGATGCCGAGGCGCGTGATGTGGCGTCCACCTGGCGGTTCAGCCCGAGCAGCGTCCGGCGAGCGCTGGATGCGGGGCACACCGCCGACGCGCTGCTCGCCGGGCTCTCCGCGATCGCGGACAAGACGCTGCCCCAGCCGTTGAGCTACCTGGTTCACGACGTCGCGCGCCGACACGGCACGGTGCGGGTGCGTGCGGTGGGCTGCTGCATGTGCGTGCCGGACCCGGTGCTGGCCACCGAGATCGCACAGCATCGCTCCCTGGCGGCGCTGAAGCTCGCCAAGCTGGCTGACACGGTACTGAGTAGCGCGAAACCGGTGGCCGAGACGCTGGCCGCGCTGCGGAGCGCGGGGTATGCGCCGGTTCGGGAGGACGCCGAAGGCCAGACGGTGGTCGACAGGGCGCCAACCCGAACGGCGAAGGCACCGGAGCGGACGCGCCGGTCTCGTCCAGCTGGTCCGCCACCGGCCGCCTTGCTCGGCGCCGAGCAGCTGGCCAGCGTTCTGTGCCGGGCCGGCCAGCCGACCGACCGAGGGGCGGCGGCGCAGATGGAACTGGCGCTTCCGGGATCCGTGGCCGCCGCGGTGCACGCGCAGGCCTCGCAGCTGACTCCGGGCGAAATGGCGATCCTGGCGGACGCGATCGAGCGCCGGCAAGCGGTTCGCATCGACTACTTCACCGCGTCAGATCGGATGACCAGCCGGGTGGTCGAGCCAATCGAGCTGGAGCACGACCTGCTCACCGCCTGGTGTCGGCTGCGCGAGGACGAGCGCAATTTCCTGCTCGGCCGGATCGCCGCCGTCAGACCGGTGGCGGGATGACGCTGGTCGTGCTCACGGATCGCCGGGCAGCCCGATCACCGGGGGCGTCAGGTCGTCGAGCTCCACCCGGAACGGCTCGTCGTCAGGGATGAAGACCGTGTTGCGGTGCTCGTGCCGCTGGCCGCCGATGCCGCCAAGCCCGCCCATCGGGAAACCACCGGGCCCGGTGCCGCGCTCGCCGGGCTGCAGCGCCCCTGCCCCCGGGAACCCGCCCACTGGCGCCCTGGGCGAGCCGTCGTAGGCCGGGCCTGCGCCACCCCGCGCCGCAAGCGAGTGAGCTCCGCCAGACGCGACACCGCCGCCGAAAGAGCCGCCGCCAGGTGAACCGCCGCCACGCGACGCACTGCCGCCAGGTGAAGCACTGCCGCCAGGTGAAGCACTGCCGCCAGGTGAGGCAGCCCGAGGCCCGGCCGAGGCCTCGCCTCCAGGCCAGCCGCCACCTACCCCCGCCGGAGCCTGCCCCCCATGCCAGGCACCGCCGGCCGGCGCCGAGGCTCCGCCCAATCCTGGCGACCCACCACGGGCGCCGGGGGCCCCGCCAGCGGGGACGCCACCGGAGGGGAGTCGGCCCGAATCCGCCGGGCCGCCCGACCGGGATCCGCCAACGGGGGCCACCGGCGGGATCGCCGTGGCACCTGGCGCCGGCCCGACCGGGACGAACCCACCGCCCGAGCCCGGCGCCAAGCCAGCCGAACCGCCGCCGGGCGGGGCGAGCGGCGTGAAAACGGCCGGGGCGAGCGGGGTGAACTCGCCCGGCCCTGTGCTTGGCGGCCCGGCCGAAGGGGTCGAGCCGGAGATGCCCGGACCGCCGACCGCGGCAGGTGGCGTCCCGGTCGCCGGTGGGGCATCGGTCGCCCGCGCGGTGGGTTGGCCGGTGATCGCGGTTTGGTACGCGGCGAGCACGGTCCGGGTGGTCGACTCGTGGTGGCGCAGGGCGTCGTTCGCGGCCTGATCGGCGGCCTGATGCGCGGCCAACCGCTTGGCGTAGTCGGACTGCACGCCGAACGTGGAGCCGAACGTGTCGTTCAGCGCGGTGCCCAGCTCGTCGGCGCGGTTGCCCCACCAGCTGTTCTGCCCCACGCTCGGTGGCGGCGGGATGGCGTTCTTGGCCGCCTCGAACGAGTCGCCGTACCGGTGAGCCGAGTCCCGGCCGGCGTTGCCCGGCGCGGCATTCGCGGCCACCACGGCGGCGGCCCGGTTCAGCGCGTCGTTCGCGGCGCCGGCGGCCTGTCCTTGCCACTCGGCGCCCAGCCCCCGCCGCAGCAGGTTCTGCCCGATGCTCACGTCCGAGGCGGTGAAGTCAGCCGCCAGCCGCGCCAGCCCATCACCGAAGCCGACGGACGCAGCACCGCCTGGGCCGCTGCGCATCCACTGGTACTTCTGCTCCAGCGGGACCGACTCGTAGTTGAAGCACGGTACGTCCTCCATGCCCCGCCCCTACCGCTGCTTGATGGAGCGCAGGGTGCTGAGCATGTCCGAAGCCAGCTGCTGGGCCTTGTCACACGCCAGCTGGTGGTTCATCCCCGGATAGTCCTTCGCACCGTTGTCATAAGATGCCAACAGCGACTGCCCCGGTGCAACGTCCACCAGCATTCCGCAGTAAAAAGTCGGGTCGGAGCCCGCCGACCCAGTCGTGGTCGCCGCGAACCCGTTCACGGTACGCAGCGGCTCCAGGCCCAACGCATAGTCGGCGCCCTGTCCGAGCACCAGCCGGCCCGACCAAGCGTTATCCGGGCTCGCGGGGAGATTGGACCAGACGCAGCTCGCGCCCTTCAGCGGGCTGCTTTCCGAGCCATGGCCGGGTTGGCCCTGGTTTACCCCGAGTTGACTCCGTTGCGCGGCGGTGAGCAGCGAGCACGGATCAATTCCGTCCAATCGCAGCTCGACAGGACGCGGCGGCAAGGCCGGGCTCACCGGAGCCTGCGACATCGATGGGGCCGACCTCCTCGGCGCGGGGGAACCGCCGCACCCCGCCACGGCAAGCAGGACCACCCCGGTGATCAACCCAGCGACCGAGCGAATCCCCCACGCGCTCACCGGGAACCGCCCGCGAGCGATGACGGCTGACGGCGAAACTCGTAGGGCTCAAAGGCCGCCTTGACCTGCTCCTCGGTCTTGCCATATGCGCGCGCCGCCTCGGTCAAGCCTTCGCACAGTCGCTTGAGATCGTCGATGCCCGACTGGCATCTGGCGAGCAGCTCTTTGGTCGCCGTGTTGAACCCGCGCGCAGCCAGCGGCGACACGTGATCTGACCCCAAGGAGGGCATGCCGTCCAGATGGTCGACTTTGAACATCTGGGTTGCCGTCTGCAGCCGCGACACTTCTTGCATGATCACGGCGTAGATGCCCAGCACGTTGGCTGGGGTGACCTGCAGGCCGAGCCGATCGAACGCCGCTGCCTTGGCCGCCACCTCAGGGCCCTGCCGACCGGCCATCGCCCGCTG
>DASWST010000157.1:0-5938 GCA_036402515.1 Pseudonocardia sp.
TGGTCGCTATAGCGACCATCGCCACTCACGAGGTCTGAGCTGCGGTTTTACTGCCGGTGCTCAGCTGGCCGATGCCGATGCCGATGCCGTTGTCGCTCCGGCGCCGGCTGGGCCAGCCGAAGCCGGCACGTCCGGATCGAACACGATCTGGCGCAGCTGGGCGCGCGCGTTCTCGATGTGCTCGCGCACGGCGGCGGCTGCCGCTTCCGGGTCCCTTTCCAGTACAGCCTGGTAGATCGCCAGGTGATCGCGGACCGACTCGGCGATGGGGTTGGTGAAGGTGAGTAGGTCGTGTGTGCCGAACAGCTCGGCGCGCGCGGACTCGATCGCGTTCCGGAGCCGGGCATTGCCGGCGGCGCGGGCCAGGGTGTCGTGGAACTGGGAGTCCGCGAGCCGGAACCCTGCGCGATTGCCGGCCCGCTCCAGGTCCCGAATCGCGGCGCGCAAGGCAACCAGGTCGGCCTCGCCGCGACGGCTGGCGGCCAGCCGGGCCGACTCCGTCTCCAGCCCGATGCGGAAGTCGACGATGTCGTCGAACTCGCCCGACTCGGTGCGCATCCGGGCTCGCCAGCGGGCCACTGGCTCGTCCAATGCGGTGACGTAGGTGCCACCTCGGGCGCCCCTGCGTACCTGGACGTAACCGTCGTTCTGTAGCAGCTTGATCGCTTCGCGCAGGCTGATCCGGGCGACGCCTAGCCGCTCGGCGAGGTCCCGTTCGGCCGGCAGGCGGTCGCCCGGGCCGACCTCCCCCAAGTGGATCATGCGGCGCAGGTGGTCCGCGACGGCCTGCGACAACGTCTGCGAGGTCACCGCGTTGGCCACGACCTGAGGTTATCGCGCCTGGGCGGCCCTGACATCGCTGGCTCACTCGTGGGGTTGACAACGTGGCGGCCCGATGGTCGCCTGTAAAGGTCTTTGGTTGAGACCTCGGACCAATCGGCGGCTCTCGGCCAGGGGTGGGCGTTGCCCGGGCTCTGTGGCGGAAGGAGCGGCGTCAGATGTGTGGGATTGTCGGGCTGCATCTCAAGGTCCCTGAGTTGTATCCGAGGCTGGGGGAGTACCTGGTCCCGATGCTGGAGGCGATGGCCACCAGGGGGCCAGACAGTGCTGGCGTGGCGATCTACGGCGATGGCGGCATGGAGGTGATCAAGGATGTCGGCGCGCCGAGGGACATCTGCGCGCGCCATGGCGTCGCCGGGCGCGGTGGGTACCAGGCGGTCGGGCACACCCGGATGGCCACCGAGTCGGCGATCACCACCGAGGCCGCGCACCCGTTCACCCCGCTGCCGGACCTGGCGCTGGTGCACAACGGCTCGTTCTCGAACTACGCCACCATGCGCCGGAGGCTGGGCCGCGACGGCATCTCCTGCACCACGGACAACGACTCCGAGGTGGCCGCCCGATTCGTCGGGCAGCAGGTGTCGGCCGGTGCCGACCTGGCCGACGCCATGCGCATGGTGCTCAAGGAGTTCGACGGATTCTTCACCCTGCTCGTGACCACCGGGACACAGTTCGCGGTGCTGCGCGACTCGTTTGCCTGCAAGCCCGCAGTGCTCGCGGAGACCGCGGACTACGTGGCGATGGCCTCGGAATACCACGCGCTGGCCGGGTTGCCCGGAGTCGAGGACGCGCGGGTGTTCGAGCCGATCCCGGAGGAGGTCTACACGTGGACCCGGTGACCGTGCCGATCGGCGCCGACGCCGATTCGGACGCCGGGTCCGACGCCGGGGAGCTGGTCAAGGTGGACCTGGCGACCACCTCGGTGCGGGAGCTGAACGCCGAGCTGCACAGGCCTCGGGCGCGGCGCTACGAGGTGCACAACCCGCGCGGTGCGCACGCGGTGGCGGCCGGGGTGCGGGACGCGATCGACATCGAGGTGCACGGGCAAGCCGGCTACTACTGCGCGGGGATGAACAGCCGGGCCACGGTCACGGTGTACGGCAGCGCCGGCGTCGGGGTCGCGGAGAACATGATGTCCGGCAGGGTGCGGGTGCGCGGGGACGCCTCGCAGTCCGCTGGCGCCACCGGGCACGGCGGGCTGCTGGTGATCGAGGGCAGTGCGTCGATGCGCTGCGGCATCTCGATGAAGGGCATCGACATCGTGGTCGGCGGGGACGTCGGTCCGATGTGTGCTTTCATGGCCCAGGCCGGCCGGCTGGTGATCTGCGGCGATGCCGGCGACGGGCTGGGCGATTCGATTTACGAGGCCCGGCTGTACGTGCGCGGATCGGTGGGCGAGCTGGGCGCGGACTGTGTGGCCAAGCCGATGGGTGCCGAACACCGGGCCGAGCTGGCCGAGCTGCTGGCCGCCGCCGGGTTGACGCATGACCCGGCCGAGTTCGGCCGCTACGGATCGGCCCGGCGGCTCTATCACTTCGCCGCCCACAACTCCTACTGAGGGGGATTCGTGACCGCACCGTTCGGCCCGCGCGAGTCCACCGCTTTCGGCCTGCGCGAGTCCGCGACGTTCGACCGGGCCACCATCGCCGGGATCCAGCGCGCGGCGGCAACCGGCGTGTATGACATCCGGGGCGGGGGTACGAAGCGGGCGCTGCCGCACTTCGACGACCTGGTGTTCCTCGGCGCGAGCATGTCCCGTTACCCGCTGGAGGGCTACCGGGAGCGCTGCGACACCGATGTGGTGCTCGGTGACCGCAACGCGCGCCAGCCGCTGCATCTGGACATTCCGATCACCATTGCCGGGATGAGTTTCGGCGCGTTGTCCGCCCAGGCCAAGGAGGCGTTGGGGCGCGGGGCGAGCGAGGTCGGCACGTCCACCACCACCGGGGACGGCGGCATGACCCGGGAGGAACGCGGCCAGTCCAAGTACCTGGTCTACCAGTACCTGCCGTCGCGCTACGGGATGAACCCGGATGACCTGCGCGCCGCGGATGCCATTGAGGTGGTGCTCGGGCAGGGCGCCAAACCCGGTGGGGGCGGCATGCTGCTCGGGCAGAAGATCTCCGACCGGGTGGCCGCCATGCGCACCCTGCCGGCGGGTATCGATCAGCGCAGCGCGTGTCGGCACCCGGACTGGACCGGGCCGGATGATCTGACCATCAAGATCCTGGAGCTGCGCGAGATCACCGACTGGGCGAAACCGATCTACGTCAAGATCGGGGCTTCGCGCACCTATTACGACGTGAAGCTGGCGGTGGCCGCCGGGGCGGATGTGGTGGTGCTGGACGGCATGCAGGGCGGCACCGCGGCCACCCAGGAGGTGTTCATCGAGCACGTCGGCATCCCGATCCTGGCCGCGCTCCCCCAGGCGGTGCGGGCGCTGGCCGAGCTGGGGCTGCACCGGAAGGTCCAGCTGATCGTCTCCGGCGGCATCCGCACCGGGGCCGACGTGGCCAAGGCGATGGCGATGGGCGCCGACGCGGTGGCTATCGGCACCGCCGCGCTGATCGCGCTGGGCGACAACCACCCGCGCTACGCCGCCGAGTACGCCGCGCTGGGCTCGGCGCCGGGCTGCTACGACGACTACCAGGACGGGCGCGATCCCGCCGGGATCACCACCCAGGACCCGGAGCTGGCCGCCCGCCTGGACCCGGTCGAGGGCGGTCGCCGGGTGGCCAACTATCTGCGGGTGCTCACCATGGAGGCGCAAACTCTGGCCCGCGCCTGCGGCAAGTCCCACCTGCACAACCTGGAGCCGGAAGACCTGGTCGCGCTGACCATCGAGGCCGCCGCGATGGCCGGGGTCCCACTGGCCGGCACCTCCTGGATCCCCGGGCGGGACCGTTAGGCGGAGCACCCACGACGAAGGAGTAGGCATGGCTGACGGAGGTAGTGACGGGCGCGTCGAACTGGCCGCGCGCGCGGACGAGGACGGCATCGAGTTCTTCCTGGCGATGTTCGTGGACCTGCACGGAAAGCCGTGCGCCAAGGCGGTGCCGAGGGCGAGCCTGGACATGCTGATGGACGGCGGTGCCGGGTTCGCCGGGTTCGCCGCCGGGGACCTGGGCCAGAGCCCGGCCGACCCGGACATGACAGTGCTCCCGGACGCCGCCTCCTACACCCGGGTGCCGTGGATGAACGGCGTCGCGGTGCTGCACTGTGACCCGCTGGTGGGCGGCGAGCCGTGGCCTTATGCACCGCGGGTGATCCTCAAGAGACAGCTGGCGCAGCTGGAGTCCAGCCGCGGCTGGGTCTTCAAGACCGGAGTCGAGGCGGAGTACTCGCTGCTGCGGCGCACCGAGGCCGGACTGGAGGTCGCCGACGCGCTGGACCGCGCGGACAAGCCGTGTTACGAGGTCAAGGGCCTGACCCGGATGTGGGATTTCCTGTCCGTGCTGTCGAAGAACATGAATGCGCTGGGCTGGGGCAACTACGCCAACGACCACGAGGACGGCAACGGGCAGTTCGAGAGCAACTTCACCTACTCCGACGCGGTCACCACCGCCGACCGCGCGATCTTCTTCCGCTACATGGTGCACATGCTGGCGCACGAGGCGGGCATGACGGCCACCTTCATGCCCAAACCGTTCACCTCGGTCACCGGCAACGGGCTGCACACCCACCTAAGCCTGTGGACCACCGACGGGGAGCCGCTGTTCGCGAGCGACGAGGATGGACTCGGGCTGTCCAAGCTGGCCTACCAGTTCATCGGCGGGATGCTCGAGCACGGCCGGGCCAGCGCCGGGGTGATCTGTCCGACGGTCAACTCCTACAAGCGGATCGGGGCCCCCGCACCCAACTCCGGGGCCAGCTGGGCGCCGGCGTACGTGGCCTACGGCGGCAACAACCGCAGCCTGATGCTGCGGGTGCCCGAGGGCGGCCGGGTCGAGCACCGAGGGGTGGACGGATCAGCCAACCCGTACCTGGCTTCCACCGCGCTGCTCGCCATCGGGATGGATGGCATCGACCGGGGGCTGGACCCAGGCGATCAGGTCACCGACAACCTGTTCGCGCTGCGCCCGGACGAGGTTGCCGCCCGGGGCATCACCCACCTGCCGAAGACGCTCGACCGAGCCGTTGAGGAGCTCGTGGCCGACCAGGTGCTGCGTGCCGCGCTCGGCACATTGCCCGACGGCACAGACTTCATCGACTACTTCGCCAGGATCAAACAAGCCGAGTTCGACCAATACCACGCGACCGTCTCGCAGTGGGAGATCGACCACTACCTCACGCTCGCCTGACGCGACACATTCCCACGGGGCACCTGGCTGAGGAAGGCCCAGGCCAGCAGGACCGTCACGCGGTCACGATGTAGGTGGTGGTGCCCAGCCTCGTCGCCGTGCTGCGGGACAGTACGTAGGCCCAGGTCGTGAACGCGAGCGCGGTCGGGAAAATGCCCAGGTAGAGGATGTCCAGGTTGGCGGACAGCGGCGCCTGCCTCACCTCGGTGATGAGCTGCCCGGCGAACGGCAGGCACCCGATCCCGCCGATCGCGCAAGGCCGACGCGTGGCGCAGTGCTGGCTTCTGTGCGACCACTCCGCCCGCGTAGGCCACCGCGGCAGCCAGACACACAACAGCACGCCCAGGATCGAGGGCTTGCCCACGCCGGACATGGAGAACCCGACCGCGGCGGCGCCGAAAACGAGATTGCCAGCCCGGCGACCACGCGTGGCGGGAGCCCATCGTTCAGCAGCCAGCTACTGAGGAGCGCGATCAGGATCGGTCCGATGTTGACCAGCATCGAAGCCGTGCCCGCGTCCACTTTCTGCTCACCCCAGTTCAACATCACGAAGTAGAGGCCGAACCACAGGGCGCCGGTACGACGTCGCCGGGCATTGCCCAAGCGCTGCCGCTGATCGCGGAGAGGAAGGTGAGGGAGAGGGTCAGTAGAGCGAGGGTGGGCCACAGTCCGTGGACGAACGGCAGTAGGACTACCGAGACGCCGGCGAGGATGGCGGAGACGGCGATGAGCCCGCGCCGGTCTCAGTCTCGATCAGCTCGCGCTCCCTAGCCGACAGCCGCATGCTGTCGGCCGCA
>DASWST010000158.1:0-41191 GCA_036402515.1 Pseudonocardia sp.
CCTGATCATCGACACCGAACACCAGCTCATCGAAGGCGCGGCGGCGGTGGCGGTGGCCGCCGCGCTGTCCCGCCGAGACGAGCTGCGTGGCCAGCGGGTGGCCATCGTGTCCTGTGGGGCGAACATCGCCGCCGACACCCTGGCCGCCGCGCTGTCCACCCGCTGAACCCTGACCACCGAACGGCAACCCAGTCCGGTTCTGACCCGAGCGAACCGGACCACGTTGCCACTCGGCGCCTACCGCAAGCTCGGTATCCACCGAGGTCAGACCAGGGCGCCTTGTCGCAGCAGCTCGGCGCGGATGGCGGGGACGTCGTGCTGGCGGCCGGCGGCGTACTGGGCGGCGGCCACCCCGGCGGCCTGCCCGGTGGCGAACGCCGTGCCCATGACCCGGACCGAGGCGTACGCGTCCCGATCCGCCGAGGTCAGCCGGCCGGCCGCCCAGAGGTTCGGGGTGTCCACCGAGGTGATCGCGCCGTACGGGATGTCGTACCAGCCCTTGCCCTCGATCGGCAGGTACCGGGTCACCCCCGGCGAAACTCTGCGTCGGTTCGTGCGCGCCGGCCGGCTCCGCTATCTCGTCCCGCATGTCTCCTCCTCGGCCACGTCCCCGCCAGTGGGGCGCCGAGCCAGTGCAGCCCTCGCATTTCCGGAAATCAACGGCGGAGCGACGGCTTTCCGCTGAATGGCATGCCGGGGCTAGCGCGCCGGCGCTCCCGGGATCCGGGCCACCGCCCGCAGTTCCTCCGGGGTGGCGGTGCCGAAGCCGAAGGCCTCCAAATAGGCCGGGATCATCTCGAACAGCATGTCGGTGCCCACCTGGACCGAGCAGCCTCGGTCCAGCGCGGCGCGCAGGAACGGGGTGATCCGCTGTCTCATCACCACCTCCCCGACGAAGGTCTCCGGGGCAATCCGGCCGACATCCACCGGCAACGGGTCGCCGTCGGCCATGCCCAACGGCGTCGCATTCACCACCAGCTGGTAGCCCTCCGGATCGTTGCCGCCGGTGCTGATGCGCAAGCCCGGGAAGTGCCCGGCGAGCCTGGTGGCCAGCGCCTCCGATGCCCGGGCGTCCGGGTCGTACAGCCCGAGGTCGGCGACTCCGGCCGCCGCCAGGGACGCCGCGATCGCCGAGCCGACCCCGCCGTTGCCCACCACGAGAGCCCGCGCCCCGCCCGGCTGGAAACCCTTCCGCTGGATGCCTCGGACGAACCCGGCGCCGTCGAACTGGTCCCCCAGCAACGTCCCGTCCTCCCGCGGCACCACCGCGTTCACCGCGCCGGCCACCGCCGCGGCCGGGCTCAGCTCGTCCACCAGCCCGAGGGTGGTCACCTTGTGCGGCATGGTGACCAGCGCGCCGCGGATGTTGCGCAGCCGGAACAGGGAGCGGAAGAACTCCGGGTAGGCGTCCGCCTCGACGCCCATCGGCACCACCACCGCGTCGATGTCCTGTTTCTCGAACCACGGGTTCAAGATCATCGGTGCCTTGAAGGTGAAGGTGGGGTAACCCAGGTGCGCGATCAAGGTGGTCGTTCCGGTGATCATGAGTGGTGCCTCCGAGGTGCGTAGTGGGTCTCGCCAGACAACCGCGGCGGTACTCGCGCCCGCGAGCCCCTTCCGCCCAGCGGACCAATTCCGGGCGGCCAATCCCACTGGGCGGGAGCAACACCTTGTCCAAAGCTCAACCGTGCTGCGACGGTGGACTCGGTGACTGCCCGCGAGACCGACCCCGCCGAGCTCGCGCTGCCCACCCCACGGTCCTACCTGGTGTGGGCGGTGGGCATCCTGAGCTACGCGCTGCTGGTCATGCAGCGAACCACGTTCGGGTTTTCCGGCCTGGACGCGGCGGCCCGCTTCGGGATCTCCCCGGCGGCCCTGTCCGGGTTTGTGTTCGTGCAGCTGACCGTCTACCTGGCCATGCAGATCCCGGCTGGGGTGCTGGTGGACCGGTGGGGCGCCAGGGTGGTGGTGGTGCTCAGCGGCGGGCTCGCCGCCGCCGGACAGCTACTGCTCGCGGTGACCACCCAGCTGGCCCCGGCGATGCTGGCCAGGGTGCTGGTGGGCGGCGGCGATGCGCTGATGTTCGTTGCGGTGCTCGCCTTGCTGCCGCGCTGGTTCCCGGCCAGGCGGGTGCCGGTGGTCACCCAGCTGACCACCATCCTCGGCCAGACCGGGCAACTCCTCTCGGCGGTGCCGTTCCTGGCCGTGCTGCACCGCTCGGGCTGGACAGCGGCGTACAGCTCGGCGGCGGCCCTGTGCCTGGTCGGCACGGCGCTGGCGCTCGCTCTGCTGCGCAACGGTCCGGTATCCGGCCACCCGCCGGCACCGTCGGCCTCGCCAGGAGAGATCCTCCGTCAGCTGCGCCGGGTATGGCGACGGCCCGGCACCCGGCTCGGCTTCTTCGGGCACATGGCCACCCAGTTCCCGATGATGGTCTTCTCCCTGCTCTGGGGAGTGCCCTACCTGGTCACCGCGCAGCGGCTGTCCCCGGAGGGCGCCAGCGGGCTGCTCAGCCTGTTCGTACTGTGCACCATCGCGGTCGGCCCGGTCATGGGGGTGCTCACCATGCGCCACCCGCTGCGCCGGTCCTGGCTGCTGCTCGGGGTGTGCGCCGGGACGGCCGCGGTGTGGACCGTGGTGCTCACGCTGCCCGGCCCGGCGCCCCGGTGGCTGCTCGTGGTGCTGGTGGTGGTGCTGGCCTGCGGCGGCCCGGGCTCCGTGGTCGGCTTTGACATCGCCCGCACCTTCAACCCGAGGGCCAGCCTCGGGGTGGCCCAGAGCATGGTCAACATGGGCGGGTTCGCCGCCACCCTGTGCCTGCTGGTGTTGATGGGCGTGGTGCTGGACGCGCTGGGTGGGTTCAGCTTCGCCGCGTTCCGGGTGGCCTGGTTGCTGCAGTACCCGTTCTGGGCAATCGCGCTGGTGGGGGTGCTGGTCAGCCGCCGTCAAACCCGCCGGGTGCTGGCCGAACGCGGCATCGTGCCCCGCCCGCTCCGCGAGGTGCTCAAGCTCCGTGGACCCCGCCGCTGAGCTCCGCGGCGGTTTGCCGCCCCCGGTCGCTCTCACCGCGGCTGTGCTGAGAGCGCCGACTCAGCGTGCTGAGAGCGCCGACTCAGGGTGCTGAGAGCGCCGACTCGCGGGCCTCTCGCGCCGCGGCGGTGAGGGTGGTGGCTCGGCGGGCGGGATGGGGTTAGCGTGTGCGCCGAGGAGCGCGCCGTGGCAGAGCAGAGCCGGTTGGGAGCTGGCCGTTCGGTGGCCAGCAAGGTGGTGGCCTTGCTCAGCGCGTTCACCCCGGCCACTCCCCGGCTGACCCTCGCCGAACTCGCCGCGATCACCGGCCTGCCGCCGTCCACCGCCCATCGCCTGGCCACCGAGCTGGTGGAGTGGGGCGGGCTGGAGCGCGCGGACGGGTCCGGCTACCGCATCGGTCTGCGGATGTGGGAGATCGGCTCGCTGGCGCCCCGGGGCGAGTCGCTCCGCGCCGCCGCGCTGCCGATCATGCAGGACCTGCACGAAGGCACCCGGGCCACGGTTCACCTGGCGATCATGGAGGCCCGGGAGGCGCTGTACATCGAGAAGATCACCGGGCGGGACGCGGTCCGGGTGAAGTCCCGCCGAGGCGGCCGGCTGCCGTTGCACGCCACCGGCGTGGGGAAGATCCTGCTCGCCTACTCCTCGGACGAGGTCATCGACGAGGTACTGGCCGCCGGGCTGCGCCGGTACACGGCTAGGACGATCGTCGCGCCGGGTCAGCTTCGGCGCAGCCTGCGGGAGGCGCGGCGGACAGGTCTGGCCTACAACTTCGAGGAGCTCACCCCGGGCTCGCTGACCGTGGCCGCGCCGATTTTCGGCCCGGGCGGGGACGCGGTCGCGGCGCTGGACATCGTGGTGCGCACCAGCCGGGCGAACCTGCGCCAGCTGGCCCCGGCGGTGCGGACGTCGGCGATCAGCATTTCCCGCGCGCTGCGCGCGGGCGTCCCATGAGCTTAGAGCGTGTCTCCGCTCTCGTGCCCGGCACTAGCGCGTTCCCGCTGGGCGGGAGCACGCGCTGTCCTTTCGGCGCCTGGATCTGTGACCGTGTGATCTGTGACCGTGTCGGCCAGCACGACTGCCCACGGCGAAGCGGAGGCCAACGATGGCAGGGAACTCGGTCGAGTCAGGCCGCTCGGTGACCAGCAAGGTGACCGCGATCCTGACCGCCTTCACCGCCGGCGGGGCCTACTCGCTCTCCGAGCTGGCCAGGCTCACCGGGCTGCCGACCACCACGGCGCACCGCATCCTCAGCGAGCTCACCTCGTCGCGGCTGCTGGAGCGGACCCCGGACGGCGGGTACCGGGTCGGCCTTCCCGGGAGCTATCGGCCGGCTGGTCCCAGCACTCCGCACTGGCCGTGGCCCGGGCCTCCTGAGCATTGTCCTACCTGGTCGCCGGCTGGCTCTCCGCGCCCCTGGCCAGCAGCAGGAACGACCCGGCGGCCAGCAGTGCGGCGAGCAGCATCAGCGCCGCCATGGTCACCGGGCTGGAGCCGACCAGCGGGGAGACCACGGCACCGAGCGCGAACTGCAGGGCACCGAGCAGCGCGGACCCGGTGCCCGCCATTTCCGGCACCTCCCCGATGGCCAGCGCAGAGGCGTTTCCCAGCACAAAACCCACGCTGAGCACGGCGGCGAACAGCACCACCAGGGTCGGCCAGCGCGGGGTGCCGGCGAGGGTCAGGACGGTCAGGAGGCCGGAGCAGGCCACCAGCGCGGACACCCCGAGCAGCAGCAGCCGGCGCGGGGTGTGCCGGCGGAGCAGTTGGGCGTTCGCGGCGCTCGACACGGCCAGCCCGGCGGCGTTGATCGCGAAGGCGAGGGTGAACTGCGTCCGGGAAAGTCCGAGGGTGCCCTGCAGGACAAACGGCGAGCCGGAGATGTAGGCGAACAGGGCGGCGAAGGCCAGCGCAAACGCCAGCGAGTAGCCGACGTACCGGCGCCGGCGTAGCGCCGAGGCCACGTCCCGGACCATCGGGCCCAATCCGCCGCCGCGCCGCTGCGCCGGAAGCGACTCGGGGATGGTTGTCAGGACCCCGATGAACATCACCGCGGTCAGCCCGGTGAGCACCCAGAAGATCCCCCGCCAGCCGACCAGGCCGGCCAGGGTGCCGCCGAGCAGCGGCGCCACCACCGGGGCGATGCCTTGGATGGCCATCATCACCGAGAACAGCCGGGCCGCCCGCTGCCCCGAGGTGCGGTCGGCCACCACCGCTCGGCTGAGCACCACGCCGGCCCCGCCGGAGAACCCCATGAGGAATCGCGCGCCGATCAGCAACCAGACGTTGGGCGCGAGCGCGCAGATGAGCGTGGTCACGACGCAGACCGCCGTCCCGGCCAGCAGCAATCCGCGCCGGCCCCAGCTGTCCGAGAGCGGCCCGATCACCAACTGGCCGAGCGCCAGGCCGACCAGGAACGCGGTCAGGGTGAGCTGCACGTTGGACGCGGTGGTACCCAGCTCGGCGGCCAGCACGGGGAACGAGGGCAGGTACATGTCGGTGGCCAGCGGAGCGATCGCGGATATCAGCGCAAGCACGCTGATCCAGACCGCCGTCGGCGCGCGGGTCATGGCCGCTACCGCGCCTCCTCGCATGCGTCCTCCAACGAGTGCTTCACGAGTTATGTATACTTTTAAATATAACAGGCTCAGATATGCTTGCCAATGTGGTGGGCCACGATCCGGAGTTGCGGCAGATCGCCGTGGCGTCGCACATGCTGTCCCGGACACTGCGCCGCTCCGCGGAGATCCAGGTCGGGCTGCCACCGTTGCCGCCCAGTGAGTTCGACGTGGTGGAGTTCGTCGGCGCCCATCCCGGCGCCTCGGTCTCCGACGTCGCCCGGGGACTGCGGCTGCAGACCAGCAATGTGAGCAACACGGTGCGCCAGCTGGTCAAGCGGGGCCTGCTCCGGCGTACCTCGGATGCGAACGACCAACGGCGCGTGCTGCTCCAGCTCACCCCCACCTCGGAGCGCCATCGGGAGCTGTTCCAGGCCACCTGGGCGTCGTTGCTGGCCGGCCTGCTGCCCGCGATGACTGAGCGGGACGCAGAGCTGCTGATCGCGGCGGGCCCGGCACTCGCGCGGCTGGCCGAGCTCGCCGCCGCCAGCTCGCCCGGGTCCGCACCGGCGCGCGGCCTCGAGGCCCTTAGGTAGCGACGCGGGCGCGAATGCCGGCGAAGTGTTCGACGACGGCGGCTCGCAGGGCCGGTTCATCCTTGGCGCGCAGCGCCTCCAGGATCCGCCGGTGCCAGCCGGCGGTGTCCGAGGGCGAGCCGCCAGGGCCGGGCAGCTCGGTATCCAGCGTGTTGAACACCCGCCAGAACACCCCGAGCAGCTCCAGCACCAGTGGGTTGCCCAGCGGCCGGTACAGCGCCTCGTGGAAGGCCCAGTCCCGCTCCGGCGCGAACCGGTCCCGGTCGGCGGCCCGCTCCATGTCGTCCACGGCCGCGCCCAGCGCGTCGAAGTCCATCTGGTCGTAGGCCGCGAGCACCCGTCCCACCAGGCCCGATTCCAGTACCTCGCGGACCTCGAGCAGGTTGCGGATGTCCGTGTAGTCGCCGCGCACGGACAGCGCACCCCGGAAGGCGAGGCCCGCCTCCAGGCCGCTCAGCGGGACCGACCCGACGTAGGTGCCGTACCCGTGCCGGATGTCCACGATGCCCAGCGCCTGCAGAGCCTTCATCGCCTCCCGCAGCGGATGGCGGCTCACCTCGAGCGCGGCCATCAGCTCGGACTCGGTGGGCAGCGGCGCGCCGGAGCTCAGCCCGCGCTGGACGATCAACTGCTTGATCGCCTCCTGCAGCGCGTCCTGGTTGGCCCTGGCGCCGGTGGGCCTACCCGCCGAGGTCGTCACGGCCGCCGAGTGTAAGCCCCACACCCACCCTCACCCCCGCGCCCACGCACACTGTGCGGCGCGCACGCGCGTGCCGGGGCATGTGCGCCGGGGCGCGAGGTGTGCGTGGAGTGGTTGCGTCGGGGTGCGGCGGTATCTACAGTACTGGCGGAGATAGGACGTCCTATGTCTTCGAGTTGGAGGCTTGGTTATGGCAGTGACGCCGCCCGCCCTCCCCCGGTCGTTCCGCGAGCTCAGCGGAACCCAGCGCAAGGCGTTCTTCGCGGCCTGGCTGGGCTACCTGCTGGACGGCTTCGACTTCATCCTGATCACCCTGGTGCTCACCGAGATCGCCAGCGAGTTCCACCTGGGGTTGGGCCAGGCGGCGACACTGGTCTCCGCCGCTTTCGTGTCCCGCTGGCTGGGCGGGCTGGTGCTCGGCGCGATAGGTGATCGTTACGGGCGCAAGCCGGCGATGATCCTGGCGATCATCGCGTTCTCCGTGGGCAGCGCGCTGTGCGGGTTCGCCTGGAGCTACTGGTCACTGTTCGCGTTCCGCGCGGTGGTCGGCATCGGCATGGCCGGCGAGTACGGCTCCAGCGCCACCTACGTGATGGAGTCATGGCCGAGCACCATGCGCAACCGGGCCACCGGGTTCCTGCTCTCCGCGTATCCGATCGGCACCGTGCTGGCCGCGCTCTGCTATCGGCTGATCGTGCCGGACGGCGGCTGGCGGTGGCTGTTCTACGTCGGCATCATCCCCATCGCACTGGCGCTCTACCTGCGCCGCTCGCTGCCGGAGGCCGAGCAGTGGCAGGCCGAGGTGGGCAACCGTACGGACGTCACCACCTCCTCCGTGCTGTTCGCGGGCAACCGGCGCTACCTCAACGCCGGGCTGGCGGTGCTGCTCGCGCTGGCCCTGGTGCCGCTGTTCAGCCAGCGGGCCGGCGGCTTCGCGCCGCTGCTGGTACTGGTCGTGATCGCCGGCTTCGTGGCGTTCGCGGTGCAGTTGGCCGGGCGATTGTGGCCGGTGTTGATCGCGATCATGCTCACGGTGTTCTGCGCGTTCCTGTACTCATGGCCCATCCAGTCGCTGCTGCCCACGTACCTCAAGACCGTGTTGCACTACGACGCCGGCCAGGTGTCTACCGCGCTGACCTGGGCCGGGCTCGGCTACGCGGCGGGCAGCTGCCTGGCTGGGGTCGTCGCCGACCGGCTGGGCACCCGGCGCACCTACGTGCTGGGGCTGCTCATTTCGCTGGCGTTCGTGTTTCCGGTGTTCGCACTGCCGGCCGGGAACGTGCTGGCGCTGTGGGTGTTGCTGTTCGTCATGCAGGCCACCAGCTCGGGCATCTCCGGGCTGCTGCCCAAATACATCGGCGACCACTTCCCCACCCGGCTGCGCGCCGCCGGGCTCGGGTTCAGCTACAACGTCGGCGCCCTCGGCGGCGCGGTCGCCCCACTGGCCGGCGCATCGATCGCGGCCAGCATCGGCGGGCTGGGCGCGGCGCTCACCGTGCTCGCCGCCAGCCTCACCGTGGTAGTCGCACTGATCATCGGGTTCGACCTGCCGGCCCGGCTCGGCAGGGCCCTGCAGCCCGAGCCCGCGCCCACCTCAGACGATCGGAGTACCCATGCCTGAGCTGGCCGCCCGGCTGCGCGGAGTGGTCCCGCCGCTGGTCACCCCCCTGGACGCGGATGGAGAGGTGGACGTCGCGTCGCTGCGCCGGCTGCTCGCCGTGCAGCTGTCCGCCGGCGTGCAGGGGGTGTTCCTCGGCGGGTCCACCGGAGAGGTCGCGCTGCTGGACACCGAGCAGCGGCGCACCGCCGCGGCGGTGGCAGTCAGCGAGGTGGCCGGCGCGGTGCCGGTGCTGGTCGGCGCGGTGGACACGGGCACCCGCCGGGTGATCGAGCAGGCCCGAGGCGCGCAGGCACTGGGCGCGGACGCGGTGGTGGTCACCGCGCCGTTCTACGTGCACCCGCACCCCGAGGAGATCGTCCAGCACTACCGCCTGGTGCACGCCGCGATCGACCTGCCGGTGGTCGGCTACGACATTCCCAGTGCGGTGGGCGCCCGGCTCACCCCGGAGGTGGTGGCCACGCTGGCCCGGGAACGGCTGGTCGTGGCGCTGAAGGACTCCAGCGGGGACCTGGCCGGGTTCCGCGAGACGCTGCGCCGGGTGCCCGCCGAGTTCCCGGTGCTCACCGGGTCCGAGCTGGTCGCGGACATGGCGGTACAGCTGGGCGCGGCCGGTCTGGTGCCCGGGCTGGGCAACGTGGACCCGGACGGCTACCTGCGGCTGTGGCACGCGGTGCGTACCGGCGACCTCGCCTCGGCGGCGGCGGAGCAAAACCGGCTGGCCCGGCTGTACTCGATCACCCAGATCCCCGACCGACGGCGCATCGGGGAGACGGCGGCGGCCCTGGGCGCGTTCAAGGCGGCCATGGCGCTGCGCGGCATCATCGCCCACGGGCGCACGAACCTCCCGTTGCTCCCGCTGGACGACACCGAGGTGAAGTCGATCGCCGAGGTGCTGGACGAGCTAGAGCTCGGCCGGGTCGATTGAGCAAACCCGGGAATGACCGTCAACCTCATCAGACGACATTGCACGACCAGTGGCTCGACCAGTCCACCACGGAATCCTCGCCTTCGTCCTGCGCCAATTCCGAGTCCCAGTGAATGCCGAAGTATCCGGGCCCGAAGTTGCGCCCCACCGACCACACCGTATTTGCGATGCCCAACTCCAGGTTGCGAGTTATCCGTGGGTTTTCATCGCTGAGCCTGCCCTTGAACTGTTGACACCGCCGAGGCAGTGCTCGTTCGTCGAAGCACAGCTCAACGAGGTAGACCGGAACGGTGTGTAGAAAGCAGCGGGAGAAGGATTCCGTCCGGTGCCGCTTGTCAGCGGATTCGGGCGGATTGTGCACCTGGTATTCGATCCGAACGGTCTCACCTTTGCGTAATGGGCGCTCGAAGACGAACTCGCCACCGATGAGGCCATGGTCCGGGTTGCTCGACACATGGCCGAGCTCGCAGTTCCGCAGGTTCGTCACGAGCGGCAAGTCGTGGCCCGCATGGCCCTGGCAGCCGAAGAGAAACAGGGATCGGTCGACGCCGTCCCGCTCCGCGCGCATCACCTGCGAACAGATCGTGGACCGGATCAGTCCGTCCGGCCCGATCGTCACCCGGTCGCGCTGATGGAGCCGGCGCAGGGACGTGTCGGGAGTGGTGGGTATATCCGACAACAGTTCGGCAATTTCCGGTCGCTCCGGCCACGGCTCCGCGACCCCGCCTGACATCCCTCGGCTGGCGCGGCGAGTCGACGAGCGCAGCAACGAGCTCAGTGATCCGGCGGGCAGCTCAAGGATGCCCTCGATGAGTTTCAGTGCGCGCAACGATTCGGCCCGCTCGGGGTGGCGGAGGCCGGATTGCCAGTAGCTCAGCGTGGCGATGCTGAGCTTGATCCCGTGTTGGTGGAGCCGGTCCTGGATGCGTTCCAGGCCCAGACCGCGGGCCGCGATGGCCGCACGGAACGCCCGGGCGAACGGACCTACCCTCAGAATCTCAGCCAGGTCCTCACCGTCGACTTCCGGTCGCACGCTGGTTGTCACAGGCTGGGCCGACATGTCACCTCCCCGTCCGCTCCCTTCGAGTTAACGAGGGAGCGAGGTCACCTTCCGCCACCAAACAGGGGCATCTGGCGGCGGTCTATAGCCCAAACGGTGGTAACAACGTTACGCCTTCTAGCGCAGCTTGCACTGTGAGTCCGGTCATCCACGCGGTCGGCACCGGTCAGCTGGTGAGCGCGGCGAGGCGTCGGTTCAGGAAGTCCCGCTCGACGGCGTTTTCGGTGTGCGCTATCGCCGCCCGGTAGGCGGCCGCCGCGTCAGTGGTGCGCTCCAGCCGGCGCAGCAGATCGGCGCGGATCGCGTGGTAGACGTGGTAGGCGTCGAGCTGGGGGGTGCGCCGCAGCCCGTCCACCAGGGCCAACGCCTCCGCCGGTCCGTGCACCTCGGCCACCGCGACCGCCCGGTTCAGCGCCACCACCGGGCTGGGTGCCGCCGCCATCAGCTGGTCATAAAGAGCCAGGATCTGTCCCCAGTCGGTGGCGGCCGGGTCCGGGGCGTCGCTGTGCACCGCGTTGATCGCCGCCTGGATCTGGTACGGGCCGGGCTGGTTGCGCCGCAGGCAACGTCGGACGATCGCCTGGCCCTCGGCGATCAGCGCCTGGTCCCAGCGGCCCCGGTCCTGGTCAGCCAGCAGCACCAGTTCGCCGTCCGCGCCGCCACGGCTGAATCGGCGCGAATCGACCAACAGCAGCAGCGCGAGCAGGCCCAACACCTCCGGCTCATCGGGCATCAGCTCGGCCAGCAACCGTCCCAGGCGGATGGCCTCGGCGCACAGGTCGTCGCGGGTCAGCCGCTTCCCCGAGCTCGCGGTGTGCCCCTCGGTAAAGATCAGGTAGAGCACCGCGAGTACGGCGCGCAGCCGGTCCGGCAGGTCGGCCTCACTCGGCACCCGGTACGGGATCCGGGCGTCCCGGATCTTGCCCTTCGCCCGGACCAGTCGCTGGGCCATGGTGGGCTCCGGTACCAGGAAGGCGCGGGCGATCTCCGGGGTGCTCAGCCCGCCGAGCAGCCGCAGGGTCAGCGCGACCTGGGCGCTGGTGGCCAGCGCGGGGTGGCAGCAGGTGAAGATCAGCCGCAGCCGGTCGTCGCGCACCCCACTCTCCCGCATGGCGTCCTCCTCCGAGGCGTCCGGGACCTGCTCCCGCGCCGCCTGGGCGTACCGGACCGGCCGGGATGCCTCCCGGCGCAGCCGGTCGATACCTCGGTTCCGGGCGGTGGTGATGATCCAACCGGCCGGGCTGGGCGGCAGCCCGGTGTCCGGCCAGCGCGCCGCGGCGGCGGCGAACGCGTCCTGGACCGCCTCCTCAGCGAGGTCGATGTCGCCGAAGTGGCGGACCAGGACCGCCACGGCGCGGCCGTACTCCTCCCGGAACACCCGCGCGATCTCTGACCTGGTCAGGTCAGCCACGTGGCGCGTCACACGCCCGTTCGGACTCGTCCACCAGCGGCCGGACCTCGACCGAAAGCCACCGCAGGGCGCGCGCCAGCTTGCCGCCCCATTCCAGCGCGGCGTCCAGGTCAGGTGCCTGGATGACGGTGAACCCGCCGAGGTGCTCCTTGCCCTCGGTGAACGGGCCGTCGGTGATCAGCACCTCGCTCTCCTTGGCCCGCAGCACGGTCGCCGTGCTCGCCGGGCGCAGTCCGGCGCCGAAGACCCAAGCGCCGGCCGCCTTGAGCTCGGCGTTCAGCGCCGAGATGTCGGCCATGATCGGGTCCAGTACCTCTGGTGGCGGCGGGTCGCCGTCGGGCTGGTAAATGCTGAGCAGGTACTGCTGCATCGGGTGTGCCTCCTTCGCCAACCGCCGGAACCGTACCGACGACACCCTCTACACGAACGACACCGACCCGAATCGACAGCCGCGACGAGCGAGGCCATAGGAGGATCTTTCTAGCGCCTCACCGGCCCCTCGTGTTACACCGGTCAGGTAAGGGGCGACGCCGAGTCTTCCTCTTACCTGGCTCCCGGAGGCTAGCCATGACGAGTGCACACAGCTGGCGGCCTTACTCCCCGCCTCGGCACACCCCTCCGAGCCCTCCGCCGATTGACCCCGAGATCGAGCAGCGCAGGGCCCTCGGTCTCTGCGCGCTGGTCGCCGCGGTGGTCGGCGCCGTCTCCGGTGCGCTAGCGGCGAGCGCTTTCATCCCGGTGGTGCTCGGCCTGCTCGCGGTGGTGCTCGGCTTGTTCGCGGTGGTGCTCGGAGTGCTCAGCTTCGGCCGGGCCCGGCAAGGCATCTTGCATGACCCGGCGCTGGCCTGGACCGGAACGGTCCTCGGCGCGGGTGTCATCCTCCTGGGCATCTGGGGCAGTTCGGTGGCATCCGGCGCGGTGGACAGCTGGGTGGGGGCCCCGCCACCCACCTCGGCCCCGGCGGTTCCCCCGCCGCCGCCCGCCGTGGCCTTCGGGCAGCGCGCCGGCTGGCCGGACGGGACAACCGTCACCGTGTCCGCGCCAAGGCCACTGGACCCAGGTGCGGCGAGTAACCCGAGAGACGTCCGCTACGTAGCCGTCACGGTGACGATCGTGAACGGGTCACAGCGCAACATCGATGCCAACGGTCTCGTCCTCGCCGCGAAGGCTGACGGCACGGAGGCCGACCGGCTGCCCGACAGCGCGAACCTCACCGGCACTCGGCCCGGCACGGTCCGGCCCGGGAGGGGGGCCACCTTCGAGGCCGCCTTCGGCCTGCCTCCCGGCGCGGCGACCAACCTGGAGGTCCAGGTCAAGCCGAACTTCGGGGTCGGCTACCAGCCCGCTGTGTTCGCCGGCCGGCTCTAGGGATCTGGTCCGAATCCACCGCCTAGCGGTGGTTGTTGTGCGCAAAGGGGGTTCGCCGAACACTGTGGACCGCTGGCTATACCGCCCAGCGCTGGTGCGCGGAGAGCACCCCGGCGAGCGCAAGTGTCGGGCCGTCCGGGTCCTTGGCGGAGTCGTCCCAGCGGCGCACCAGCACGGCCTGCTCGGCCAGCGGCTGGGCGCGGAAGTCGGCCAGCTCCGGCTCGGCCATCGGCCCGCCCTGCCGGCGCAGCGAGGCCACCGAGGCTGGGCTGAGTAGCGCGGCGTAGTCCCGGTCGGTGGCCACCAGGTAACGCTTGGCCGGCACGTGCGCGGAGATCACCCAGGCGATCCGCTCGCTGAGCCGGTGCCTGGCGAACTCGGCCCCGGCGTGCTCGTGCGGCAGGCCGGGGTACGCGGCCCGCACCGGCTTCGCTCGGCCGATGTCGTGCAGCACGGCGGCCAGCAGCAGCTCGTCGTCGGCGCCGGCGCAGGCGGCGAACCAGCCGGTCTGCAGCGCGTGGGTGCGCTGGTCGACCGCTTCCCCGCCGTAGGGCAACCCGGCCAGGCCGTCGACCAGCTCGGCAAGTTCAGCTCCGCTCAGCGGGCTCACGGCGACTCCTTCGGTGCTTTCCCGACCGGCGTTTTCCCGACAATCTCCTCGGCCAGCGCCTCGGCCAGCTCCCGGCTCGCCGCGACCACCCCGGACCAGCGCAGGGACAGGTCGGTGCTGATCTCCAGCGGCCGGCCTCGAGCGTCCAGCACGGCGCCGCCGGCGGCCGGCACGGTGACCATCGCGGCGGCCAGGTCCATGATCCGGTGGGTGTCCGAGCCGGCGTCGGCGAACGCGTCGGTGGCCCCCTCCGCGACCAGCGCAGCCTCCAGACAGCTGCTGGACAGGATGCGCACCCGTGCGGCCCGGCGGGTGATCCGCCACCAGGCCTCGTCGTCCGTGCCGTGCGGGCGCAGCAGGCTCACCGCCGCGCCGTCCAGCTCGCGCCGCCCGCTGGTCCGGTACCGGGACGGCTGCCCGACCACCGCGTGCCAGCACCGGCCGGTGTCCAGCCAGCAGGTCAGCGCCTCGGTGGGCACGCCGTCCACGGCCAGCACGCCGGCGAAGGAGGCCAGCGGCACACCGGCGGTGGCGTTCGCGGTGCCGTCCACCGGGTCCACCACCAGGGTCACCGCCGAGCCGTGGTCGATCACCCCGATCTCCTCACTGATCAGGTTCACCTTGTTGCGGTCCACCACCTCGGCGACCGCGGTGTCCACCAGGATGTCCAACCGGGTGGTCGGGGTACCGTCCGCGCCCATTTGCACCTGCTCCGCCAGCTGCGCCCGGGAATAGCCGGCCCGTGCGGCGCGGAACGCGGTGACCGCGGCGCGGGTGGCCTCGGCCAGCACCCGGGACGTCTCGGCGGGCAGGTCCGGTTCGGGCACTGGCCACTTCACCTCGGTCACGCCCGTCTCGGTCACCCTCGTCCCGGTCGCACTCACTTCGGTCACGCCCGTCTCGGTCGCGCTCGTCTCGGTCATGCCGGCGCCGCCCCGGTGGCGAGCGGCTCTTGCCGTCCGGTCGCGTCCGACGCGCGCAGCACCGAACGCACCACCGGCCAGCGGGGCCCGGCGGCGATCAGCGCCAGGTCGGCCCGCAAGCCGGGTGCCAGCCTTCCCCGGTCGGGCAGGGCAGCCACCTCCGCCGCCCCGGCGGTGACCAGTCGGATCGCCGCCGGCAGGTCCACCACCGCGTCGTTAGCCAGCGCGAACGCCGCCGCGAGCAGCCCAGAGGGCAGGTAGTCGGAG
Source organism: Pseudonocardia sp. (assembly GCA_036402515.1). Lineage (GTDB taxonomy): Bacteria > Actinomycetota > Actinomycetes > Mycobacteriales > Pseudonocardiaceae > Pseudonocardia. Next base: position 15,070 of record DASWST010000158.1, read on the forward strand.
GCCAGCGCGGTGACCAGGCCGGCGGCCACCAGGTCCCGGCCGGAGGCGTTGCCGTTGTGCGAGCCGCCGCGCAGCACGTTCGGGGCGCCCATCACCACCGGCAGCCCGCGCTCCCTGGCTGCCCGCGCCGCCGTGACGGTGGTGGGGAACTCGGCCACCGCGCCGCCCCGGGACACCAGCTCGTCGATCTCGTCCGCCGAACTGGGATCGTGGCCGAGCAGTCGGATCCGCCCGGCGTACGCTCGCCCGGCCAGCCAGGCCAGCGCCTCCTCGCGCACGTCCAGCCGGCCGTTGCGGTCCTCGATCAGCTCGTCCACGTGCTGGGCCGCCTCCTGGCCGGACATCCCCCTGGTCCCGACCAGGTACCGCTCGTAGTACGCGCGGTCGGCGTACTGGCCCTGGCCCGGGGTGTGGTCCTCGTGCGACACCAGCGCCGGTCTCGGCCCCGGTGCCGCTGTCGGCCCTGTGCCTGTCTCCGAGGCCAGCTGGCGGCGCAGGCCGGCCAGGCCCTCCGGGCAGCGCACGTCCAGCCGGTAGAGGATGCGGTGGTCCACCAGCCCCTCCGCGCGGGCGGCCGCCACCGCCGCGCACACCTGCTCGGCGCCGGCCACGGACCGGGCCAGCCCCCGGCCGTGGCTCTCCTCGAACCCCGCGCCGTGGAACACCGTGGTCACCGCCGCCGCGCGCAGCTTGCCCTCGAACGACAGCAGCGCGAACTCCAGCGGCAGCTCGGCGCCCGGCCGGGGCAGCCGCTCCTTCTCCAGCCCGTCGCTGTGCACGTCGACCAGCCCGGGCACACACAGCAGCCCTTGGCCGTCCACGTCGGCGGCCAGGCCCGGCGGGTGCGGCTCGACCGCCGCGATGACCCCGCCACGCACCGCCACCAGGGCGTCCTCCACGATCCGGTCGACCAGCACGGCGCGCACGTGACCCAGCACGTAGTCCGTCGGCGGGCTGCCCAGCGTCCAGTGCTCGACGCGCCGCTCGGAGACTCCCGTGTTCATCCCAGCTCCTCCACCATCATTGCCGCGGCGCCCTCGCGGGCGATCCGGCCGTCGGCCAGCAGCACCACCCGCGACGCCAGCCGGCGTATCGCGTCCAGGTCGTGGAACACCGCCAGCACCGCCACACCCCCGTCGGCCAGCGAGGCCACCAGCTCGACCGCGGCTGCCCGGTTGGCCGGATCCAGCGCGGAGAACGGCTCGTCCAGCAGCAGCAGCCTGGGTGGGCAGACGGTCCCGGCGGCCAGGTTCACCCGCTGCCTCTCGCCACCAGAGAGCAGCGAGCAGTCCACGTCCCACAGCGCCTCCTCCAGGTTCAGCCGGCGCAGCGCCCCGGTCGCGGCCTCAGTGGCCGCCGACTGGTCCAGGCCCCGACGGCCGGCGGCCGAGGCGACCACCCGCAGCGGCCCGGTACGCGGTGGCGCGGAGAGGAATTGGCTGACGTAGCCGAACTGGCGGCCGCGCAACCGGGCCATGGACCGGTCGTCCAGCCCGGTCAGCTCGACCGGCTCGCCGACGTCGGTGCGCAGCCGCACCGAGCCGGAGTCGGGCAGGTACGTCCGGTGCACGCAGCGCAGCAGCGAGGACTTGCCCGCGCCGCTGGCCCCGGCCAGCGCGACGTGTTCGCCGGCGTGCACATCCAGGTCCACGCCGCGCAGCGAGGTCACCGTGCGCCCGTCGATGGTGTGCAGGGTGAACGACTTGCGCAGGTCTCTGATGGACAGCACCGGCTGGCTCAATGAGGCAGCGTTCAACACGCGAGCCACCGCGGGACTCACCTCCGGGCCGCGGCGACCAGCCGCTGGGTGTAGGGGTGGTGCGGGTCGTGGAACAGCTGGTCGGTCAGGCCGGCCTCGACCACCCGGCCCAGCTGCATGACCACGGTTCGGTCGGTGAGCGCCTCGATCACCGAGAAGTCGTGGCTGACCACCACGGCCGCCATGTCCCGTTCCGCCAGCACACCGCGCAGCAGGTCCAGTACCCCCGCGGCCACCGAGGCGTCCAGGCCGGTGGTGGGCTCGTCCAGCAGTACCACCGGCGGATCGGTGGCCAGCGCTTTGGCGATCTGCACCCGCTGGCGCATGCCGCCGGAGAAGGCGCGCACCGCGTCGTCCATCCGGGACAGCGGGATCTCCACCCGGTCCAGCAACTCGGCCGCCCGGCGACGGATGTCGTGGTAGCCACGCCACCCGGCGGCGGTGAGCCGCCCGGCGATGTTCCCGCCGGCGCTCACCCTCAGGTCGAGGCCGACCGCCGGGTTCTGGTGCACCACCGCCATGGTGTCGACCCGCAGCAGCCGCCGAGCCGAGGCCGGCAATGCGAGCACCTCGGTCCGGCCGCCATCCACTTCGGCCAGTCGGACCTCGCCGGCGGTTGCCACCTCGTCGCCGATGATGCAGGCCAGCACGGTGGACTTGCCGGACCCGGACTCGCCGATCACCCCGAGCGCCTCGCCCGGCGCGACGTCGAAGGACACGTCCCAGGCCGCCACGATGGCTCCGGTGGCCGGGCTGACCGCGGTGGCGTGCTCCGGCCCGGTGCCGGTCACCGTGGCACCGGCGTCGCCGCCGGCAAGCGGCCCGAACACCTTGCCCAGCCCGTCTACCCGCAGCGCCCATTCCGGGGCGTCGGCGGCTCTGGGCGGCCGGACCCGCTGTGGCCGGGGCGTGGCGGTCGCCGGCGAGGTGGCGCGGGCTCGACGCGCCGGGTCGGGCCGCAGGTGCAACGGCGCTCGCTCGCGGTGCCCCTCCAGGTCGGCGTCCCCGGCCCGTACCCGGGCGCACCACTCGGTGTCGCTGCACAGATATCCACCGCGCGTCCCGGCCTCGACCAGGAACACGTCGTCCGAGCCGCACAATCTGCATCGGGCGCCCGGGGCGAGCTCCACCTCGAAGGGCACGTCGTCGAAGGCCAGCGGGGTGACCTCGGTGTGCGGCGGTACCGCGTAGATCCGCTTCTCCCGGCCGGCGCCGAACAGGTTCAGCTGCTCGCTCCGGTGCAGCCTGGGCACGTCCCAGCGCGGGATCGGCGTGGTGGCCATGACGTACCGGCCGGCCACCAGCACCGGATAGCCGGTCGTTCGGGTGATCATCCCGTTGCGCACCAGGTCCTCGTAGAGGCTCACCCACATCGCCGAGTAGTCCGCCTCGGCGTGCATCCGGCCGCACTCGGCCACCGACTTCTGCACGCCGCGCAGCGGTTCGGGCACCGGCACCTGGTAGACCAGCACGTGCTCAGCGGTCATCGCCTCCTCGGGCACCCGGTGGCGGGTCTGCACCACGGTGGCGTCCCTGGTGTCGGCGGACTCGGCGCAGCCGGTACTGCCGGCGATCATCCGGCGCAGGTTGGTGGCGTTCACCCCGGCGTCGTCGCCCTGGTCGATCACCTTCACGGTGTCCGCCGCGCCGATCACCGCCAGGGTGACCTGCAGACCGCCGGAACCCCAACCCCGCGCCACCGGCATCTCCCTGGAGCCGAAGGGCACCTGGTAGCCGGGCACGCACACGGCGGTCAACGCGGCCCTGCGGATCTCCCGCTTGGCCCCTTCGTCCAGCAGCCCGGTGGGCGCCGCCTCGGTGTACAGCTCGGCGAGCAGCTCGGTGGTGGTACTCATCAGCAGACCCTCCCGACCGGCTCCGGCAACCGGGTCTCGACGTCCTCGGCGCCGGCCCGCTGGGCTGCCCGCAGGGCCTGTTTGCGCTCGACCATGGACCGGAAGGTGACGTAGTGCGGCAGCTTGAGGTGCTCCAGGAAGCCGCCGGAGTCCAGCCCGTCGGTGGTGAGCAGCAGCAGCTGCTCCAGCGGCCCGGTGGCGCCGAACCGGCGGTTGGCGATGTCCAGGTTGGCCATCGCGATGGCCTTGCGTTCGTTGTGCCCGAAGCACAGCCCGTAGCCCACGTCGAACCGGGAGCGGTCCTCGTCGGCGCCGTCCAGGTCTTCGATCGCCTCGGCCTCGGTGACCCGGAACTCGCCGACGGTCACCGGGTTGCCGGTGTGCGGGTGGCGCACCCGCAGCGGCAGCCGGCCGTGTCGCACCTCGCCGAGGGTGACCTCGTGCAGGTTGCCGTCCGGGCCGAGGATCGAGCGGTACCACAGCGCGACCAGCGCACCGGTCTCCGCGCGGGCCATCGCGGCCAGCGCAGCCGACCGGGGCGCCGGGGGCCGGGCCGGGGTGCGGGTGATGTCGAACGGCTCCGGGTCGCTGCCGTCCCGGTGGTCCACCGCCAGGTCGAGCTCGCGCAGCAGGTCCAGGAATCGGCGCGGCCGCCGGTGCGCCGCGTCGGCGGGGTGGGCGCCGTTATCGGCCTGCGGGCCGTTGGTTGCGTGACCGTTGGTTGTGGGGCTGTTGCGGGTGGCCTGTCCGTTCTCGCTGGGCGGACCGGCGGGTTTCTCCAGTAGCCGGCCGGTGTAGTCGGTGGTGCGGCCGAGCAGTTGCGGGCCGTCCGGCTCGCGGAACGCCGGCACGATGCGGCGCAGGATGAGCAGCTCGTCCGGGTCGACCGGTTCGCCCACGGCCAGCCTGGGCAGCGTGGAGCGGTAGGCCCGCAGTAGGTGGGAGGCCTCCAGTGGGTCGCCCTCGGCCTGCCGGAACGCGGCCGCCGCGCTGTCCTCGTCGTACAGCCCGGCCTCGCCCATCACCCTGTCCACGGCCAGCCGGAACCGGGTGATCACCTGCTCGGTGGGCGCCCAGGGCGACGGCGCGTGATCCCGCAGCCGACGCACCAGCCCTTCGGCGGCCAAGATCGCCTGCAGGCCACCGCGCGCGCCTGAGTACCCCATTAGTTGCGCTCCTCCTCGATGATCGTGGTCCTGGGCAGCCCGAGCAGTCCGCCGTCCGGACCGACCAGCAGCACGTCGATCCCGGCCGGGTGGCCGGCCACCGCGTCGGCCCTGGCAACCAGGAATTCGTCCGGCACACCGAGCGGGCTTATCGCCCGCCGCCCCGGCACCCCCGGCCCGGACAGCCACCAGCGCCTCAGCCCACCGGCCAGGCCGGCCACCGCGAGGGCCAGTAGCGCGCCGTCCTCCGGGGCCAACGCGGTGCCCCGGCGCAGCCGACGGATCTCCTCGCCGCTGATCGGGCCGGCGGCACCAACCAGCCGGGCTCCCTCCAGCGGCACCCTCGGCGCGGAGGTCGCCGTGCTCAGTGCGCCGGCCCAGTCCCGCTCGGGCAAGTCCTCCGCGCCGAGCACGCACACACCGGTGCCCAGGTCGGCCAGCGCGAGCAGGGGCAGCAGCACCGGCGGCAGCGTCACGCCACGGGCCTCGGGCACCGGGAGCCGAGCCGGCAGTCCCGGTCGGGCGAGCGCGTCCAACACCGCCCGGAACGCCAGCTGCGACTCGGCCGGCGACAGCGCGGCATCCAGGCCGGCGCGGTGGGTCTCGGTGATCGTCACGTCAGCTCCTCGAACTCGACGACGGTGGGCGCCAGCTCGGCCCACTCGCGCTCCAACCGCTCCGCGCGGCGGGCGGCCACCCGCCGGCACAGCGCCTCCACCTCGACCGCCCCCGGCCGGCCGGCCTCTGCCTCGGCGTCGAGCACGGCGGCGGCGAGGGTGGCCACCCGATCGTCGCCGAGCCGCATTGCCCAGCCTCGGTGGCCGGCCAGCTCCACCTCGGCGCGGCAGGCCAGCACGTCACCGAGCTGGAACCGGTGCCCGGCGACCGGCTCACGCACCTGGGCGGTCACGCAGCCGACCTGCGGGGCGAGCAGCACCCGTACCTCGACGTCGTCGGCCAGGCAGGCATCGGCGAGCGCCTGTAGCTCGGCCGGTCGCGCCTCGGCCAGCAGCGCGCACCGTTCCTCCCGGCTCAGCCGCTTCCCGACCTCGGCCGCGGCGTCCGAGACGTCTGGGCGGCTCACCGGGCCACCTCCGCCCGCGCGGCTACCGGAACGGCCCCGCCCGGGCAGGCGTCCCCCAGCTCCACCACAACCCGCACCGCGTCCGCCCGGGTCCACGCGGTGCTGGCCAACAGCCCCCGCCCGCTCGTCGCGTCCCGGCTGATGCTGTCCACCTGCCACACCGGCACGCTGGCTTCGATGCGCAACCCGCGCAGCACCTCCACCGGCGGAATGTCGAAGCTGACCCGGCACCAGGCCCGCACCGGGCAGACCCGGCCCATCTGCCGCAGCACCAGGTCGATCGACTCCACGGTGTGCACCGCCAGATCCAGGTCCGGAGCCACCTCGACGGGGATCCATTCCTCGGTCCAGGAGGCCAGCAGGTCGTCGATGAAGAAGTTCCGCACGATCAGGTGCGCCTCGGTACCTGCCTGGCACTGCAGCTGCTCGGCCCGCTCGGCCGGCAACCCGGCGCGCAGTACCGACTTGAGCTGCGAGCGGGGCGTGGCGCCGGCGGCGGCGACCGTGGCGTGCCAGGACGGCGGCCGGCTGTGCGAGATGACGTAGTCGATGCGGCGGTTGACGAACGTGCCGGCGCCCTGCACCCGGCGCACCAGCAGGCGTCGCTCCAGCTCCTGCAGCGCGGAGCGGGCGGCGGCCCGGCCCACGCCGAACCGGTCGGCCAGCTCGGGCTCGCTGGCCACCCGGGTGCCGGGCGCGCAGCCGACCAGCTCGGCGGCCAGCCGGTCGGCGATCTCCAGATATCTCGTCGAGGTGCTCACCGGCCTGACCATTCGCTCCCGGCTTGTCCGGACAACCTCGTTCCGGCCACCGGAGCTATCCCGCGAGGTGAACATTCGAGACAGTTGTCAGCGAACGACCCGGCGCAGCCACAGCGCCAGCAGCTCGACCAGCAACACGGTGCCGAACACCATCAGCAGCACCGTGGTGACCATGCCGAACTCCAGGATCCGGGAGGCGCTGAGCAGGTCGAAGCCGATCCCGCCGGCGCCCACGATGCCCAGCAGGGTGGCCGAGCGGATGTTGACGTCGAGCTGGTAGAGCACGTGCGCGACGAACGCCGGGGCGGCTTGCGGCACGGTCGCGGCGAGGAGCACCTGCCAGCGGGTGGCGCCGGTGGCCGCCACGGCGGCTTCCACGCCGGGGTCCACCTCCTCCAGCGAGTCCGCGACCAGCTTGCCGAGCAGCCCGATGGCGCCGACGCACAGGGCCAGCGTGCCGGCCACCGCGCCGAGCCCGGTGATCACCACGAACACGATCGCCAGGACCAGCTCCGGTACGCCGCGGACCAGCACGATGAGCACCCGGAAGGCGCGGGCCACCCGGGAGTTCGGCGCGACGTTCCGAGCCGCCAGCGCGCCGATGGGCACGGCGAGCGCGGCGCCGAGCACCGTGGCGGCCAGGGCGATCTTGATCGTCTGCACCAGGTCGGCCAGCAGGGTGGGCAGCATGCCGCCGGTGCCGGGCGGCCAGAACAGCGCGGCAGTCTGGGCGAGGTGGCCCAGCGCGCCGAGGAATTGCGCGGGTGACAGGTCCGCGCCCCATACCGAGGCCAGCACCACCACCGCGGTGAGTGCGAGGTAGCCGGTCCGGCGGATCCGGGCCGCCGTCCAGTCCGGCCTGACCTGGCCGGGCCCCGCCGACGGAGCCGAGTCCGACCCGCCGCGCAGCAGCGCCCGCCGGATCGACCCGGACAGCAGCTCGACCAGCACACAGAGCAGCAGCACCAGCAGCGCCATGGCCATGCCGCGCCGATAGTCCAACCGCTGCAGCGCGGTGGCAATCGCGTAGCCCAGCCCGTTCACCCCGACGAAGCCGAGCACCACGGAGATGCGCAGGTTGATGTCCAGGCGGTGCAGCGCGGTGGCCACGAACGCCGGCGCCACCTGCGGCAGCACCCCGACCAGCAGCTCCTGCAGCCGCCCGGCGCCGCTAGCCCGCACCGCCAGCCGGGGGCCCTCGTCGATCTGCTCGATCGCGTCGGCGTAGAGCTTGCCCACCATGCCGACCGAGTGCAGCCCCATCGCCAGCACCCCGGTGATCGCGCCCAGCCCGAAGATCCGGAAGAAGACGATCGCCAGGACCACGTCGGGTACCGCCCTGGCCAGCACGATCAGCCCGCGGGCGACCGGGCGGGCGGCGGCGCTCGGCGTGGTGTTGGCCGCCGCGAGTACCGCCAGCGGGGCGCTGATCACCACCGAGAGCACGGTGGCCGACACCACGATGGCCAACGTGGTGCCGCCCAGCGCGAGCAGCTCGCCGGCCGGCGGGAAGTCCAGCGGGAACATCCGCCCCGCGAAGTCCACCGCGTTGCGCGCGCTGTCCACCAGCGTGGCCAGGTTGATCCGCAGGTCCCCCAGCGCCCACAGCCCCAGCGCCACGAGCATCCCGATGACCACCCACGCGGCGCTCCCCGACCAACTCGGCCGCCCCAGCAGCCGCCCACTACCCACCACCGGAGCCGCCCTCAAAGGTCGACTCCGCGCCCATTTCCCCTGGTCACACCCCGTGAGTGGTAAGCGTTGCTATAGCAACGCTTACCACTCACGGGTGCTGAGCTGGTCATACGGCGGCGGCGAGCGGGGGTGCGGGGACGGCGCCGAGCTTGGAGTACAGCGCCATGGCCTGGTCACGGCTGAGGCCGAGCACCGGGGTGTCCATGACGACGCGGCCGGCGCGCAGGCCTATCACCCGGTCACCCCAGCTCAGCGCCAGGTCCACCTGATGCAAGCTGCACAGCACGGTGAGCTGCCGTTCCGCGCTGATCTCGTGGATCAGCCGCATGACCTGGGCCGAGGACTCCGGGTCCAGCGAGGCCACCGGCTCGTCGGCGAGCAGGATCTCCGGCCGCTGCATGAGCGCGCGGGCCACCGCGACCCGCTGTTGCTGACCGCCGGAGAGCGTGTCGGCCCGCTGGAACGCCCGATCGCCCAGCCCGACCCGCTCCAGGTGGCCCAGCGCCTCCCGGCGGACCTGCCTGGGGTAGCTGATCAGCCCGAGCCGGGGGCCGCGCAGCCCGCCGAGAGCGCCGGTGCACACGTTCTCCAGCACGCTCAGGCTGCCGACCAGGTGGAACTGCTGGAACACGAAGCCGATCCGCCTGCGCAGCCGGCGCAGCTCGCCGCCGCCCGCGGTGCCGACGTCGGTGCCCAGCACGCTGACCGTGCCCGCGCTGGGCCGCTGCAGGCCGTCGACGTGGCGCAGCAGGGTGGACTTACCGGACCCGGACAGGCCGAGCAGCACCACCACCTCGCCGGCCCGCACGCTCAGCGAGACGTCGTCCAGGCCGAGGATGTCCGGGCCGAACCGCTTGCTGACGCCGTCGAACCGCACCACCGGTTCGCCGGGCTGCCCGCTCACGTGGCCCCACACTGCTTGTCCCTGGTCGTGGAGCAGACCTTGCGGACGCCGTCATAGAAGGAGTCGTCCACCTTGATGTAGCCCCAGTCGCCGGCGTCGTCCACCCCGGTGCAGGCGGTGGCGCAGATTCCGTTGGCGTTGAGGTAGTCGAGGTTCGCCTTGGTCTGGAACACGTCGGTGATCTTCGCCTTCAGCGCCGGGTCGAGGTCGTCGCTGATCGCCACCGGGGATCCGGGTATCACGTCGGACCGCCACAGCACGCTCACCTGGCCCGGCTTGAGCTGGCCCTTGCTGGGCAGGATCTTGTCCACCATGTAGTCCTCGGCAAAGCCGGCGTCGCACTGGCCGCTGGCCACCGCCAGCACCGAGGCGTCGTGGCCGCCGGTCATCACCGGTGTGACGTCCTTGTCCGGGTTGATGCCGGCGTCGAGCAGGGCCGCCGACGGGTACAGGTGGCCGGAGGTGGAGTTCGGGTCCACGAAGCACACCTTGTGGCCGCGCAGGCTGGCCAGGTCGTGGATCGGTGAGCCCGCCGGCACAATGCCGTAGGACCGGTAGCCGGACTGGCCACCCTTGGTGGGCAACTGCGCGGCGATCGGGCTGGCTTTGACGCCGGTGTTGCGGGCCAGCACGTAGGACAGCGGGCCGTACTGGGCGATGTCCACCTTGCCGCTGCGCTGCGCCTCGATGACCGCCGCGTAATCGGTGGCGGGCTGGAACCGGATCTGCTTGCCGGTCTCCTTGGTCAACAGGGTGATGAGCGGTTGGTAGGCCTGTTGCAGGGTCTGGGCGTTCTCCGACGGCACCGCGGCGAAGACCAGCACGTCGGGGTTGCGCGCGCTGGCGGCCTGCGGCGCCGCGCTCTGTCCGCAGGCGGCCAGCGCGAGCGCGACGGTGCACGCCACGGCCAACGCGCCGAGCACACGACGGGGGATGATCAAGGACATCGGGGCCTCTCCGCTACCTCTTGTCACCGCCCTCGGCAGGGGCGACGACGGGCTGGACCGCCTGGGGCGGAACACGCCTAGAGGGTGGTGGCGGCCGATGCCGGCGCGACCACGGCCGAGTTACCGGGAGTCGAACAACCGGGGCCACTTGCGTTCGCCCGACCGGATGACCTGCTCCCGCGCTGGTCAGGGTGGCGAGACGAGACGCTGCTCAGCCGCCGAAGATGGGACGGAGCTGAGAGGCCGGTCAGCCCCGCGCCGCCGCGGCGGAAATGAAGGTGCGCACCGCGTCCTCGGGGTCGCCGGCACGCACCAACGCCTCCCCCACCAGCACCACGTCGGCGCCCCAGGCGTGGTACTCCGCCACGTCCTCCGGGCCGGCCACGCCGGACTCGGCGACCCGCACCGCGCCCGGCGGGATGTCCGGGGCCAGCGCCTTGAACACCGACCGGTCCACCTCGAGCGTCTTCAGGTTCCGCGCGTTGATGCCGATCAGCTGGGCCCCGAGGCGGGCGGCCCGCTCCAGCTCGTCGGGGGTGTGCGCCTCCACCAGCGTGGTCAGGCCCAGCTCGGTGGCCAGGCCCAGCAGCTCGCCCAGTGGCCCGTCATCCAGCGAGGCCACCATGAGCAGCATCAGGTCGGCACCCCAGGCCCGGGTCTCCCAGACCTGATAGGGCGTCACGATGAAGTCCTTGCGCAGCACCGGCACCCGCACCGCGGCGCGCACCGCGGCCAGATCGGCCAGCGAGCCGCCGAACCGGCGCTTCTCGGTGAGCACACTGATCGCCGCCGCGCCGCCCTCGGCGTACCGGGCCGCCAACCGCGCCGGATCCGGGATGTCCGCGAGCTCGCCCTTGCTGGGGCTCTTCCGCTTCACCTCGGCGATGATCGACACACCGGGGGCGCGAAAGGCCGGCAACGGGTCCAGCGCCGGCGGTGCGTCGGCCGCGCGGGCCCGCAGGTCAGCGAGGGGGACCTCGGCCTGCCGCACCGCGAGGTCTTCCCGGACCCCGTCCAGAATGCTGTCCAGCACCGTCATCGCGGACTGCTCCCCTCCGACTGCGTCGGGCCTGGCGATTCGACCGCGACTGCCGCATGGCCGCCACCGCGGTGTGGCTCTGGCGCGGCTGTGGCCCCCTGTGGCGCAACAGGCACGACGGTACGCCCGGCGTCATCCACGTCGGTGAGCGCCGCCCCACGTCCTGAGAGATCGCTGAGCACCGCCGAACACACACCCAGTGCTACGAATTTCCGACGCCCGTGGTCAACCCGCGACGGGGTGTTCCTCGGCGGCGTGCGCGCCGGCACCGGTGAGGAACTCCACGAGCAGCCGGACGATGTGGTCCGGACACTCCTGATGCGGGAAGTGCCCGGCGTCGAGCAGCTCCAGCCGGCTACCGGGCAGCAACCGGTGGGCGTGCACGGTGTGCCGGTGCGGGATGCAGCTGTCCCGGCGGCCGGCGACCAGCAGGATGGGTAGCTCGGCGAGCAGGTAGAACCGGTCGCTGGCGGCCAGCCGCTGCCCGGACCAGCTCACCGCGCCGCGCAGGGTCTGCACGAAGGCCTCGCGTGCGCCCCGATCGGCCAGCGAACGCAGCGCCCGGGCCACCGCGTCCAGGTCGGCGCTCGGCGCGAGTCCCAGCCGGGTGGCCACCTGCCGGGCGAGCTGACGCAGCCACCAGGGGCTGAGCGCGGTCAGATTGTTCGCCGCGGACACCGTGCCGGGTAGGCTCGCCATCCGCAGCACGACGTTGAGCTCGGCGCCCAGCCCGCCGCTGGCGATCAACCCGAGGCCCTCGGTGCGCTCCGGGAACTGGTAGGCGAAGCTCATCGCCACCCCGCCGCCGAACGAGTGGCCGACCAGCGTGGCGCACTCCAGCCCGAGCTCCCGCAGCAGGTCCCGCAGCCGCGCGGCGTGCCCGCCCACCGAGTAGTCCGCCGCCCTCGGCTTGGCCGAGTCTCCGGAGCCGAGCAGATCCGGGGCCAGCACGTGGGCGTGCCTGCCGAGCAGCGGCAGCACGTTCGACCAGGTCCCGGCGTTGCTGGCCAGGCCGTGCAGCAGCACCACCACCGGGCCACCGCTGTGCCGGCCGCTCTCCAGGTAATGCATGGGTTGCCCGTGCACGGCGATCCGGTGGCTCGCGACAGGCGCCGCCCCGGCCCGGGTGGGGTCGAGCAGGTGAAGCGTCGAGGAGGGCTGATCCCGCCGAGGGTGGACGTTCATCGAGCCTCCTGACGCGGACGGCCATCACGGTGACCGGGCAGCCGATCAACCCGGCTCATCGCCACAGCGTGCTCCACGTGAGCCCCGGAACCGATCGAGCCACCCCTACCGCCGCCCCGAGGATCCCTACTTTCGCCGAGGGCCAGCCCTACTCGGCCCCGCGGCTCAGCCGTTGGCCGCCCGCGGGCTAACCGGGGCCCCCGGGCTGACCGGGGCCACCAGCGCGGCGACGACCTGGGCGGCCAACCAGGCCTCGGCCTCGTCCCAGGACCAGCCCTGCTCGGCGACGCAGATGTGCCAGGCCTGGTGGCCGAGGTAGAACCACAGGATGTCCGTGGCCCGGGCCAGGCTGACGGTGAGCGGGTGCACCTCGCCCAGCCGGACCGCGACCTCGCCCAGCGCCGTTCGGTACTCCCGGTCGGATGCCACCAGGCTGGCCGCGACGGACTCGTCGACCGAGGCGGCGGTGACCATCACCCGGACGATGTCGTGGTAGCGCTCGTTGTCGGTGCGAACCCCTCGCACGGCGGCCCGGATCACCTCACCAGGGTCGGTGCGCTCCCGCACCGCGGCCAGGGTGTCCTCCACGATGGGATCCCCTTGAGCATCGGCGATGAGCGTGGCCAGAATGGCCGCCTTGCCCCCGGCGCTGGCGTAGACGGTGGGGATCGCCGTCCCCGCCTCCTTGGCGATGTCGCTGACGGTGGCTCCCCCGTAGCCACGCTCCAGGAACAGCCGCATCGCGGCGGCCAGGATCGCGGCCCGGGTCTGGCTGGCGGCCCGCGCCCGCCGCACCGGCCGGTGAGCCCTGCGCGCCCGGGCCATCTCCGCACTCATCCCGCCCCCTTTCGCCGGTACAAGCACAGCGTGCCATTTATAGGATGTCTATATTGATTGTGGTATCCCTCATGGCAATGGCCCGCCGACCCGGCGCACCGAGACTCCATCGGGAGGGATCTACCCATGAGCGAGCTGAGCGCCGCCACCGAGTTCGTCGCCGACTATGTGCTCGGCCAGGAGCTGCGAGTCCGCATCCTCACCACCGCCGAGGAAACCGACGGCCAGTTCGACCTCACCGACCAGGTGATGCCAGTCGGTGGGATGACCGCGCTGCACCTCCACGCCCGATACGAGGAGCGGATCTGGGTGGTCTCCGGGTCGTTCGACCTGTGGGCCGCCAGCGAGCACGTCACCCTGCGTCCCGGCGATTTCTACACGATCGGGCTGAACGTGCCGCACGCAATCCACGCGGGGCCGGACGGGGGCAGGGCGCTCACGCTGAGCTCCCCGGCCGGGTTCGGCAAGGTCATCGCCCGCACAGCCACCCCGGTCGAGTTGGCGTCCCCGGACACCGAGTTGAACACCGAGCTTTTTATGGCGGTGACGGAGGAGCTCGGCGATGTGATCCTCGGCCCGCCGGGCGCCGTTCCAGCCGACCTCGGGCGGGCCGAAGCCGGTAGCTCGGGCGCTACTTCACCGCGCCGAAGGTGATGCTCTCGGCGACGTGCCGCTGGAAGACCAGGAAGATCACCACGATGGGGCAGGATGGCGATCATCAGGGTGAATAGCGGGCGCACATACCCTCCGGTCAATCCGCCCTATTTCCCAGTTCTTCGCGGCTATTACTCCGTTCGCTCCCGCGGATTACTCCTGCGCCAATCGAGTGGTGCACGGAGATCCTTGAAACAAACTGGCGCGATGTCCTGATGTCTTCCACAGCGGTCATCCCCAGCACCGCTGCCCACCCCCCGTGGAAACGAAAGGAATCATCTATGGGCGACTACCACCCTGTCCCGAGCAAGCCCAGTCACAAGCGCAAACACCACCACAGCTGCGGCTGTGAGCACGAGCGGCACCACTGCCGGCCGCTGAAGCGCCATCACCACCACGGCAGGAAGCACAAGCACCACTGCTGACGGAGTGAACGGTCGGCGACCCTTTCCTGACGGGGCCAGGAAGGGTCGCCGACCTCATTCCAACCGTTTCAAACGAGCAATTCCTGACGCCATTCTCAGAATTGCAACCGAACCCCCGACCAGAGGCCAACGGCGCTCGCCCAGGCCGTGTACCGCCGGCACTACGCGGCCGGGGCGAGTAGGTCCCACCGGTTGCCGGCGATGTCCAGGAACACCACGACCCGCCCGTACGGCTCGCTGCGCGGGGTCTCCAGGAACCGCACCCCGGCCGCGTCCATCCGCTGGTACGCGGCGTCGAAGTCATCCACCTGCAGGAAGAAGCCGACCCGACCGGCGACCTGGTTGCCGACCGCCGCCGCCTGCTCCTCGCCCTCGGCGCGGGCCAGCAGGATGCCGGTCTGGCCGCCGGGAGGGCGCACCACCACCCACCGCTTCGGCTGGCCGCTGCCCGTGGTCACCGCCGGGGAGTCCTCCACCAGCTCGAATCCCAGGGCGTCGACGAAGAACTCGATGGCCGGGTCGTACTCGTCGACGATGATCGCGGCCAGCTGGAGGAATGCCATGCCGGGAGTATCCCGGCCGGCCGGGTGGCCGGGCCCCGGTATCCCGGACAGCTAACCGGCCGCCGCCTGCCCCGCCCAGAGCTGCTCGGCGCGGGCCTTGAGCGCGTGCGCGACCGCGTCGAAGCCGGCCTTCACCCACGGGCCGGACACCTCGACGACCTTGCCCGCGTACTGCCCGCTGAACGCGTCGGTGGTTCGGTAGCTGCACAGCGCGGCGCCCAGCGGCTCGACCCACTGGTCGCGCACCGCGAAGATGCCGGGCAGCTCATCGCCGGTGTCGTAGCGCAGGTGTCGGGGCGGGTCGACCACCCGCAGGTGCTCGCGGTTGACGAAGGTGCCCGAGGAGCCGTCCGGGCTGGGCAGCGTGAGGTCGATCGGGTCGCCGACGACCAGCGTGGTGTCCACCTTGACCGTGTACGGGTTCCACTCCGGGTAGCGCGGGTAGTCGACCAGCACGTCCCAGACGAACTCGGCCGGGGTGCCGATCCGCACCGTCACCGACTCGATGACGTGGGGGTCGCTCATACCGGCATGTACTCCCCTCCGTTGACGTCCAGCGTGGCGCCGGTGATCTCCGAGGAGTGCGTGGACAGCAGGAACAGCACCGCACCGGCGCATGCTTCGTCCGGGGGTATCCGGCCGAGCGGGTTGGCCGAGGCGATCTCGTGGTACACGTCCTGCTCGCTGACCCCGCGCTGGTGCGCGGTCATCCCCAGGTACATCCGCACACCGGGGCCGTCCATCCAACCCATCACCGCCTGGTTGACCCGGATGCCGTGCTCGCCCAGCTCCACCGCCAGATACCGGGTCGCGGTCGCCATGGCCGCCTTGGCCACCGCGTAGGCGCCCTCGCCCCGGTGCGGCTTGCGGGTCGCCATGGTGCCGATGTTCACGATGGAGCCCCGCCCGGCGTTCTTCATCTGGCCGACCACCTCACGGGTCACCGCGAGCGCCCCGTACAGGATGATGTCCATCGACCGGCGCACCGCCTTCTCCGGGGTATCCAGCAGGTCTTCGAACCCGGGATGGCCGAACGCCGAGTTGACCAGCCCGGTGACCGGCCCGAACTCGGCCGCCGCCGTCTCCACCAGCCGGGCCACCTCGTCGGGTTTGCGCACGTCACACGGCACCCCGATGGCCCGCCCGCCGGCGGCGGCCACCTCCTTGGCCACCTGGTCCATCACCTCGGTGGATCGGGCCGCCATCACCACGCTGGCTCCCTCGGCGGCCGCCCGGCGGGCCAGCTTGGCGCCCAACCCGGCGCCGACTCCGGTGATCACCACGACCTCGCCGGACAGCATCACAGGTACACCTCCGTGTAGAAAGCGAAGTCGCGCTCCAGCTGGGCCTCGGTGAGCCCGAAGTCCGCCGCCGTGTAGCTGTGCGAGCCGTGCCGTTCCTCCCGGTTGCGTTCCAGGTAGGCGGCGAACGCGGCGTCGTCCTGGGCGCCGGGGGTCAGCCCGATCTCGCCGAGCACCCGCCGGGCCTGCCCAGCCGGGTCGGTGAGCATGTCGCCGAACCGGACGTCCACGAACCGGCCCGGGCGGCGCTCCCGGACAGCGGCGAACTCCCGCAGGGTGGCCGCGAACCGGGCATTCCAGTAGCGCCCGACCGCCTCCCGGTCCACCCCCTCGCTGTACTGCGCGCTCATGGTCGCCACCATCGACGCGTACGACGGGACCGCGCGCACCGGGGACCGGTGGGTCATCACGATCTTGCAGGTGGGGAAGGTGTCCAGCACGGTGTCCACGGCGGTCAGGTGGTGCGGCGACTTGAGCACCCAGCGCCGGCCGGCCCGGGACGGGTCCTGCCAGCGCAGCACCTGCAGCCACTCGCGCAGCTCGCGGTAGGCGGGCGCCTGGTCGGCGGTGCGCAGCCAGTCGCCGTAGCTGGGCACCCAGTAGAAGCTGTCGAAGCTCATCGAGGTGAAGGACCGGTCGACCAGGATCACGTCCTCCTCGGCACCGTCCCATTCCAGGGTGTGGAGGTCGGCGAAGTCCGGGGACAGCTCCAGGAACATCCGTGCCTTGGCCTGCGCGCGGCGCTTGCGCTCGGCCGCGTCCGGGCCCTCGCCGGGGAACGGGAGCGGGTATCCGGTCTCCCAGGACAGCGTCGAGGTCAGCTGGGGCGAGGCGGCCAGCAGCCGGTGCAGCAGGGTGGATCCGGTGCGCGGCAGCCCGCAGATTTCCGCCGCCACGTCCACCTCGACCTCGGCCAACTCGGGGTGCCCCCGCTGCAGCGCGCGCAGCCGCAGCCGGTCGACCAGCAGCGCGATCAGCCGGCGCCGGGTCAGCTCCAGCCCCAGCTCGGACAGCCGGGCCTCGGCGTTCAGGCTGTCCACCAGCACACCGACCGGCTCGCGGAACCATTCGTCGCCGAAGTCGGCGAGCCCGGTCTTGGCCCTCGCCGCGGCCAGCAGGTCGGCCACCCGCAGCTGGGCGGACACCCTGGTCATCTTCGCTCCCTGTTCATCACAGAGGCCAGCGGCAGGACCTGGCACTCCGGGATCGGGTGCCCGCTCGCGCCCAGCCAGCGCAGCAGCGCGGTGCCGGTGCGGTGCCCGCAGGAGTCGATCCAGTTGCCCACCCCGGGGTCGCGCTCGGCGACCACGATGGTCAGCTGCCCGTCCGGGCCCAGCCTGGCGGTGTGCTTGTTGACGGTGACCCGGCGGCGGTGGTCCAGCGACTCCATCCACCAGTTGTCCAGCTGGAAGTTCCAGTACGGGCAGTCCGGCACCTCGGTCTTGATCACCCAGGCCTGGCCGGGCTGCAGCGCCCAGTAGCCGTGCAGGTAGAAGATCGCCGGGTCGCCGCCGGCCCGCTGGAACATCTCCTGGCCGAAGTCGGACAGCTCGTTGGGCTTGCTCATGAACAGCTCGGTCCACCGGGCGAAGGTCGCCGCTGTGCCGTGCACCGACAGGGCGGCCCGGCGCAGCGCCGTGCCGAGGGACTCAGGGGTGAGCTCGGCTGGCCGCTCCGGGCCGCCGAGCTGGGCGATCTGCCAGCTACCCTCGGTCTCGGCGGCGCGATCCAGGTAGGTCTGCCGGACCACCAGGAGGGTGGAGTCCGGCGCGAGCGGCAGCCAGTTGCGGCCCTGCCGGGTGGCGTTGGCGATGATCTCGATGCTGCCGTCCGGCTCGGCGATCAGGTCGGCGTCGGTCAGCTCGCCGGTGGACGCCATGGTGCCGTCCTTGGCGTACCGGTTGGCCTTGGAGCCGATGCTGAAGTAGGCGATGGTGCCGCGCCGGCCGGTGATCCGGTACGTCCGGTCGCCCCGGATGTTGGCGGACAGGTAGACGTTGTCCGGGTTGTCCGCACCGATCTTGACCAGGTCCAGCTCGTGGAACCGGGGGAAGTCCGGGTCCCCGTTGTCCACGCAGGAGTAGAGCATTTCCCTGGTCAGCCGGGTCAGGTAGCGAAAGCCCTCGGCCCGGTCCAGCGAGGTCTCCGGGGCGCCCTCGGCGAGCACCACCTGGCCGGCGGCCTCCAGCGCCCGGCAGAACTCCGACCAGGCCCGCCCGGTCCATACCGCCTCGTCGACATCGGACACGGAACCCCCCGTTTAGAACAGGTTCACAAGGCGGCCCGAGGCTACCTCATTTTGGACAACGTTCAAAAGGGTGATGCGCTCAGCTGACGCCCTCAGATGACGCCCATCGCGGCCAGCTTCTCCAGCACCGCGCCGGCGGCCAGCTCCGGCGTCAGCGCGGTGGTGTCCAGCCGCAGCTCCGGGTCCTCCGGCGGCTCGTAGGGCGAGTCGATGCCGGTGAAGTTGGCCAGCTCGCCGCGCCGCGCCTTGGCATAGAGGCCCTTCGGGTCGCGCCGCTCGGCCACCTCCAGCGGGGTGTCCACGTACACCTCGCAGAACTCCCCCGGTGCCAGCAGCTCGCGCGCCATCGCCCGCTCCGCGCGGAACGGCGAGATGAACGAGACCAGCACGATCAGCCCGGCATCCACCATCAGCGCGGCCACCTCGGCGATCCGCCGGATGTTCTCCACCCGGTCCGCGTCGGTGAAGCCGAGGTCCTTGTTCAGCCCGTGCCGGACGTTGTCGCCGTCCAGCACGTAGGTGCGCCGGCCGTCGGAGTGCAGCGCCGACTCCACCAGGTCGGCAATGGTGGACTTGCCCGCGGCGGACAGCCCGGTGAACCACACCACGCACGGCCGGTGCCCGTTGCCCTCGGCGCGCGCGGCCTTGTCCACGGTCAGCCGCTGCCAGCGCACATTGGCCGAGCGGCGCAGCGCGAAGTCGACCATGCCGGCCCCGGCGGTGTTACTGGTCAGCCGGTCCAGCACCAGGAACGAACCGAGGTCGCGGCTGTCCCGGTACTGCTCGAACGGGACCGGGGCGGCGGTGTGCACGTTCGCCACGCCGACCTCCCCCGGTCCGAGCGTGCGGGCGGGCAGCCGGGCCAGCGAGTCCACGTCCACCCGGTACTTGGGCCGGTCCACGGTGAGCCCCAGCGTCTGGGCGCCGAACTTCGCCAGGTACTGCCGGCCGGGCAGCATCTCCTGCTCGTCGAACCACACCAGGTGCGCCTGGAAGGCGTCGCTCACCTGGGTGCACGCGTCGGCCGCGACCAGCACGGCGCCGCGGCTCACGTCGATCTCGTCGGCCAGCACCACGGTCACCGAGGCGCCGGCCTCCGCCTCGGCCAGGTCACCGTCCATGGTGACGATCCGAGCAACCGTGGACTCCCGCCCCCCGGGCAGCGTGCGGACCTGATCGCCGGGCCGCAGCACCCCGTGCAACAGCCGCCCGGCGAAACCGCGGAAGCCCGGGTCCGGTCGGTTCACCCACTGCACCAGAAACCGCGCCGGCGCTGCGGGGTCGTCGTGCCGCTCGACCTGGACCGACTCCAGCCACTCCAGCAGCGTCGGACCCTGATACCAAGGGGTCTCCTCGCCGAGGGCCACCACGTTGCAGCCGTGCACCGCCGACATCGGCACACAGGTCACCTCGTCCAGCCCCAGCTCGCCGGCGAACCCGCGGAACTCGGCGGAGATCGACTCGAACACCGCGCGGGAGTAGCCGACCAGGTCCAGCTTGTTCACCGCGAGCACCACGCGGCGGATGCCCAGCAGGCTGACCAGGTGGGTATGCCGGCGGGTCTGGGTGAGCACGCCCTTGCCGGCGTCCAGCAAGATCACCGCGACATCGGCGGTGGACGCCCCGGTGACCATGTTGCGGGTGTACTGCTCGTGCCCCGGGGTGTCCGCCACGATGTAGCGGCGGCGCTCGGTGGCGAAGAACCGGTAGGCCACGTCGATGGTGATGCCCTGCTCCCGCTCCGCGGCCAGGCCGTCCACCAGCAGGGCGAAGTCCAGCTCGCCGGCCCGGGTGCCGTGTCGCTTGGAGTCGGCCTCCAGCGCGGCCAGCTGGTCGGCGTGCAGCAGCTTGGACTCGTAGAGCAGCCGCCCGATCAGCGTGCTCTTCCCGTCGTCCACGCTGCCGCAGGTGAGGAAGCGCAGCAGGTCAGGTTCGTCCGCCCCGCACCGTGGGACCATCAGAAGTAGCCCTCCCATTTCTTGCGTTCCATCGACCCGCTCTGGTCCCGGTCGATCACCCGCCCCTGCCGCTCGGAGGTGGTGACCGTGCGCATCTCCCGGACGATCTCCGCCACGGTGCGCGCCCGGCTCTGGATCGCGCCGGTGAGCGGGTAGCAGCCGAGCGTGCGAAACCGCACGGTGCGACGCTCCGGGCGCTCGCCCTCGGCCAGCGGCATCCGCTCGTCGTCCACCATGATCAACGCGCCGTCCCGCTCCACCACCGGGCGTTCGGCGGCGAAGTACAGCGGCACGATCGGGATCTCCTCGCGGTCGATGTAGCTCCACACGTCCAGCTCGGTCCAGTTCGACAGCGGGAACACCCGGATGCTCTCCCCCGGGCCGATCCGGGTGTTGTACAGCCGCCACAGCTCCGGGCGCTGGTGGCGTGGGTCCCAGCGGTGCCCGGCGGAGCGGAAGGAGAACACCCGCTCCTTGGCCCGGGAGACCTCCTCGTCCCGGCGCGCCCCACCGAAGGCCAGGTCGAAGCGGTGCTGGTCCAGGGCTTGGCGCAGCCCCTGGGTCTTCCACAGGTCGGTGTGCCGCGCCGAGCCGTGGTCGAACGGGTTGACCCCCAGCGCCACACAGTCCGGGTTGCGGTGCACGATCAGTTCCAATCCCAGTTCACGCGCGGTCCGGTCGCGGAACGCGATCATCTCCCGGAACTTCCAGGTGGTGTCCACGTGCAGCAGCGGGAACGGCGGCGGGCTCGGGTAGAACGCCTTGCGGGCCAGGTGCAGCAGCACCGAGCTGTCCTTGCCCATGGAGTACAGCAGCACCGGGCGCGCGCTCTCCGCGACCGCCTCGCGGAAGATATCGATGCTGTCCGCCTCCAGCCGGTCCAGGTGGCTGAGCGTCACCCCTGCCCTCCCGTCTCGTTCTTCCCCAGGTGTGCGGCTCATTCGGACAGCACCATAGCGGGTGAACTGAACAACGTTCAATACGTGGTGAACGTTGTTCGAAATTCGCGATAGAGTGCGGCCATGAGCTCCACCACCGAGCCCACCCCGACCCTCTGGGGAGATGCGGAAGGTCGCCGCCGCGACATCCTGGCCTCGGCCGAGCGGGCGCTCGACGAGTCCGGCTACGCGGGCCTGACCATGCGAGCCATTGCCGCCGGCGCCGGGGTCAGCCCGGGCACCGTGTACCAGTACTTCGAGGGCAAGGAAGACGTGTTCGTCGCGCTGATGTCCCGTCGGCTGGACGAGCTGCGCGCCACCCTGGACGAGATGGACCGGGACATCGGCGTCGCCGAGCTGCTCCGGCGGATCCTGCCCCAGCTGACCGGGCTCTGGCGTCGGTTCGGCCGCTCCACGCCGCAGTGGGAGGCCAAGGTGCTCGCCGGCGGCCGGCGCAGCAAGGGCGTAGTCACCACGGCCGCGGTGTATCTGCGCACCGTCGGCGCACTCGCCGCCGCGCTACGTGACACCGCGGCGGCCCGAGGTCAGACGCTGCGGGACGACCCGGCGCTGCCGCACTGGGTGTGGGACTCGCTCATCGGCGTGGCGGATGACCTGCTCCACACCGGCGCGCAGCAGAACCGGGTCAGCCCGGAGCAGCTGGTCCGCTTCGCCACCGAGGCCATCGAGCGCGGCATCCTGACCAGCTGAGATTCAATTGGCCAGCGGGCCTGGGACATCCAGCGGCTCGATGTCGCCGATCGTTTCGATGCTGGCGCGGTAGCCGGGCTCGTCGTGCGGCCCCGGGTTTTCCGAGCCAACGACCTGCAACTCGCAGGTGATCGCCTGAATCGGGAAGCCGCTTTTGAGCTGCGCGCACAGCTGGTTGTTCAGCACTTCCCAGTACGGGTTCTTGGATGCATCGACCGCGCCCAGGTGATCGAGCGCCGTGGTGCGTAGCCGCGTGTAATCCGGTATGTCGTTGTCCGCGAGCCCACTCGGGTAGCGGTAGTGGAAGAACAGGTTGAGCGTGTGTCCGCCCTGGTTCGCTGTTTTCACACCGATCACCTGGAACATGAAGTCACGACTCGGTTGATCCCGCCCGGCCGCCCGGTTGTCAACACTGCCGGTGCGGTTGGCGCCGCTGGCGGTGGGGTTGGCGTCGCTAGCGGTGCGCTCGCCGATGAGGATGCCTCCGGCCACGAAGGCGCCGGCCAGGACGATGAGCCCAAGCACCGCCACGATGAGACGACGTGTCTGCATAAGCGACCCTCGCTTGGTGTGAGTACGGACGAGCCGCCGTACCGATCAACGGCCGCGAATACTGCCAGGTCGACTACCACCGGCTACCGGTAGCACCAGGCCGCAGCCCTGCCCAGCTCACACAGCGCGCCCAGCTCGACACAGCACGCCCGGCTCGACACAGCCCGTTGGGCTCGACACAGCGCATTGGGCTGCTGTGTGAGCATGCCGCGAGCTGTGTGAGCCGATCGCCCGGCTGTGTGAGGACGAGGCGGGCTGTGTGAGTTACTCCGGAGGCCGAGGTTCCGCGCTACGACGTGGTGCCTGATAGAAGGCTGCCGGCATGCAGGTGCGGCCCACCGATGACCACCACGATTACACGCAGGACATTGACCACCCGCTCTACCGTGTCCGATTCTGGGAACGCGCCCAACCTCCGTGGGTTGGGGCGGATGTCCCAGAAGAGTTGCGAGGCTGGGTACCCACTACCTGGACGTTGTCAGCAGTGGACGTGCCCGAGGTGTTGGAGTGGGCCGCGGCGGAAGCCCGGGAGCGCAAGTACGAAGTTCACGTCTGCAGCCCCTATGAGGACTGCGGGTGGACATGGATTCGCCTGTTCGGCACCAGCCCACATGCCACGTACTTCGACGATGGCCAAGTGTTCGAGGCCGTATTTCCTGACCACGATCAGTAGCCGCAGGGCCAGCTGGACCGCGTTGCCCACTCGTAGTTGCTCGTAACCTTTCCCGTTCTCCAGCGAAATGCCACGTGCCAAGCCCTGGGAGGCCAGGACCCAATGCGCTCCCGCCGTGGGAGCCGTCCGGGTCAGGTATACAGCGTAAACGGTGGGTGGGTGCCGTTGAGGAAATGGTCGCCTACCTCGCGCTGTTTGTAGGCCACCGGGTCATGCAGGGTGTGCGTGCGGACGTTGCGCCAGAAGCGGTCCAGGCCGACGGCGTTGTTGGTGGCCCGGGCTCCGGTGAGCTCGAAGATCGTCGAGGTGACGTTCAGCGCCACATCGGTGGAGGTCACTTTGAGGGCGGCGATCAGCTCGGCCAGCTCCCCTCGGGCCTCCCAGGTGAGCGAAACGCCGGCCGCGTCGGCGCGAGCCAACTCCTCGGCGGCCTCGTCGGCCAGCGCCTGGACCGCGCGCACCGAGGAGACCAGCCGCCCGTAGTTGGCCAGCACGTACGGGTCGGCGGCGGCACGGGTGGAGTCGGAGAGTAGCCACGGGCGGGAGGTGCTCAGGGTGTATTCCCGGGCGGTGGCCAGCGCGCCCTGGGCGATACCGAGGTAGAGGTTGCCGAACACCGACTGGATCGCCGGGGTGACCAGCGAGGCGCTCGCGGTGGCATGGTCGCCGCCGAGCGCGCCGACCACGTGTTCCGGGGTGATCCGGACATCGTGGAAGGTGACGCTGCCGCTGGCGGACAGCCGCTGGCCGAGGTTGTCCCAGTCTCCACCCCGGTGCAGCCCGGGGTCGTCGCCGCGTACCACCACCAGCAGGTGGTCGCCGGGCGTCCCGTCCGGGTGGCGCACCGTGCCGGAGACGACCGAGGCGTCCCCGGTGGACACCCCGGTGGCGAAGTTCTTCCGGCCGCGCAGCAGGTAACCGTGCCCGTCGGGGACCAGCTCCAGGTCGGGGTCGACCGGGTTCACCGCGTCGCCCCACAGCCACTGCTCGGCCGCCGACGGGGTACCCCACCGGCGCAGTACCGAGGCGTCGCCGACCCAGACCAGGTTCGCCGCGTTGACGTAGTGGTAGCCGAGCAGCTGGGCGATGGACCCGTCCGCCTCGGCGATGGTGCGGACCACCCGCAGGCCGGTGGCCCAGTCCAGGCCGGCCCCGCCTACCGACGCGGGCAGCAGCAGCGCGGGCAACCCGGCGTCGCGGAGCAGCTGGGCCTCGGCCAGTGGCTCGACGCCGGCCCGGTCCCGCTCGACGGCGTCCTTGGCCAGTACCGCGGCCACCTCCCGCGCGGCGCCGAGGGCCTGCTCCGGTGTGCTGAGCACGCTCATCTTCTCCCCCATGTGTTCAGACCAGGCCGGTGCTGGGCGGCGGCTGGTCGTTGAGTGCGTGGTCGCCGATGTACTGGATCTTGAGCCGGCGCGGGTCGTGCAGGGTGTGCGTGCGGGCGTTGCGCCAGTGCCGGTGCAGGTTCAGCGAATCCGCCGCGCCCCGGGTGCCGACCAGGGCGAACACATCGCTGGACACGCTCACCGCCGCGGTGTCGGCGGCCGCGCGAGCGGCGGCCACGGCGATCGAGGCCTCGGCGGCGGTGGCCGCGGTCAGGTCGCGGCGGGCCGCCTCGATCGCCTCGCCGGCGTCGTGCAGCAGCGCCTTGGCCGCCCGCACCCGCAGCGCCAGCTCGCCGAAACCGTGGATGACCAGCGGGTCCTCCCAGGCCGACGGTGGGTCGAACTCGGCCCGGGGCCGGGCCAGGGTGTGGATCAGCTGTTTCCCGTCGCGCAGTGCGGCGTCCGCGATGCCC
Source organism: Pseudonocardia sp. (assembly GCA_036402515.1). Lineage (GTDB taxonomy): Bacteria > Actinomycetota > Actinomycetes > Mycobacteriales > Pseudonocardiaceae > Pseudonocardia. The sequence continues at coordinate 40,124 of DASWST010000158.1, forward strand.
AGGTCGATGCCGGCGTGCAGGTAGTTGCCGAACGCGCCGAATACCTCCGGCCGCTCGAACACCGCCCAGATCGGCACCACCCACCGCTCCGGGATGATCACCTGCTCGAACCGCACGGTGCCGCTGCCGGTGGTGCGCTGGCCCATCCCGGCCCAGTCGTCCAGCACGCTCACGCCGGGGGCGTCGGCCGGGACCCAGGCGGCCATCAGGCGCCCGTCCGGGTCGTTGGCGTAGATCGGGATCCACGGGGCGAACGGGGAGCCGGTGGCGTAGTACTTGGTGCCGTCGATCAGCACGTCCCCGCCGGGGCGCGGCTCGAAGCGGATGGCGAAGTCCCGGGCGGTGCGGGTGCCCCGTTCGGACAGCGCGTTGCCGAAGTGCCGCCCGGCCAGCACCTCGGCGGCGAAGAATGCCTGCTGTTCCTCGCTGGCGGCCTCGGTGAGCACCTGTACGAAGAAGTAGTGGTTCTGCGGGATCTGACCGACGCTGGCGTCCCCGGCGGACAGCGTGGCCATCAGCTCGCCCATGGTCCGAGCGTCCACGTCGGCGCCGCCGAACCGGGTCGGCACGTTCACCCCGAGCAGCCCGGACGCGGCCAGCTCGGCGATCTCGGTGTGCGGCAGCTCGCGGTTGGCGTCCCGCTCCGCGTCCCCGGTGGCCAGGCCGGCGGCAAACTCGGCGGCCACCGCCAACGCCTCGGCGGCGTCGGCGATCACCGGTACCGCGCGCACCCCGGTCATCGGACGACCGCCGGGCGGTGCGCGTGCCGCGAGCCGGGATGGTCCTCCCGCAGCCGGATCTGCCCCGGCCCGTAGAGCTCCTCACGCAGCGTCGTCCCCGCATAGGAGGGTGGCAGCAGGCCGCGTCGGCGCAGCTCGGGCACCACCAGCTCCACCAGGTCCTCGAAGCTGCCCGGGGTGATCGCGTAGGCCAGGTTGAACCCGTCCACGTCGGCCACGTCCACCCAGCGCTGCATCTCGTCGGCCACCGTGGCCGGGCTGCCCACCACGACGACGCCCATCCCGCCGATGCCGATCCAGTGGGCGATGTCGCGCGGTGTCCAGTCCC
>DASWST010000159.1:0-62994 GCA_036402515.1 Pseudonocardia sp.
GAGCCATGACACGAGGGTAGGGCAGGTTCGCGTCACGTTTCGTGTCACGCCGGGCTGCTGTGATCCGATGGTCTGGCGAACCCGCTGGTCAAGCTGGTGGGCGCGGCAGGGTTCGAACCTGCGACCGCTCGGGTGTAAACCGACACGTAGGGACGCACAGAGCCATCTACCAGCGACTACAGCATCATACGGTCGATCTCCAGAGCACTGTAGCTACTCTGTTGGAGTCCCTTTCGCACCACGAACGGCACCACGGCAAGGTCATCAACGACGGTTCACAACCCTCGGCGTCCGGCTCCCTCTTCATCATTGCCGGCCATAATGAGGCGAATCCAGTCAGCTCCGACGGTGTCTCGCAAGCCGCACGAGGTGAACAACTGTCGAGCGCGAATGCTCGTGGCCTGCCTCCAGCCTCGTTGTGCCCTGGAGCCGCCTCGGGAGTCGAACCCCTGGACCTACCCGTTACGAGGACAGCGCTCGAACTCCCCACATCCTCTACCAGCTCCGACCGCGCACCACCGGGCACGGAGCGCACTGGGCGACCTGGGAGAACAGGTCTTGTCATGCCGAAGGGCATGCCGGCGGTGGCACGCAGCCGCCGGAGCCGTCACCGGGCGGGGTCGATCGCGACGGGTTCGCGGTGCGCCTGGTGGTGGTTTTGGTTCTTCGGAGTGGCCAGGACGGCCTTCGTCCGCTCGTCCAGAGCAGCGTCTGAGAGCGCGCCGTTGCCAGCCAGCACCGTCTCCAGAGCCTCGAGCCAGTGCTCGTAATAGCTCCAGGGCTCTTGCCCGCCCGACTGCTCCCAGTCCTTGATGGACTCGATCAGCGACAGCTGGAACTCGCTCCACTCGTACTGCCCGCTGTGATACGCCGCGACGGCGATCGCGAAGGCCCGCAGCTCCCAGGGCTGATCGAAGCAACGGTCGCCGGAGCCGCCGGGCAGCTCACGGATCAGTGACTCGACTCGCCGGCGCGCGTCGCCGAGCTCGGTGGCATCGCTTCGCATGCCCATCAGGGTGCCGCCACAACGCCAGTGCCGATCATCGAGTCGCGGGTGACCAGCGCCGCGAGGGCCTTCTCGTCGAGGTCCTCGCTGCCGGCCGGGCGCCGCGGCAGCACCCAGTAGCGCATCTCCGACGAGGAGTCCCATACCCGGACCTCCACCGAGTCGGGCACATCCACCCCGAAGTCCTCGCGTAGCACCGCCCGGGGCTCACGGACGATCCGCGCCCGGTAGGCGGGCTCCTTGTACCAGTTCGGGGGCAACCCGAGAACCGGCCACGGGTAGCACGAACACAACGTGCAGGTGATCACGTTGTGGATGTCCGCGGTGTTTTCCACCACGACCATGTCCTCGCCCTGCAGGCCACCGATGCCCAGCTCGGCACAGGCTGTGGTGGCGTTCTCGAGCAAGCGCGCCTTGAAGTCGGGGTCGGTCCAGGCCTTGGCCACAACGCTCGCGCCCAGCTGTGGACCGACCTCGTTCTCGTAGATCTCGGCGAGGCGGTCGACCGCCTCGGTCGTCATGATCCCCTTCTCGATCATCAGCGCTTCGAGGGCCTTGACCCGCGCCGCGATCTCTTCCTGGGTACGGATCTTGGCGCTCATTTGGCTGCTCCAGGGTGCTGGGTTGCGGCGACGATGTAGGGCTCCCAGACGTCGAAGTAGACGACGCCGTTGGGCTCGGCGGCCTGTGCGCCCCACAGCTCCTCGTTGGTGAACTTCACGGTGTAGACGTGTTCGGGGGCCTCGTCGCCGCCGTTGCCCGCGCTGTCGGGGTAGACGAAGGTGCCGTGCGCCATGTCGATCACACCGGTCTTGCCGCGTATGTAGCGGGCCTTGCGAGTGTGCCCCTTCGGGCTGTCATCCAGCACCCTCACCACGTCCCCGACCTTGAACCGGGGACCCTTGTCGGACTCCCGGCGCGCGGGAGCGCCCTGTGTGACCGCGGCCTCGACGAACGCGAGCAGCTCGGGATCCTTGCGGTCGGGCAGCGCCTCCTCCGGATGCTGCAGGTAGTAATGGGTCCTGGCGTCCAACTCGGCCTCGTCGATCACGCCGGCCTTGAACGCGTAGTGCTCGGTGGTGTGCAGCCAGTGCTCGTAGTAGGGCGAAAGCAGGTAGGTGGCCGGGTGCATCTGCTCGATGCCATACCGGAACGCGTCGACCCCGAAGAGGCCAGCGCGGGCGCTACTGGGAAACAGCGCAAACGCCGCCTTCTCCCATTCCGCGCGCCAGACCGGCTCGTTCTCCGGAACCTCGACGGGCCCCAGCCCGTCAGTCCCGCCCAGGTCATGGACCCCGTTCACAAGCGCTCCCCGCTATGTCGGTCGACGGTCTGGCCGCTGCCACGCACCGAGCCGGGAAAACCCACCACCTGTCCGAAGACACCCGCGCGGGCCTGGCGTCGTCGAAACACTTCAAGATGATCATATTCCCGGTAGCCGGCTGCCAAGCATGCTCCACAGTCCTCGCGACGCAACTCGATAGCAAGCACCAGAGGAGTCATAAGCAACACCCCGACTCCCGCCACGGTCACACCGGCCGCCCTCCTGCGCCACCCGCCCGAATCCGTAGGAGCAGGCCCAACCAGTTCGCCCCAGCGTGCCGGGCGCGCGGACTCCAGATGAGCGACATACCTCAGCCCGGTTCGACTCGGTCGAGCCAAGCCTGCCCGGCGTTGCAACAGCGGTAGATCTGCGCGGCGGCCGTGCGCTTTACCCTGGCCAGGGACGGCTCGTCGACGCTGGCCGCGCGGGCCCACAATAGGAGGGCTTCCGCCTCGTCCCAGGGCAGCATCCGAGCGCGTAGTGCAGTGACGACGCGCTCGAACAGCGCGCCGGCGCGGGGAAGGTCGGCTTCCAGGGCCGCCTCGGCCAGGGCCAGGCGATCGGTTAGCCCCCGCCAGTCCGCTCCGGCCATGAGCGCCTTGGCCCGGTCCACGTGGTGGCGGGCACGTTCGGGGCGCTGCCGGTCGAGCTCGAGGACGGCGAGGTCGATCCGGAGGCCGGCCTCGACTACTCGGTGATGTCCCGGGGTCGCGATGTTCAACGCGCTGTGCAGGCAGCTCTCGGCACCGGTCAGGTCTCCGCGTAGGCGGCACACGTGGGCGGTCCACCCGTGAAGGAGGGCTTCGTTCGTGCGGTCGCCCATCTCCCGGTAGCGGCTCGTCCAGTGTCGAAGCGCCGCTTCGGCACCCGGCCAGTCCCCCTGCCATAGCTTCAGCTCTGGGGCGTAGCTTGCGCCGACGGGCAGGCCGCCGGCCTCGGTGAGGAGCCGCTCGGCATCGGAGAGGCGCCCGGTGAGCCCGTAGCCCCACGCGAGTTGGCCCTGCAGGAATCGACGCTGGATGGGTGTCTGGGCCAGCCGGGGTTTGGCCAGCTCGCGTTCGGTCCACGTGATCGCGACGTTCGGCTCGCGCAGCGCCACCGCCCAGAATGCCCGGATGTGCACGGTGCGCATGCCCAGGATGCGATGGTTCAGACGGTCGGCGCCCTGCCATGCCTGCTCGACCAGGGCGAGACCTTCCTCGACCGAGCCGAGCGCGGCCAGCGCGAACCCGTGCACCATCTGGGCGAGCACACCGAGGGGCTCGTGGCCGTGCCGCCGGGCAATTTCTACGGCCCGGAGAGCGGTCGCAAGGGCCTGGTCGGGACGGGCGGCAAATAGTCCGGTGGCGGTGGACAGGGTCCCCAGTAGGTAGCCGTACGCCAGGCTTTCCGGGTCAGCGCGCAGGACCCGCTCGGCCTGGCTAAACAGCTCGAGCGCGCGCGGAATGTCCATCACCTCGACCACCGAATTGCTGCTGAGGTAGCCGGCCAGCCGGGAACGTAGGACCGCCGCACGCTGCTGGAGCCCGAGGCGGTCGAACAGCTCGATGGCCCGTTCGGCGTGGGTGATCGACGCGGTGAGGTCGAAGCCGGTCACGTGGAGCAGGTCGGCCAGGCGGGCCAGCAGCTCGGCCTGCTGGCGGCCGCCCGGGCACACGCGGTTCATCAGGTCCAGCGCGCCCTGCCAGTGGGCGGCGCCCTGCTCCCAGGCCAGGGCGGCGGCGGCCTCGTTTCCCGCCTCGATCAGGGCTTCGATCACCCGCTGGGCGGGGGCCAGCGAACCGGCCTGCTGGTAGTGGGCGGCTAGGACCGCCGCCCGTCCGGTTATCCGACCCGGTGGCGCGGACTCGAGGGCCTCGGCCGCGCACAGGTGCAGTTGCGCCCGTCGGGTTGGCCCAAGCGCGCGCACCAACGTGGAACGCACCAGGGCGTGGGAGAAGCGATAGTCCCCGACCGCGACCTCCTCGACCAGCCGAGCGGTGACCGCCGGGGTGAGCGCGGCGACGACGTCGGCGGGCGTCTCTCGGCGGCTCTCTACCAGCAGGGCCAGGTCGAAATGCTCGCCCAGCACGGCCGCGGTGGCCAGCACCTCACCGGTCCGCTCGGGCAGCCGGGTCAGGCGTCGGCCGATCACCTCCCACACGCTGTCCGGGACGTCGACCTCGCTGACCGGGAGCGCCGCGGTCCATCGACCGTCCCGCCGCACCAGCGTGCCCTTCTCGGTCAGATGCCGCAGCAACTCCCGAATGAAGAACGGGTTCCCGGCGGTCTCGGAGTGCAGCATCCGTGCGAGCGCCCTGCCCTGTTCGTCGAGTTGGTGGCCCGCCTGGGCGGCCATGAGGGCTCCCACCCCCGCCTCCTCCAGGCCGGGCAGACGCATCCGTTCGACACCCGGCACCCGCAGCAGCTCGGCCAGGACGTCGGCGACCTCGGCGGTCATGTCCAGTGGACTGTCCCGGTAGGTCGCGACCAGCAGTAGCGACTCCACCTCCGCGGAACGGACCAGGTGCGCCGCGCCCCGCCGGGACGGGCCGTTTCGGCGCCGGGTTTCCGTGGTGGTCCCGGCCGCCGGTTGCCGGGCCGATCCCACAGCCGGATTTCGGACCGAGTCGCACCACCGGGTTCCCGAGGCGGTGCCGACCATCGGTTCCCAGACCGAACCCGGCCACTGGATCCCGGGCTGGTTCCGGCCACCGGTCCCCGGGGTGGCCTCACCACCAGGCCCCGAGCCGACCCCCACCACCGGATCCCGGGGTGGCCGCGACCGAAGCCGCCGCCACCCCGCGCCGTGACCGGCCGGGCCGGTCACCAGGTCCGGGCCGGTCACCCGGCCGTGCGCCTCCGGATTGGGCGCACGGCCGCGGCGTAGAACTCCGCCGGGTCCTGGGCGAGGCCGGCCTTCGTGATCCGGCTCCACTCGTCCGCGAGGACCTCGACGGCGCCGTCAGCCAGGCCGTCGAGCGCGGCCCCGATGACCTCGCTCGGCTTGAGCTTGGGCCCGTCGTAATCGCCCGTCATGTCGGTGGCGGCGGAGCCGAGGTGCACGCCCAGCACCTGCGTGCCCTGCCCGGCGAGTTCGACGCGCGTGCCGGCGGTCAGGCTCCACTCCGCCGCCTTCGCGGCCGAGTACGACGTGGCCCCGTCCCAGGAGAACCAGGACAGTACCGACAGGACGTTGATGATGGCCCCGCCACCGTTGCCGCCGAGGATGTCGGCGAAGGCGCGGGTGACCGTCAGCGTGCCGAAGAAGTGGACCTCCATCTCCCGGCGGACCTGCGCCAGGTCGCCGCGGATGAGGTTCTGGCCGGTCGCGATCCCGGCGTTGTTGACGAGCAGGGTCACGTCCCCCGCCTGCTGGGCGGCCCGCTCGATGCTCTCCGGGACGAGCACGTCCAGTGCCACGGGCACGACGCCCGGCGTCGTGATGGTGCTGGTGTCGCGCGCGGCGGCGTACACCTTCTTGGCGCCCCGCTCCCTCAGCTGCTCGACGAATTCCCGGCCGAGGCCGCGATTGGCCCCAGTGACCAAAGCGACCGATCCCGCGATCTCCACGATGGTGTCCTTTCCTGTTGTGGTTCCGATCGCAGGGTAGAATCTGACACAGATGTCAGGTTCAACGAGAAGTGGCGGAGGTTACAGTGAGCGAAGAAGACCAGCGGATGCGCATCGGCGAGCTGTCCGCCCGCACGGGCGTCAGCATCCGCTCGCTCCGGTACTACGAGCAGCGCGGCCTGCTGACCTCCACCCGGACGACGGGAGCGCAGCGGCTCTACCTGGAAGACGCGGTGGACCGCGTGCGCCTGCTGCGCCGGCTGTTCGACGGCGGCCTGTCGAGCGAGACGATCGCCGCGCTACTGCCGTGCGTCGACACCCCCTCGGACGACATCACCGTGCAGACGCTGGAAGTGATGCGACGTGAGCGCGAGCGGATCGACGCGCAGATCTCCGCCCTGCTCGCCACTCGCGACCACCTCGACGCACTGATGGCCGGGGCGGCGGGCCACCTCGCCCGGCAGCGTGACGACGCACTCGCCGCCACGGCCTGAGCGAGCGGCCGTTCCACCACCTTGCGGCGGTGGAACGGGGAGGTGCTCGAACCGGCCGCCGGGTCCTGAGCACCTCCCCGGGCTTCAGACCAGCGCGCCCTGGAGGAGGTCCGCGACCCGCTGCCGGATCTCGGGGGTGTCCAGGCCGCGCACGGTCAGGGTGGTGCGCCGGCTGGCTGCGCGAGCGCGCAATCGGGACGCCGTCTTGATCCCGTTCGGCACCGCAGAGGTGTGGCCCGCGGCGGAGTTGAGGTTGTCCGCGACTGACCGTCGCTGGACCGGGATCGGCGACGGCCACGGCTACCTCACTGGCCACGACATTCTGGTCACCGTGCGGGGGCGTGGATCGGCAGCGCGGCCGATCCAGGCCGGCGTGACTCTACAAGCAGACGCTCCCGAGCCTTGCGCAAATCGTTCGGCAGCTACGCCCGAAACTCACGCCGTACAGTGAAGCTGGCCGGCGACGGCGAGATCGGCATTCGATGCTGGTTTCCTCCAGGGACTCAGGTCTCGTCGAAGTACACCTCGGCGGTTCGGCGGATCTGTGCCAGCCGTTTCGAGATGGCGCTGTGGTTGGCGTAGCCGAGAACCTCGGCGATCTCGGTTTTCTTGATCATGCCGCTGTTGAGCAGCACGACGATCTGCTGGTTGCGCGCATCCATGAGTGCGAGGAAGTCGTTGGTGACCAGGTTGCCCAACACCTCGCTCTCCGGCCCTTGGACCGGGATCGTGTCGGTCAACTCGACGAACTTCACCGTGACCTTGCGTCGCTTGCCGTGCAGCTTGCGTTCGAAGTCTTCGCGTGCGTACGACCAGTGGCTGGAGAAATCGTCCTCGATGCGGTGGGAACGGACTGCGTCCAGGATGCCGCGGAGCTGGCCGGTCCGGTCGGCGGCTTCCACGGTCTCAGCCACGGCGTCTTGGGCGTCATCCTCGCCGAACCACACAGGACCACCCATCCGCGGGTTGCCGGCGATAGCCCCGGCGAGCACGCTGCCGTCCTCCAGGGTGACCGGGCCCGGCGTCTTGCCCTTGTCGACCTCGGGGAAGTCCGTCAGCCGGTCTTGGATCGTGGCGGTCACCGCGGGCACCCAGAAGTCGAGATTGTGGGCCAGCAGCCGGATCGCGTCGTCGGCCGAGAACGCCCTCATCTTCGACCCGGACATCAGGTGTGGCCAGACCGTCCACGCCCAGGCGCGGGCAGCCGGGCTTCGAAGTCGGTCGGGAGGAAGTCGTCGATTCCTGCCCAGTCGGCCATGAACGGCCACTGGCCGCCACGCAACAGCGGGAGTCCGAACATGTCCAGGACGCGCTTGGGCAGCAGGTGGAACAGTGGCGCGTACTCGAAGTACCGGGCGCGCGTCCGAGGCACGAACGTGACGTTGACATCGCCGAGGTCTGCGATCTTCGCCATCGGCTTGGGCAGGTCGTCAATGTCGAAGAAGCGCCGCCGGAACTGGGCTGACTCCCACAGCATGTTCCACTGCCCGACCGCTCCGACCAGCTCCATGTCCGATCGGGCCATCGAGAGCGCCACGTACTCGGGCGGAGCTGGTTCCAGCGGACGGACCACGCCACTGAACAGGAAGCCGGCCGACATGTTCTTCAGGCTTGGGAACTCTTCCGGGGTTGCTTCCCCGTCAGGAAGGAACACGCCGTCGCGGCGCCATTCCAGGATCTCGGCCGCGGTTGGTTCGCGTTCTTCGCTCACCGGGTCCTCCGCGTGCCGTTGTGCTGGCCGTTCGTCGATCTGCGTCATACCTACATCACGACAGTCTGCGCCGGATCCGTTCCGACCGCCGCGACAGTCACTGAGCGGTAGATCTAGCTTCGTCTTCGACACTTCCCCTGTCCTCTACTCCGCCTGGCGCCCCGCGCGGACCGCACCGGCTTCGGAGTCACTCTCCGTCACACATCACTGAGGTCGTCGATAGCCGCCCCGCCGAATCTTTGCGTGTGCGGGTTTCACGGCAACCGGTAAACCGCTGACCAGCAGATTTAGGTTCGTATACTGGCTTGTTGGGTGCACCAGCCGGGTTCACCGCTTGACCTGCAAAACAAGGCCCCTGACCAGGGCGATCCAGAGCCGTGCTTGGCGGCTGTTCGGCGGCGAGCACGGTCCGCTGAAAGAGGAGGCTGGAGGGTGTGTGCGCGAGCGAGGCTCGACTGGCCCCGGTCGACGTCGAGTACATCGCCAAGATCGACCTACTGTCCCGCCGGACCGCCCGTCGGCAGCACAAGATAGAATCGCGAATCATCCTGTCGATGCGGCTGCGGCCGAATCGGACGTTTCTTCTTGCCGGTAGTATTGGTAGCCCAGGCGGCCTCGGGTCAGAGCGACAAGGAGCAACGCCACCGCACCAAAGCCAACCAGCACGGGTAAAAGTCCGTACTCGTTCAGAATGGGAGCGGGAAAAAGTGGCGACACTATCCTGTTGGCGAACGTATTAAAAGACGCGTGCATCAACATGGTGATGAGCAGGCTGCCCTTCGCGTTGTTGAAGACCCACGTCATGATAATAGTCAGAGCAGTGATCATCAGGACAAACATAACGATGTTGGGAATGGTGGGCGGTGTCCAAACGCCACTCCAAAACAGGGGCAGGTGCCACAAGGCCCACAGCACTCCCAGGATGACGCTTCCGACCAAAGGACCATCCAACGACTGCAAACGGGGTAGTGCAAAACCGCGCCAGCCGGGCTCTTCGCCCAGTGGCCCTCCGAGGATGAACGTAGAAACAACGGCAACAGGATAGGAAAGAACCAACGAGATCGTGAGCGATTGATACGATGCCAGAACCCCCGGCAGGACGATCGCGCCGAGCACCTCAATAGCAGGAATGACCAGGAGAACGAAGAGGTACCATCGAAAATTTGCCCGCCACAGCACGTACCGACGCAGCAAGCGGTGTATGCCTGCCCTTCCTTCGGTTACGCTCGTCATGATGAACGCCGATAAAGTAGGGCCCGCGAAAGTAGCAGCGGCAATCGCCACGACTAGCACAGGTCGAGGGATTGTATATGGCAGGAGGCCGGTGCCAGTTTGGGAGAGCACGACTGGCATTTCCACGAGCCATGCGCCGGCATATGCGATGACGAAGAAGAAGACCAGCGGGTGACGGGCGAGAAGGCCCGTGCGGGAAGTATGCGGCCGTGCGTTGGCGTCGGAGGTCATATGTCGAGACTCCCTTACATCGTCACGGTCGTTGGCCCGTCCACAGACATGCACACACACCAGACCGACCCGTGTCGGCGCCACCCTCAGCCCCTGTCGGGACCACCCCGATGAGTAGCGAGCCCCGGCCGCTCACAATCTCGCCGGCCCCGCCGGGCCGGAACCGCCAGGCGGGTGGCGAATCAGCCCTATACGGTGACCGTCAACCCGTTGCTTGGGACGACAGCGACAAGGTCCCCCGGCAGCCCGATGGTGTTCCGGCAACGCTGGACGTCGGCCGGAACACCAAGCGGATGTACGTCGGCTACCTCAGGAAGCATGTCCGGCCGTTGGTAGGGCACGTGAAAGCTGGCGCGCTGGACGCTGACGCCCTCGATTCGCTCTACGCGGAGCTTCGCCGATGCCGATCCCACTGCGACGGTCGCGGCGGTATCGACCATCGGACGCCCCGACCAGACGAGTGCGACGAGGGGTGTCGAGCCCACGCCTGCCGGCCGCTGGCGAAGCCGCTCGACTTATCCAGGAAGCGTGGCGCGACTCGGACTGGGGCGCGCTCGTCTGGCTGACGATGACGACCGGAGCCCGCCGCGGCGAGTTGTGCGCGCTGCGATGGTCACACTCGATTTGGCCAACGGAACTGTCACCATCCGTCGATGAATCGGGCACGACCGTGGCGGCGGCCGCGGGGGCCGGACGGTGCGGACACCCGGGTCATGATGCCGTCCGCCGGCGAGCGGTGACAGGTTGTTCGCTCATGGTCACGGATAGTGCCTGCACCACGACCGCCACGACGCTCGTCTTCCAGCTCGCCGGACTCGGGCCGCCACGACCGCAGGACGCCGAGGACCGTCTGAAAAATCGCCCGAGCTTCTTCTGCCGCCTCGTCGGGAGCCGTGGGGTCCCCGTCGACCCAAAGCCTTAGCCCGTACTCATTGGGCCAGCGGTCGACCTGGCCAGCAAACAGCATGTCCGCAATCCTGATTACGAGGTCCTCATCCTCGTACTGGCACAAGGCTGGAGCCGGGAACGAGATCACGCGGAGATCGTCCCAGATCGGGCTCCGCCCGAGCCCGGCACCGCTTCGGAGATCAGGGGGAGGGCAGGGGCGGTCATTAGGAGATCACCATCAGCTCCCAGCGCGTCAGGGAACGACGGGCGCCGTGCTATTTGCGTGCTATTCGGTGCGGTCAACCACGGTCCAACAGGGGTGATCAAGCCAGCCCGGCCGCGAGGTCAACGGCGGTGACACCCCGGCACGGCCTTCAAACGGGCTAGGCATCGCTGCGCCGGATGGCCGATTGACCGCCGTCGCTGGCGCGAGGACTGTCATGGCCCTCTCAAACACCAAAACACACACAGCGCCCCCCCCGGGGTGCCTGGCAAGCATCAACCAGCTCCATGGAGATCACCACTGAGGGCCGAGAAGTCTCTGCCCAGGTCCCGTCCGTGGTCTGCGCGGTGACAGGATGAACATCACGATCGAAGGACGGCATCATGGCATACGGAATCATCCATTTCTTTGCCGGCGGAACCCAAAAGCAGTACGACGCGACGTTGGCAGCCGTCCATCCAGAAAAGGGCAGCTTGCCGAAGGGCCAGATCTTCCACGCCGCAGGCCCCTCAGAAGGCGGTTGGACGGTCGTGGCAGTACATGATTCACGGGAGAGCTGGGAGGACTTCCGTGACGGGACCCTCCTTCCCCAACTGCAGCAAGGAATCGAGGGCGGGTTCACCAAACCTCCTGCGGAGACTGCGTTCGACGCCTACAACGTCATGCCTTAACAAGCGCGGATTAGGTCGCTGCGCCGAGCTGTTTAGAACCGATGCCCGGACGCGCCGACCGGCTCACAGCCCAGCATCAGAGCCGTGGCCGTTGGCAACCTGCGTGACGAGCCTCATACTTCGCGTTCAGTCCTCGGGCTGATCTCGCGGCCCCTACCACAACGCGGCCGAGGCCACAGGACGGACGGTGCCCCATGGCAACGTATCTTGTGATCCACGACGTGGACGATGTCGACCACTGGGTGAGCTCGCCGAAGCGGGCGGAAGTCTTCGGGCCACTGGGCATCACGATCCGTGTGTTCCGGGGCGCAGCGGAGTCGAACCAGGTCGGGCTGATCCTGGAGATCCCCGACATGGACGCCTTCCAGGAGATCATGGGTTCTGAAGTCGGGGCCGAGGCGATGAAGTTCGACGGTGTTCACCCCGAAACGTTGGTCATGCTGTCCGAGGCCTGACCGGCGGTCCGCGCGGCCCGACGTCATGGTCGGGCCGCCGCGAGCCCGCCCTGACGGGCCACGCCGCGCAGGGCCTTCATGATCCATCGGAGCTAGATCATCTCCACCGTTTACCTACCTCATACACCCAGCAACCGCCGGCACTTCCCCGATATCGCCGGCGACGTTAGGCCAGCTACGGCCCGCTTTCGACAAATGATCAGGAGTGCCCCGAAGAGCGATCTTGGAATCCGACCATCGCAGGTTCAAGTCCTGCCGGGCCGGCAAAGTCAGCGAATCCTTGCGCGCCGACCACGCGAGACGTCGATGAGATCCCATTGAGCCAGCAGCGTGAAGCCTCGCTTAACGGTGCTGATCGACACTCCGTATTTCACTGCCAGTTCGCGCACGGTGGGCAGCTGAGCACTCGGGGCCAACTCGCCAGCATGGATCTTCCGACGGATGTCTGACGCGAGCACCTCGTACGGGTTCCGGGGGTTCGCCTTGGCGCGCTCAACTGGGTCGAGCGGCGCGGTGGGCTGGTTCGGCAACCACGTCGCAAAGCCCGCCGCCGCTCGTTGATCAGCCTCTTCCCGCCATGCCGAGTACACCCGCAATGTTGTGATCCCGCCTCCGGAGTGACCCAGTCGGCCGGCAACAGTTCGCACATCCACGCCAGCACTGATCATTTCCGTGGCGCTGTAGTGGCGGAGTGCGTGCAGCGTCGTCTCGATATCGAGCCGCTCGACGAGGCGCCCGTATCGCTGGGTCACAGACTCAGGGATCAGGAACGTCGAGTTGTCGGGTGCCAGAGAAAAGACGAACGCGTCCTCCGAGGCAGTGGCACCGAGAGCAACCGTCCGCTCCTCGTAGCGAGCGCCGTGCGCGCGCAGAATCTCGACGGTCGTCGCGTCGAGGGCCACTTGGCGGTGTTGGTGAGTCTTGGTGTCTTTGAGGTGCCACCCGCCCTGGCCGTCCTTGGCGACGCTTTGGCGCAGTACGAGCACTGCCCGCCCGAGGTCGATATTGGCCCATCGGATGGCGCAAAGCTCGCCTCGTCGAGCGCCGGCTGTGATGGCGAGCCAAATGAAGCTCCCCCATTCAGGGTCTTCCCAGGCCGCGTTGACGATCCGGGCAGCCTCCTCCGCTGTGGGAGGCCGCGGGTTTGGCCTGGTCGCCGTCGGTGGCTCGGCCTGCGCGATCGGGTTGACCGCAACCCAGCGCCATCGAACAGCGCGCTTGAACGCCCCGTTCAGCAGGAAGTGGATCTGCCGGATCGTCGTTCCAGTGAGCGGGCGGCACTCGTGAGGCCGGCATCTGGGCTCACAAACGTGGCCGGACTCGGCCGTCCGGTGTTCGACGAACGGTCGGCCGTCGCAATGGTCGCGACATCGGCGCAGCTCCGCGTAAAAGGAGTCGAGCATGTCGGCATCCACAGCGCCCACCTTCACGGAACCGATCAGCGGGAAGATGTGCAGGCGCTGATAGCCCTCGTAGCCCGACTTGGTGGTTGGAACCGCTTCGAGCAGCTCGAGGTGGCGTTCTAGCAACTGCGCAACGGTGGCGCTCGTCCGTGGGTTGCGGCGCTCGTCCACCTGCGCGAGCAATCGGGTTCGCACGCGCTCTGCCTTGCGCTCGGCCTGCGGCCCGACCGGAACCACCTCGGTAAGGAAGTGCCGACGCCCGCTGACAGGGTCGACGCCGGCGTAGACCTTTACCCGCAGGGAGCCGCTTGGGAGCGCCTCGATCTGCCCCCTGGTTCACGATTGCCGGCGCGGTGCCATGGCGGCACCAAAGCCGATGTTCGCACCACGATTGGCACCATGGCCGAACTCAAGTAAGCCTGATCATGCCTCTGAGCTGGTGGGCGCGGCAGGGTTCGAACCTGCGACCGCTCGGGTGTAAACCGAGTGCTCTCCCGCTGAGCTACGCGCCCGGACCGTGGGGTCCGTGTTGTCCGGCCGGCCTCAGACCGAGGCCAGCGCCTTCTTCCAGCCGCCCTGGTCGCGCGCCTCGCCCGGCGCGTTGACCTCGGCGAACTGGACGACACCGGACTTGTCGACCAAGAACGTTCCGCGTACCGCCATGCCACGGGACTCTTCGAACACCCCGTAGGCCTTGGCCACCTCACCGTGCGGCCAGAAGTCTGACAGCAGCGGGAAGTCGTAGTTCTCCGCCTGCGACCAGGCCTTCAGCGCGAACGGGTGGTCCACCGACACCGCCAGCACCTGGACGTCCTCGTTCTGGAAGCTGCCGATGTCGTCGCGCACCGCGCACAGCTCACCCGTGCAGATGCCGGAGAACGCGAAGGGGTAGAAGACGACCAGGACGTTGCGCTCGCCCCGGAACGAGGACAGCGCCACTTCCTGGTTGTTCTGGTCCCGCAAGGTGAAATCGGGTGCCTCGGACCCGACCTGGGGTGCCATCGACGTCCAGCCTCCTCAGCGCAGCACACAGCCACGTCGGTCGACGCGGCCACCGAAAGCCTAGTCGCGGATCAGCGGCGGGACTTGGCCGCCCTCGGAGCAACCAACCTGGCGCCGGCCCACTCGTCGCTGACGCTGACGTTGGACGTCTGGGACAGCCCCGCGGTGGGTGCGGCCTCGGCGATCTCGCTGGGCTCCACATGACCGGGGCGGCCGGTCTTGGGCGTGAGCACCCAGACCACTCCGCTGTCGGTCAGTGGCGTGCCGGCGCCGATCAGGGCGTCAGCCAGGTCGCCGTCGCCCTCCCGCCACCAGAGCAATACGACGTCGACCACCTCGTCGGAGTCCTCATCCACCAGGTCATCTCCGCACCGCTCCTCAACAGCGTTGCGGACCTCCTCATCCACGTCGGAGTCCCAGCCGAGCTCCTGGACCACCATGCCGGGTTCGATGCCGAGCCTCCCGGCGATGTCGGTCTTGCCGGCGTCTCCCGCGGCGGCGACCACGATGTGTTCCTCCTTGTGCTTCTGGTGCGCTCTGCTCGCGTCCCCGCGTGCGAGATTGCCCACTTCCTGGATGCGGAATCCGAACACGTTCGCTCCCCTCACCGCAACCGGACGCACCGAGATCGTTTGACGGATTAAGACAAGACCGCCCTGCGCACTCCCCCTGACAGGGGGCACGATGGTATTTACCGTGGCAACACAAGGGCCTAATGCCAGGCGCCGCCGAGCAACGCACAGCCTCGACGGGACGCACCGAGAACTCAGGGAGACCCCCGTGACCGGCCAGAACAGAGTCCATGTCATCCGTGACGGCCTTGCCGCGTACCTGCCGGACGTCGACCCGGAAGAGACGGAGGAGTGGCTGGACTCCTTCGACGGCATGCTCGATGCGGCCGGGCAGCAACGCGCCCGCTACCTGCTGTTGCGCCTGCTCCAGCGCGCGCGGGAGCGCCACGTCGGGGTGCCGGCACTGACCAGCACCGACTATGTCAACACCATCCCGACCGAGCGTGAGCCGTGGTTCCCCGGCGACGAGGAGTCCGAGCGCGCCTACCGGCGGTGGATCCGGTGGAACGCCGCGACGATGGTGCACCGGGCGCAGCGCCCGGGCGTCGGCGTGGGCGGACACATCTCCACCTACGCCTCCTCGGCGACGCTTTATGAGGTCGGGTTCAACCATTTCTTCCGGGGCAAGGATCACCCGGGTGGGGGCGACCAGATCTATATCCAGGGGCACGCCTCCCCCGGCATCTACGCCAGGGCCTTCCTGGAGGGCCGCCTGTCCGCGGAGCAGCTGGACGGGTTCCGCCAGGAGCTCTCCCACGGCGGCCCAGGGCGCGGCCTGCCGTCCTACCCGCACCCCCGGCTGATGCCGGCCTTCTGGGAGTTCCCCACCGTGTCGATGGGCCTCGGCCCGCTCAACGCGATCATGCAGGCCCGGTTCAATCGCTACCTGCACGACCGGGGCATCAAGGACACCAGCGAGCAGCATGTCTGGGCGTTCCTTGGCGACGGTGAGATGGACGAGCCGGAGTCGCGCGGCCTGATTCATGTGGCCGCCACCGAGGGCCTGGACAACCTCACCTTCGTGATCAACTGCAATCTGCAGCGCCTGGACGGGCCGGTGCGCGGCAACGGCAAGATCATCCAGGAGCTGGAGGCCTACTTCCGGGGCGCCGGCTGGAACGTGATCAAGGTGATCTGGGGCCGGGAGTGGGACGCGCTGCTGCACGCCGACCGGGACGGCGCGCTGATCAACCTGATGAATACCACTCCGGACGGCGACTTCCAGACCTACAAGGCCAACGACGGCGGCTACGTCCGGGACCACTTCTTCGGCCGGGACCCTCGCACCAAGACGCTGGTCGCGGACATGTCCGACCAGGACATCTGGAACCTCAAGCGCGGTGGCCACGACTACCGCAAGGTGCACGCGGCCTACGCGGCCTCGATCGAGCACCACGGCCAGCCGACCGTGGTCCTGGCCAAGACGATCAAGGGTTACGGGCTGGGCTCGCACTTCGAGGGGCGCAACGCCACCCACCAGATGAAGAAGCTGACCCTGGCCGACCTCAAGGCCTTCCGGGACACCCAGCGCATCCCGATCTCCGACGCGGAGCTGGAGCGCGACCCGTACCTGCCGCCGTACTACCACCCCGGCACCGAAGCCCCGGAGATCCAGTACCTGTTGGAGCGGCGCCGGCTGCTGGGCGGCGCGGTGCCCCAGCGGCGGGTGCCGGCCAAGCCGCTGGTGCTGCCCGGGGACAAGGTCTACGAGGTGGTCCGGCGCGGCAGCGGCAAGCAGGAGGTGGCCACCACGATGGCCTTCGTCCGGCTGCTCCGCGACCTGATCAAGGACAAGGAGATCGGCGCGCGGTTCGTGCCGATCATTCCGGACGAGGCACGCACGTTCGGGATGGACTCGATGTTCCCCACCCAGAAGATCTACAACCCGCACGGCCAGCTCTACACCTCGGTGGACGCCGAGCTGATGCTGGCCTACCGGGAGAGCGAGCAGGGCCAGCTGCTGCACGAGGGCATCAACGAGGCCGGCTCGCTGGGCTCGTTCACCGCCGCCGGCACCTCGTACGCCACCCACGGCGAGCCGATGATCCCGCTCTACATCTTCTACTCGATGTTCGGGTTCCAGCGCACCGGCGACGCCATCTGGGCGGCCGCCGACCAGATGTCGCGGGGCTTCCTGCTCGGCGCCACGGCCGGGCGGACCACCCTGACCGGGGAAGGCCTGCAGCACAACGACGGGCACTCGCTGCTGCTCGCCGCGAGCAACCCGGCGGTGCTGGCCTACGACCCGGCGTACTCCTTCGAGATCGGGCACATCGTGCGGGACGCGCTGGCCCGGATGTACGGGGACGACGAGGCGCGCGCCGGGCGCGACCCGAACGTCTTCTACTACCTGACGCTGTACAACGACCCCTACCCGCAGCCGGCGGAGCCGGAGGAGCTGGACGTGGACGGGCTGCTGCGCGGGCTGTACCGGTACCAGCCGGCGCCCGAGCGGTTCGACCGGCATGTGCGGCTGTTGGCCTCCGGGGTGGCGCTGCCATGGGCGCTGCGGGCCCAGGAGCTGCTGGCCGAGCACTGGTCGGTGTCCGCCGACGTCTGGTCGGTCACCTCCTGGGGCGAGCTGCGCCGGGACGGCGTGGAGTGCGAGCAGCACAACCTGCTGCACCCGGACGCCGAGCCCCGGGTGCCGTACCTCAAGCAGGCGCTGACCGAGGACGGCGCCACCCCGGTGATCGCGGTATCCGACTGGATGCGCGCGGTGCAGGACCTGATCCGGCCGTGGGTGCCCGCCGACTTCCATTCGCTGGGCACCGATGGTTTCGGCCTCTCCGACACCCGCCCGGCGGCTCGCCGGCACTTCAATGTGGATGCCGAGTCGATCACCGTTCAGGCGTTGGCCGCGCTGGTGGATCAGGGCAAAGTGGACCGGGCGACCCTGGTCGCCGCGGCGAGTAAGTACCGCATCGACGATCCGCGCGCCGCCGGCCCGCAGACATCGGACGCGGGAGTCGCCTGAGCCGACCTCACGATAAGAGCACGTTAAGCCGGGAATTGTCCGGGAAGAATGTCACCGGGGTCGGCCCACAACGCCGCAACAGGCCTGGGCCGGCCCCGTGACCTGCGGCAAGACAGCGCCCAGCGCCCCGATTCGGACTCTGCGGAGCGCAATCACCGAACGCCCTAGCGCTTCCCTTGCCGATTCTCCGTCGGCATTGTCGGAGCCCTAATCACTCCACCTGGCGACGACCCTCCCCCATTTGGGCCAGGCGCGGTAGTCTGCCGCCGTTGCTCTTCTCGCCGGGGGGTACTCGGGGGGAAAGCATCCCAGCCCGCGTCAGGAACGCTGCGGGTCGGCGCGATATCCGGGGCAAGCGCCCGGAATTTCAGTACGAGGAGAGCAAGAATGGCAGAGGGCACCGTCAAGTGGTTCAACAGCGAGAAGGGCTACGGCTTCCTCGCTCCCGACGGTGGTGGCGCGGACGTATTCGTGCACTACTCCTCCATCCAGAGCAGCGGTTACCGCACCTTGGATGAGGGCCAGCGCGTCTCGTTCGACGTCGAGCAGGGCCAGAAAGGCCCTCAGGCAACCAAGGTCACGCCACTAGGCTGACCGCGACCGTTCCCTCCCCGAGGCGGGCCGGCCACGGCTTGCCTTCGGGGCCCGGCGCCGATCCAGCTGAGGCCCCGGGCGCGCCGACGCGCCCTGAGCCGCTATTGGTTGGTGCAAAATTTCATCCGTTGAGCGGCCGCACGGTCGGCCACCGGCGGCGTCAATTCGTGCCATGCTGCCCGATGTGACAACGGGGCGCTCGGTTTCCGGGCCGGCTGTGTCCGACCGGACCAGGCGCCGTTTGGAACAGGCATCGGGTGGCCTGGCCACGGCCAGCGTGTCCGCTATGTCAGAGCGGCTGCCCTGGTTTCGTCGGCTGTCCGCCGACCAACGTGCCGGCGTGCTGCTGGTAACGCAGACCGGCGTGTCCAATTTCGTGGCCTGGCTCGGCGAACCCGGCCAGACCATCCGGCTGACCGCCGAGGCCTTCCGCAGCGCCCCGCGCGACCTGGCCCGACGGGTCAGCCTGCGCCAGACCGTGGAGCTGGTCCGGGTCGCCATCGAGGTGTTCGAGCAGCAGCTGCCCCTGCTCGCTGGCAACGACCGGGAACGCCAGCTGCTGATGGAGGGAATCCTCCGGTTCGGCAGGGAGATCGCCTTCGCGGCGGCCACCGTCTACGCCAGTGCGGCCGAGTCCCGGGGCGCCTGGGACGCCCGGCTGGAGGCCCTGGTGGTGGACGGGGTGGTCCGGGGCGAGGTGGACGACGCGCTGGTGTCCCGCTCTTCGGCGCTGGGGTGGGACGCCGAGCGGCCGGTGACTGTGGTGGTCGGCAGCCCGCCGCCGGAGATCCAGACAGACAGCCAGGGCGAACCGCTGGCCGCGATGCGGCGCACCGCGACCCGGCTGGGCCGCTCGGTGCTCCTCGGCGTCCAGGGTGCCCGGCTGGTAGCGCTGTTCTCCGGTGCCCTGCCCCTGGTGGGCGGTGGGGTCCCGGGCAGTGGGGCCCCGGGCAGTGTGGCCCCGGGCGCCGGGAACGGTGGCGGCGCGGGTGGCGGCGGGGTTTCCAGTGGCGCCGGGGTGAGCGGCGCGGCCGGGAATGCCGCCTCGTCGGCCGCGAACGGCACCGCGTCTGGCCGCGCCGGCGCGGCAAAGCTGAGTCCGGCGGAACGCCTGGCCGACGCGTTCGGGCCCGGCCCGGTGGTCATCGGGCCCACCGCGCCCACGCTGGCAGCCGCGCACGCCAGCGCGCGGGACGCCCTGCAGGGCCTACGCGCGGTGAGCGGATGGCCGGGCGCGCCTCGGCCGGTTCGGGCCATGGACCTGCTCCCGGAGCGCGCGCTGGCCGGCGACCCGTGGGCCAAGGCGGAGCTGGTCGCGACCGTGGTGGCGCCGCTCACCTCGGCGGGTGGCGAGCTGGGGCGGACGCTGGCCAGCTACCTGGACGGCGGTGGCGCGCTGGAGTCCTGCGCCCGGGCGCTGTTCGTCCATCCCAATACCGTGCGCTATCGGTTACGCCGGGTGACTGAAGTCACCGGCCTTGATCCGACCGATCCACGAGCCTCGCTTGTACTCCGAATCGCGCTCATTGTCGGCAGATTAAGCGCCTCCGAGTAACTCCGACACTCCTGCTGAGCAGCGGGAACACCTGCCTGACCCTACAAATTCACATGGTCATTACCAAAGTGAACGCGGTCATATTTGGAGGAAACCTCCAAAGCTCGCCGATGGAGTTCGTACGCGTCGACATCCCCGTGACCGGGGCTGACCGTGTTGGCTATGCCGAGTGATTGCCGTGCTCGCCCCCGGACAGGGGTCCCAAACACCCGGAATGCTCGGCCCTTGGCTGACCGGCCCCCGTGCTGAGCAGGTGGATGCGCCGGCGACCCTGGCCCGCTGGTCCGACCGGACCGGACTCGACCTGGTTGCCCTGGGCACCACCGCCACCGCCGACGAGATCAAGGACACCGCGGTTACCCAGCCGCTGATCGTGGCCGCCGCCTTGCTCGCCTACCAACAGCTGACCGCCGCCCTCGGGGAGACCGAAGCCGGCGAGGACGCGCTGGCCGGCTTCCCCACCGCCGGACACTCCGTCGGCGAGTTGGCGGCGGCCGCCGTCGCCGGTTCCCTCACCGCCGATGCCGCCGTCGAGCTGGCCGCGGTCCGGGGCCGGGAGATGGCCGCCGCCTGCGCGCTGGAGCGGACCGGGATGAGTGCCGTGCTCGGCGGGCAGCCGGAGCAGGTGCTGCAGCGGCTCGCCGACCTCGGCCTGGACCCGGCCAACCAGAACGGCGCCGGCCAGGTGGTCGCCGCCGGGCCCACCGACGCTCTGGAGCGGCTCGCCGCCGACCCGCCGGAGCGAGCCAGGGTGATCTCGCTGGCGGTGGCCGGCGCGTTCCATACCCGGTTCATGGCCCCTGCCGAAGAGGCGCTGCGCGGCTACGCGGACAAGCTGGACTTCGCCGACCCGCGCCGCCCGCTGCTGTCCAACGCCGACGGGGCCACCGTGAGCACCGGGACCGAGCTGCGCGACCGGCTGGTTGCCCAGGTCACCCTGCCGGTGCGCTGGGACCTGTGCATGGCCGGCCTGCGCGAGCTCGGAGTCACCGCTGTCATTGAGCTCGCCCCGGCTGGCACGCTGAGCGGGTTAGTCAAGCGGGAACTGCGGGGTACTCCCACCCTGCCCTTGAAGAGCCCGGCCGATCTGGACTCGGTCGCCGGGTTGCTCGCCGAACACTCTGGAGGTGCGTCATGAGCCGCGCAGGCAACCCGCTGCGACTGGTCGACGCCGCGCCCGGCGCCCGGATTCTGGGTTGGGGCAGCTCGCAGCCGGATCAGGTGGTCACCAACGACGACCTGGCCCAGCGAGTGGACACCAACGACCAGTGGATCCGGGAGCGGGTGGGCATCGTCAGCCGGCGGATCGCCGACAAGAACACCCTGCTGGTCGACATGGCGGCCGACGCCGGCTCCAAGGCGGTCGCCGACGCCGGGCTCGGCCCGGCCGATGTGGACACCGTGGTGGTGGCCACCTGCACCATGCCCAACCCGATCCCCAACGCGGCCGCCCAGGTGGCACACAAGATCGGGATCTCCGCCCCCGGCGCGTTCGACCTGAATGCCGCGTGCGCCGGGTTCTGCTACGGGATAGGCACCGGAGCCGACCTGATCCGCTCCGGCTCGGCGCGCCACGTGCTGGTCATCGGCGCGGAGAAGCTGTCCGACTGGATGGACTGGGACGACCGGTCGACATGCATCATCTTCGCCGACGGGGCGGGCGCCGCGGTGCTCGGACCGGCCCCGTCCGCCGAGGAGGTCGGGGTCGGCCCACTGGTCTGGGGCAGCGCGGGCGACATGGCTGAAGCTATCCAGATCGTGCAGCCCAGCAACGGGATCCACCAGGAGGGCCAGACGGTGTTCCGCTGGGCCACCACCCAGATCGCCCCGATCGCGCTGCGCGCGGTGGAACTGGCCGGGCTGACTCCGGCCGACATCGACGTGTTCGTCCCGCACCAGGCCAACCTGCGCATCGTCGAGGCGGTGGCCAAGCGGCTGCGCAAGGCCGGCGCCAGAGAGGACATGCGGGTGGCCACGGACATCGTGCACTCGGGCAACACCTCCTCGGCGTCCATCCCGCTGGCCATCGACCACATGCGGGCCGCCGGGCAGATCTCCCGGGGAGACGTGCTGCTGCTGGTCGGCTTCGGTGCCGGGCTGAGCTACGCCGGCCAGGTGGTGGTCTGCCCCTAGCCCTCCCGCACCCCGCCGCCCGCCCAACCGCCGGAACCGATCACACTCGGCGGGTCAGATCCGCCAAAGATTCATTCAAGGAAAGGGATACCCACGTGAGCAACGAAGACATCCTCTCCGGCCTCGCCGAAATCGTCGAAGAGATTGCCGGGGTGGACGCCGCCGAGGTGACCGCCGAGAAGTCCTTCGTAGACGACCTGGACATCGACTCGCTCTCCATGGTGGAGATCGCGGTGCAGGCCGAGGACAAGTTCGGCGTGAAGATCCCGGACGACCAGCTGGCCGAGCTGAAGACCGTGGGCGATGCGGTGGATTACATCGCCAAGTCGAAGTGAGTTCGACCGACGTCGTCGTCACCGGGCTCGGCGCCACGACCCCGCTCGGCGGGGACGTGGCGTCGACCTGGGAGGGCCTGCTGGCCGGAAAGTCCGGGGTCTCCCGGATTGAGGCGGACTGGGTGGACCGCTACGAGCTGCCGGTGAAGATCGCCGCGCAGCTGGCCGTGGACCCCAGCGAGGTGCTCAAGCGCGTCGAGGCGCGCCGGATGGACCGCTGCGAGCAGGTGGCGATCATCGCCGCCCGGGAGGCCTGGCAGCACGCCGGCGCCCCTGACGTGGAGCCGGAGCGGCTCGCGGTGATCGTGGGCACGGGCATCGGTGGCGCGGTCACCCTGCTCACCCAGGACGACATCATGGAGAACGACGGCGTACGCAAGGTCAGCCCGCTGACCATCCCGATGCTCATGCCGAACGGGCCAGCCGCCCACGTCGGGCTGGAGTTCAAGGCCCGCGGCGGCGTGCACGCGCCGGTGTCGGCCTGCGCCTCCGGCGCCGAGGCGCTGGCCTGGGGCTGGCGGATGCTGAAGGCCGGCGAGGTGGACGTGGTCATCGCCGGCGGCGCGGAGGCCTGCATCACCGGGATCCCGCTGGCCGGGTTCACCCAGATGAGGGCGATGACCATCAGCCACAACGACGACCCCGAGCACGCCTCGCGGCCGTTCGACGTGGGCCGGGACGGCTTCGTGCTCGGCGAGGGCGCCGGGATCATGGTCCTGGAGCGGGCTGAGTTCGCCGCCGCGCGGGGCGCCACCGTGCACGGCCGGCTGGCCGGCATCGGCACCTCGTCCGACGGCTACCACATCACCGCGCCGGATCCGGAGGGCCACGGCCAGTCCAGGGCGATGCTGTCCGCGATGCGCAGCGCCGGGTTGGACCCGGCGGACATCGGCCACGTGAACTGCCACGCCACCTCGACCCCGGTCGGGGACGTGGGCGAGGCGGTGTCGGTGCGCAAGGCGATCGGCGACCACCCGATCCTGACCGCACCCAAGGGCAGCCTCGGCCACCTGCTGGGTGCGGCCGGCGCGGTGGAGGGCATCGCCGCCCTGCTGTCCATCCGCGACGGACTGATTCCGCCGACCGCCAACCTGGAGAACATCGACCCCGGAGTCCAGCTCGACGTGGTGGCCGGGGAGGCGCGGAAGGTCGATCTGACCGCCGCGCTGAACGACTCGTTCGGCTTCGGAGGGCACAACGTCGCGCTCGCCTTCACAGCGGTATGACCTCCTGACTCCCACCGAAGGAGCACGCGTATGACCGCGGTCGATATCCGTCCGTCCGTCGCCGAAGTCGCTGCAGTCGCCGCGCCGGTAGACCCCAGGGACCCTGAGGTCCGCCTGTCGGCGCTGTTCGACGAGGGCACCATGGTGCCGATGCACCCCCGGGACACCAGCGGTGTGCTCGCGGCGCATGGCCGGATCAACGGCGCCAAGGTGATCGCGTACTGCTCCGACGCCGTCCGGATGGGCGGTGCGATGGGGTCGGATGGCTGCCGGCACATGGTGGAGGCCATCGACGCGGCGGTGCGGCTGCGCTGCCCGGTGATCGCGCTGTGGCACTCCGGCGGTGCCCGGCTGGCCGAGGGCGTGGAGGCTCTGGACGCGGTCGGCCAGGTGTTCGCCGCGATGGTGCGGGCGTCCGGGCGGGTGCCGCAGATCTCTGTGGTGCTCGGCCCGGCGGCCGGCGGCGCGGCCTACGGCCCGGCGCTGACCGACGTGGTGATCATGGCGCCGGAGGGGCGGGTGTTCGTCACCGGTCCGGACGTGGTGCGCAGCGTGACCGGCGAGAACATCGACATGGAAGCGCTCGGCGGGCCCAGCGCGCACGGCAAGCGTTCCGGTGTGGTGCACGTGGTGGCCGACTCCGAGCTGGACGCGCTGTATCGCACCCGGCGGATCACCACGATGCTCGCCCGGCCGGGCATCTTCGATGTCCGCTCGGTGGGTGAGCCGGTGGACCTGCGTGCCATGCTGCCGGAGAACAAGCGGCGGGCCTATGACGTGCGGCCGCTGGTCCGGGCGGTGCTGGACGACGATCCGGTCGACCCGCACGGCTGCGCGTTCGAGGAGCTGCAGCCGAAGTGGGCGCCGAACATGGTGATCGGCTTCGGCCGCCTCGGTGGCCGCACCGTCGGGGTGCTGGCCAACAATCCGCTCCGGATGGGCGGCTGCCTGGACTCGATCTCGGCGGAGAAGGCCTCCCGGTTCGTCCGGATGTGCGACGCGTTCGGGGTGCCGCTGCTGGTGCTGGTGGACGTGCCCGGCTACCTGCCCGGGGTGGGCCAGGAGTGGGACGGCGTGGTGCGGCGCGGGGCGAAGCTGCTGCACGCGTTCGCCGAGGCGGTGGTCCCCCGGGTCACCCTGGTCACCCGCAAGTCCTTCGGTGGCGCCTACATCGCGATGAACTCGCGCTCGCTGGGTGCCACGGCGGTGTTCGCCTGGCCGGACGCCGAGGTCGCGGTGATGGGGGCCAAGGCGGCGGTGGGCATCCTGCACAGGCGCGCGCTGGCCGCCGCGCCGGCCGACGAGCGCGAGGCGCTGCACGACCGGTTGGCCGAGGAGCACGAGCGGATCGCCGGCGGGGTGAACCGCGCGCTGGCACTCGGCGTGGTGGACGAGGTGATCGAGCCCCGCGACACTCGCCGGCGCCTGGTCGAGGCACTCGCCGAAGCACCCGCCGGCCGTGGCTCACACGGCAACATCCCGCTGTAACCGGCCATGATCCGCGTCTCGGTGAACGGACCGACGAAAAGCGTCTCTCCAGACACCAAGACAGTGATCACCCCCCGGCCAGGCGGCTAGCAGGCGCCGCGCAGGATGCTGCCCGACTTGCCGACGTCGATCAGTGGTGGGTCGCCGACCAGTGGGATGGCCTCCCGCCAGCAGATCCGCGCGGTCTGCAGGCCCTGCGGCGCGTCCTCCGGGCGCTGGGTGCTCAGGTAGGACACCAGTGCGACCAGCCGGCCCGGGCCGAGCTCGTCGATCCGGCTGAGCCGGATGGTGCCGTCCACCGTGCTGGCGTAGCCCTTCTGCCACTGCTCCGGGGTCTGCGCGGCGGCGCGTGACGGCGTCACCGTGGCCAGCCAGGCCGGGTAGTTCTTCGTGTTGATCGAGTCGAAGTAGCGGGTCAGCACGTCCTGCACCGCGGGCCCGGAGGAGTAGGACCACGCGTCGTTGCTGACCTCGAGACTGGTCGAGCCGGGGCCGACGCCCGGCAACGCGCGCGGCGCGGCCAGCGGCACCGCGCGCATCTGGGCCAACCTCAGCCCGGCCACCCCGATCAACGCGCCCACCAGCACGAGCAGCACCACGACGAGCGTCACCGCCCACCGCCGGTCTCCACGTCTGGCCACGGCCGAAGCTTGGCACACAGCCCCGCTCGATGCGGTACCGGGCGGGAAGATCAGCCGGCGTGGTTCGGGGCGCGGCGTACCTGCGCGCGGCGGTCAGCCGACCTGGTGCAGCAGCGTCACCGGAGCGCCGTCTCCGGCCAGCCGGAACGGCTCCAGGTCCTCATCCCAGGCGGTGCCCAGCATCTCGTGCATCCGCCCGCGCATCTGACCTCGGGAGGACATCACCGAGCGCAGCTGGTCCTCACCGACCACGATGTCGCCGTTGGCGCTGGTCCGCCCGTGCCAGAGCCCCAGGTTCGGCACGTGGCAGAACCGCTGCCCGTCCACCCCTTCACTGGGCTCCTCGGTGACCTCGAAGCGCACCACCGGCCACGCCCGCAGCGCACCGGCGATCGCGCCGGAGCCACTGGCCGGACCACGCCAGTTGCACTCGGCGCGCAGAGTGCCGGGTGCCGCCGGCTGGGGTGTCCAGCGCAGCGTGATCTGACTCCCGAGCACGCCTGAGATCGCCCACTCGACGTGCGGGCAGACCGCAGTCGGCGACGAGTGGACGTAGATCACTCCACGTGTACTCACTGCTGACCTCCGCTGTCGACGAGGAACGTCTTCCCCAACGGCCTCGTGACGGGGCGGATTGATCTGCAGTCGCGGTTCGCAGTCTGCCCCAGCCGGCGGGAGCACGCCAGCCGCCACGCAGACCGGGCGTGTCGCCTACATCTCATCTCCCGCAATGATCGACCTAGGCGGCCGGGAACAACCCGCCGGTGATTCTTCCCCCGGGTATCCGCTGTGAACCGAGGCGTGCGCTCAGACCAGCCGGCGCCGCCAGGTGTCCACCGCGCGCTGGCTGACCCCCTGACCGCGCAGCCAGCCCACCGCGCCCCCTGGCGCCGCGTCCAGCAGGTCCAGCACGGCGACCATCGCCTCGGCCGGCACCCCCATCAGGCGCTGCACGTGCGTCGGGTCGGCCAGCGTGGTCAGCTCGGGTTCCCTGGCGAGGATGGCGGGCAGCTCCGGCTCGGTCCGCAGGTAGTCCTCGAGCACCGCCGCGCGGGTGACCCCGGCCGCCCGCAGCAACACCGCGATCACCACCCCGGTGCGGTCCTTGCCGGCCGCGCAGTGCACCAGCACCGGGCCGTCCGCCTCGGCGACCAGCTCCACGAGACCGGCTAGCTTCGGACCGCCGCGGATCAGAAATCCCAGGTAAGCCGTGGCCAGGTCGGGAATCTTGGACCAGTCCGTGCCGGTCGGGCCGCCGTGCACCTCCCGGTCCAGCAGCGGCAGCGCGTGCACCACCACCCCGGTGGCCGCCAACGGATGCGGCTTCCCGGCCAACTCGCCGGGCCCACGCAGGTCGAGCACGGTGGCCGGGGGCCAGCTCGACAGGCCAGGGCGCCGGTCTCCCGGTCGCGGGGCCGCACTGCGCAACAGCACGCCCTCGCGGGTGTGCCCACCGGCCTCGGTGTCCAGCCCGCCCAGGTCGCGCAGGTTCGCCAGCAGGTCCAGCGCGATGTTCACCGGTTCGGCCGTGATCGCTCCAGTCAGCCACGCCCGGATGGCGGGCGGAAGTCCGCGCGGTGAGAGCGAGACGAACACCACGACCGGGTAGGCCAGAGGTTACCGGCGAGTTCAGAAAACGGCCTCGAGCCGTTGACCGGAGATCGCCAGCAACTCATCATGGCCATCACCACATGCCGCGAGGCAGCGTCCGGTCGGGCGCTCGGAGGAGCAACGATGCCCGAGACCTTCGTCCTGATACCCGGCGCGTGGCACGGTGGCTGGGCGTGGCGCCCGGTGGCACAGCGGCTGCGCGCCGCCGGTCACCGCGCGATCGCGTTCACCCTGCCCGGCCTCACCGACGGCGAGGACCCGCGCGAGCTGCGGCTGTCCGACGCAGTGGACTACGTGGTCGCCGAGCTGCGCCGGCGCGACCTGCACGACGTCACCCTGGTCGGGCACAGCTGGGGCGGCTACCCGATCAGCGGCGCGGCCTACCAGGTCCCGGAGCGGATCCGTAAGCTGATCTACTGGAGCGGGTTCGTCCCGGCGGACGGGCGCCCGCTGCTGGAGGAGATCCCGGACGATCACGCGGGGCTGTTCGCCCAACTCGCTGAGGCGTCCGGCAACAACAGCGTGACGCTGCCCTTCGAGGCCTGGCAGCAGGGGTTCATCCAGGACGCCAAGGAGTCGGTGCAGCGGCTGCTGCACTCGCTGCTGGTTCCCCAGCCGATGGGCTACTTCGCCGATGGGCTGGACATCCCGCCGGTGACGTCGCTCGGCGTGCCGGCCAGCTACGTGTACAGCACCGAGGACATCTCACTGCCAGCCGGCGAGCTGGCCTGGACCCCGCGGTTCCCGGATCGGCTGGGGGTCACCGCGCTCGAGACGCCGGGCAGCCACGAGTCCTGCTTCACCCGGCCGGTCGAACTGGCTGACGCGCTGCTCAAGGCCTGAGGGGCGACCGGTGGGCATACCCATGGAGCTGGCCATCACCGACGACCATCGCGAGCTCGCCGGCGTGGCCAGGGCGTTTCTCGCGGACCAGAAGGCCAGGGCGGCTGCCCGGGCGCTCCTGGATGCCGACGCCGAAGCGCTGCCGCCGTTCTGGACGGCGCTGGCGAAGCTGGGCTGGTTGGGACTGCACGTTCCGGAGGAGTACGGCGGCGAGGGGTACGGGTTGGCGGAGCTGGCCGTGGTGCTCGCCGAGCTGGGCCGCGCGGTCGCTCCCGGCCCGTTCCTGCCCACCGTGCTGGCCAGCGCCGTGCTTGCCGAGGCCGGTTCACCGGAGCTGCGCGCCGAACTGCTGCCCGAGCTGACCGCCGGAACCCGCACCGCGGCGGTAGGGCTGGCCGAGGCGGATCCGGCGCGCGGCTGGCTGGTGCTCGGCGGCGGGCTGGCGGACGTGCTGCTGCTGCCCAGCGGGGACGATCTGGTGGTGCTGGACGGGTCAGCCGCCCAGGTGGAGGCCGTGGCCGGGCTGGACCCGACCCGCCGGGTGGCCTGGGTGCACGCCGGGGAGGCCGGCCAGCGCGGGCGGATCACCGGTGGGCGGGCCGTCGCGGTGCGGCTGGCTCGTACGCTGGCCGCCGCGGAGGCCGCCGGCATCGGCTACGCCTGCCTGGACGCGGCGGTGGAGTACGCCGGGATACGTGAGCAGTTCGGCCGCACCATCGGCACCTTCCAGGCGGTCAAGCACCACTGCGCGAACATGGCCGTGGACGTCGAGCTGGCCGCGGCCGCCGCCTGGGACGCGGCCAGAGCCCCACAGGGCGCCGGCACCGACAGCTCTGACGCCGGGAACGCCGAGGCGGAGCTGGCTGCCGCCGTGGCCGCCGTGCGCGCGCTGCCCGGCGCGGTACGGGCGGCGGAGATGAACATCCAGCTGCACGGCGGCATCGGCTACACCTGGGAGCACGACGCGCACCTGTACCTGCGTCGGGCGTTGACCCTGCGCACCGTGCTGGAGGGGGCCGGCCCGGCGAGCGATGAGCTACTGCGGTTGGCCGGTGACGGGGTGCGCCGCCGGCCCAGCCTGGATCTGCCCGAGCACGCCGAGCGGTACCGCGAGCAGGCCAGGGCGGTAGCTATCGAGGTCCGCGCGCTGCCGAAGGAGCAACGGCGCCAGGCGCTGGTGTCCGCCGGGTACCTGGTGCCGCACTGGCCCGCGCCCTGGGGCCGGGATGCCGACGCCGTGGAGCAGCTGGTGATCGAGGAGGAGTTCACCGCGCACCGGGTGAAGGTGCCCAACCTCGGCATCACCGGCTGGGTGGCGCTGACCATCGCCCAACACGGCACGCCGGCGCAGGCAGATCGGTGGATCGCCGACGCACTGAACGGGCGGACGATCTGGTGCCAGCTGTTCAGCGAGCCGGGCGCCGGCTCGGACGCCGCCGCGGTCTCCACCCGGGGCGTGCGTGACGAGGGCGGCTGGCGGGTGTCCGGCGCAAAGGTGTGGACGTCGGGCGCGCAGTGGAGCCAGTGGGGGTTCGCCACGGTGCGCACCGACTCGTCCGGGTCCAAGCACGCCGGGGTCACCATGATGGCCATCGACCTGTCCGCCGCCGGGGTGACCGTCCGCCCACTGCGCGAGCTGACCGGGGCGTCCCTGTTCAACGAGGTCTTCTTCGACGACGTATTCGTGCCGGACGACGACGTGGTGGGCGAGGTCGGCCAGGGCTGGACGGTGGCCAGAGCGACCCTGGGCAACGAGCGAGTGTCCCTGGGCGGCGGCGCCGGGCTGATCGGGCTCGCGCCCACCGACCTGGTATCTCAGGTCCGAGAGCACCCGGACGGCGCCCGGTTCGCCGCCGAGCTGGCCGATCTGCTGGCCGAGGCGCAGGCCAAGCGCCTGCTCCGGGTGCGCCAGGCGGCCCGCGCGGTGACCGGGGCGGGCCCTGGCCCGGAGGGCAACCTGGCCAAGCTGCTCTCCGCCGAGCACGACCAGCGGGTGGCCGACCTGGCCCGCCGGCTGGCCGGTGCCGACGCGATCACCGGCGAGGCCACCCACGCCACCTGGGCCTACCTGATGTCCCGCTGCCTGACCATCGCCGGCGGCACCTCGGAGATCGTCCGCAACCAGATAGCCGAGCGCATCCTCGGCCTCCCCCGCGACCCTCTGCAAAAATAGTGGCTCGTGAGTGGTTAGCGTTGCTATAGCAACGCTAACCACTCACGGGCAAGGCATCAGCCGCGGCCGCTCTGTGCGAACCGAATTCAACGACGTCACCAGCCGCGCAGGTCCACCGGCCAGCGCTCCAGCACCCGGTCACCGTCGACCAGGTACATCGCCTCGTGCATGGTCACCGTCGGGTCCACGTGCGCCGGGATTACCCGCACCCGGTCACCGACCCGCACCGAACCGGGACGCTCCGGGGAGAACGTGACGTGCTCGTCCGAGCAGTACCACACCGTCGCGTCCGGAATCGTCGGGTTGCCGTGATCCATGCCGAGCGCCTTGAGCCCGACGTTGGCCACCACCCAGGGTTCGCCCCCGGTCGAGCTGTCGGCGGAGTTTCCACTGCTCGCCGAGATCACCGTGCCGAGCACGGACAGGGCCTGCTGGAACGGTAGCCCGGCCGCGCTGTACGCGGTGTCCATCAGGGCGTACGAACCGGCCTGAATCTCGGTGGCCCAGGTGTTCATCGCGTGCGTACCGGTGCCCCCGGCGGAGATCAGCTCGCCGCCCACGTCGGCGTGCGCGGCGAGCAGCAGCTTCATCGCGTCCTCGGTGCGCCGGGCCCGGTCGTCCTCGGGGGTGAGCATCATCAGGTGACCCTCGTAGCCCATCACCCCGCGCACGGTCAGGCCCCGCTGCCTGGCCAGCGAGGCGAGCGCGCCGGCCCGGTCCGGCTGGCACCCGCAGCGGGGCAGCCCGACGTTGACGTCGATGAGCACCTCGCGCACGCCACCCTCGGCGGCCGCCTCGACCGTCTGGA
This sequence comes from Pseudonocardia sp., assembly GCA_036402515.1. Classification (GTDB taxonomy): domain Bacteria; phylum Actinomycetota; class Actinomycetes; order Mycobacteriales; family Pseudonocardiaceae; genus Pseudonocardia. Next base: position 31,150 of record DASWST010000159.1, read on the forward strand.
CGGAGTCCACCGCGACGGTGACCCGGGCGCCGCGCTCGATCAGCGCGCCCACCCGGCGGGTGTCCAGCACCTCGTTGGCCAGCAGTAGGTCACCGCCCAACCCGGCGGCGGCCATGCCCTCCGCCTCGCGGATCGTGGCGCAGGTGAACCCGGGGTGCCCGGCGGCCCGCTGCCGAGCGGCCAGCGAGGTGCACTTGTGTGCCTTGACGTGCGGGCGCAGCCGAGGGCCGGGCAGTACGGCGGCCATGGCGGCCAGGTTGGCCTCCAGCGCCGCGGACTCCACCAGCAGCGCCGGAGTGGTCAATGCGTGGGTATCCATCACACCCGCCCCAGGACCCGGTCCAGATAGTCGTTGGCGAACACGCCGTCCGGGTCGACCCGCTTGCGCGCCGCCAGGAACTCGTCGAAGCGTGGGTACCGGGTGCGCAGCGTGGCCGCGTCCAGCAAGTGCATCTTGCCCCAGTGCGGCCGGCCGTCCAGCGCCCCCATCACCGCCTCGACCTGGTCGAAGTAGTGCTGATAGGGCTGACCACGGAACATGTGCACGGCCAGGTACGCGGACTCCCGGCCGCTCGCGGTGGACAGCGGGATGTCGTCGGCGGCGGCGAACCGCACCTCGATGGGGAAGGACACGCTCATCCCTGGCCGCTCGGTGACCCGCTGGACACCGGCGATCGCCTCGCGCACCGCATCCCTGGGCACCGCGTATTCCATCTCCACGAACCGCACCCGGCGCGGCGAGCAGAACACCCGGTGCGAGACGTCGGAGTACTCCCGGTCGCCCATGAACCGGGCCGCGAACCGGTTGATCCTGGGCACCAGCGCGGGCACCGCCTTGCCCACCTCGCAGGTCAGTCGGAATGCCCCGTTGCCGATCAGCTCGTCCTCCAGGAAGGCCCGCGCCCGGCCCAGCGGCTCGGGTCGCTCGCCGGCGGCCAGCCGGTTGTTGCGCTTGGTCAGCGTCTTGTCGGTGTGCGGGAACCAGTAGAACTCGAAGTGTTCGTTCGCCGCGACCAGCTCGTCCAGCTCGGCGAGTACCCGGGGCAACGGCATCGGCCGCTCCGCCGCGCGCAACGCGAACGCCGGCTCGGTGGCCAGGGTGACGGCGGTGATCACACCCAGCGCACCCAGCCCGATTCGGGCGGCCCTGAACAGCTCTGGGTCGTGTGTCCGGTCGCACTGCACCACCGAGCCGTCCGCCAGCACCAGCTCCAGCCCACGGATCTGGGTGGCCAGCCCGCCGAGATTGCGGCCGGTGCCGTGGGTGCCGCTGGACAGCGCGCCGGACACCGTCTGCCGGTCGATGTCACCGAGGTTGCTCAGGCTCCGGCCGGCGTCCTCGAGCAGCCGGTTCAGCCGGTGCAGCGGCATCCCCGCCGCCGCGGTGACCAGGCCGGACTCGGTGTCCAGCGCGCGCAGGCCGGCTAGCTTCGCCAGGCTCACCTGCACGCCGTCGGTCAGCCCGATACCGGTGAAGGAGTGCCCGGAACCGATCGCCTTGACCCGCTGGCCGGCGCGCGCCGCCGCTCCGATCAGCGCGGACAGCTCGGCCACGCTGTCCGGAGCCACCACCCGGCTCGGCGTGGCGCGCTGGTTGCCCGCCCAGTTGTGCCACTGCTTGGTCATCACATTCCCTCGCTGCGTACCGGTGTCGCCGATTTCACCGCGTCCGGCAACCTCGGCGGTCCGGCGAGCCCCACGCGCAGCCGGCCACGCAGCCCGGCGAGGTACCAGATCCCGGCGAGCACGAGGCCGCCGACGGTGACCCACACGGCGCCGCGGAATTCGCTGGGCAGTACCAGCACGGCCAGCGCGGTGAGCAGCCAGATCACCGCCAGCACGAACACCGGCATCGCCCACCGGCCCAGGTGGAATGCGCCGGGCAGGCGGTCCAGCCGGTGCCGCCGGGCGCCGTAGGCGATCACGGTCAGGAAGTACACCACGTACGGGATCAGCGCGGTGGCCCCGACCAGGGTGCCGAACGCGTTCCCGTTGAGGTAGCCGTAGCTCATCAGCGCCAGGCAGATCACCAGCGAGGTGACCAGGGCGGGCAGCGGCGTCTGCCGGCCCGCGCTGACCCCGCGCAGCAGCTTCGATCCGGGCAGCATGTTGTCCCTGGCCATCGCGTAGATCAGGCGGGCGCTCGCGGCGGCGGCGACCACGGTTAGCGCGAACATGGAGAACACCACGACGAGCAGGAATACCGAGGTGAGCCCGGAACCGAGCCAGTAGGTGCTGATCTCGGCCAGCGGTACCTCGGCGGAGCTGATCGTGGCCGCGTCCGGGATGGCGACCGTGAACCCGATCAGCGTGATCATCCCGAGCACCCCGGAGACGATCACCGACAGCAGGATGGCCCTCGGGATGGTGCGCCGGGCGTCCACCGTCTCCTCCCCCATGTCGGCCGCCGCCTCGAATCCGACCAGCGTGTACACCCCGATCAGCGAGGCCAGCACAATCCCGTAGAACAATGACTGGCCGGGCTGCGTGGCGTGTTGGCCGAGGATGTCGAAGCCGTGGTTCACCGGCTTGGTGTGGCCGACGAACAGCCCGAACAGCAGCACCGCGAGCAGCACCGTGCCGATGATCTCGGTGACCACCGCGACGTTGTTGACCCTGGCGGCCAGCTGCACGCTGATGATGTTGATCCCGAACGCCAGCACGATGAGCAGTACCGCGACCGCAAACAACAGCCGGCCGTCCGAGACGTCGCCGTGCAGCGCGGTGACCAGCAGCGGCGCGGCGCCCAGCAGCATGATTCCGGGCATGCCGACCGCGCTGTACATGATGCCGAGCGCGCCGACCAGGTAGCCGTAGCGCGGGCCCACCAGCCGGGCGGCCCACTGGTAGTTCGCGCCGGCCAGCGGGATCCGGGTGGACAGCTCGGCCAGGATCAACGCGACCAGCGTCTGGCCGACGGCGGCGATCGGCCACAGCCAGATACTCACCGGGCCCAGGTGGGTGATCCCGAACGCGTAGTTGAGGAAGATCCCCGTGGTGATCGACACCACCGAGAACGCCACCGAGAAGACCGCGAACAGGCGCAGCACCCGGTGCAGCTCCTGCCGGTAGCCGAACTCCCCGGCCTCACCATCGCTGCCCGCACTCGCTTCCGCACCTATGTCCACCCCGCAGAGGGTGACCGCACAAACACTTCTGAGTCAACCGTCTGGGACAGATGACCCACTTTTGCCCTAAGGTGTGCCGCATGGCACGGGTGCAAGCCAAGGTCAGGCGGGAGCAGCTCATCGACGCGGCCGTCCGGGTGGCCGCCAGGGATGGGGTGGCGTCCACCACCACCCGGGCCATCGCCACGGAGGCCGGAGCCAGCCTGGCCAGCGTGCACTACTGCTTCGAGTCGAAGCAGGAGCTGCTGCAGGAGGTGTTGATCTCCATCATCAACGAGCTGACCGGAGAGACGCTGGCGGCGGACCGGTCGACCGAGCCGCCAGCCGGCGCCAGCGTGGCCGAGATGGTGCGGGCCGACCTGGGTGCCCTGTGGGCCGTGGTGGAGCGCGAGCCGGGCAAGCAGCAGGTGACCTACGAGTTGACCCACTACGCGCTGCGCACCGAGGGCTTGGAAGGGCTGGCCCAGTGGCAGTACCAGGTCTATTACGCGCGCAGCGCCGAGCGGCTGCGGCAGATCGCCGCCAGGGCCGGGATGGAATGGACGGTGCCGCTGCCCACGGTGACCAGGATGCTGATGAACATGATCGACGGCCTGGTGCTCGGCTGGCTGGTGGACCGCGACTCCGAGCTCGCCCGCGGCGCCCTCGAAGCGTTCGCCGACACCCTGGGCAACCTCACCCGCCGCCCCTAGTGTCTCGTGTCCGATTTCCTTTGCCGGATCCGGTGATCCAGGCGGCCCTTCAGGCTGGTCAGAGGATGATGGCCATGTCGCCGGCGGGGCGCATTTCGGTCATGTCCAGCACCGAGCGCTTGAACAGGATGCGCAGCTCGTTGCCGACGCCCACCAGGCGGTAGCGGTGCCGGCCGACGAAGGCGGCGGCCTTGCCGTTGCGGAAGCGCCACACCGTGAACGAGGCGGCGACCGGCAACTGGTCGGCCTCCACCGGCCCGACGACCACATTGTGGATCTGATGGTTGGTCCGCGAGTGTGGGAACTCCCGGTGCGCCTTGCGGCTGTTCAACCGCTCGACCCGGGCCCCCAGCCGCTGCTCGTCGTCGTCGATCAGCACCAGGTCGGAGTCGGGGTCGCCGTCGGGGGTGTCGTTGCAGGGCACCACGTACCGAACGCCGTGCGGCGCCCACATCGTCAGCCAGGTGTCCAGATCCCAGTCGTCGAGCAGGGCCGCCTCCCGGTACAGGAAGTCCTCCACGTCCGCCCTGGTCACCGTGCTCAGGTCCAGCGACCTGACGGTGGCGGTCACCTCGACTCTTCCCGGCCGCCCGCGCCCATCTGGTCGGCCCACTGCCGCCAGAAGGCCCGCAGGTGTTCCTCGTCGATGCTGGTGTTGGTCTCCCGAGTCATGCCCCGGGAAAGGTCGTTCCACTCCACGCCACCGCTCGTGTAGCCCAGCTGGCAGGACTCCAGAGCCTCACTGTCGTCCGGAGTGGCGAGCCCGGCCGGGCCGAAGAAGCTGACGAAGGCGTCCAACCGGCGTTTCCGGAGCTGGGGCTCCTCGTCACCCGGGGCGAGCTGCCACGCCGTGACGTCCATCCGGTCCGGCGCCAACGGCATGAAGGTCCGCACCGTCACCGCCATGATGTCGTTGATCACCAGGTTCGGGTAGATCAGCAGGTTGCGGTTGTAGTCCGCCATCCGGGCGGCCCGCTGCTCGCCGTACCTGGCCACCAGCTCGACGCGCAGCTGGGCGATGTCCTCCCTGGCCTGCTCGCCGAACTGCGGCGCCCATTTCGCGATGGGCCGCCCCATCGGCGCGGTGTACTCGATGACCGCGTGCCCGTTGCCCAGGCCCAGTCCGACGCCGGTGACCCCGCCGCTGACGTCGGTGCCCATCCCGACCAGGTACTTGAGGTAGGTGTCGTGGGTGGGCACCGCGTGGTAACCGTCCAGGCTGTTCTCCGCCAGGAGCTTCCAGTTCGCGTCGATGCCGTACTCGTTGGTGCCCTTGACCACCTCCATGGCGCCGTCGGCGGAGTCGACGATCAGATCCAGGTGCTCCCGGGCACCCGCCAGGTAGCTGACCAGATCCGGCACTCCCGGGTCGAAGCACGCGAAGACGAAGCCCCGGTAGCTCTCCATCCGCGCCACCGGCCGCAGTCCCAGCGCGTCGAAGTCCAGCCTGGACCCGTACGCCTCCCGTCCCGGGACGCCGACCAGCGCGCCCTCCGAGTCGAACGACCAGGCGTGGTAGAAGCACTGGAACACCTTCGAGTTGCCGGACTTGTGCCGGCAGACCACCGCGCCCCGGTGCGGGCAGGTGTTGTGGAAGACGTGCACCTGGCCGGACCTGGCACCGCGCACCATGAATACCGGCCTGCCACCGACCGGGCGGCGCACGTAGTCACCCGGGTTGCGTACCTCCGACTCGTGCCCCACATACAGCCAGCAACGGTCGAAAATGCGGGCCATCTCCTCGGCCAGAACGATGGGCGAGGTCATCGTCTCCCGATGGATCCGGAATCGGTGCCGGTCGAAGTCCTCGTCGACGAGCGGCGATCTGCTCAGCAGGCCTCCCTGCTCCGGGCCGTGTTCCAGCAGTGTCATGACACTTCCCCACGCTCAGCGGTCGGTTGGCGAGCCAGAGGCCACCGTGTCCGAGGCCGGTCGAGAAGTGGTCAACGAAGCGAAAACGCCTCAGGGTGAGCGGCCGAGCGACTGATTCAGGCGTCGTAGTCGACGGCGACTTCGGGGCTGGTGGGTTGGGATTGACAGGTCAGCACGTAGCCGGCGTCGAGGTCGGCCTGGCCGAGCGCGTAGTTGTGCTCCATGTCCACCGTGCCGCTGACCAACTTGGCCCGGCAGGTGCCACACGCGCCGCCCATGCAGGCGTACGGAGCATCGGAGCGGACGGTCAGCGCCCCGTCCAGCACAGACTGCCCGGCGGGCAGCTGGACGACATCCTCGCGGCCGTCCAGCCGCACGGTGACCGCGCTGGCCACCCCGGTGGTGCCGGTGGTCCCGGCCGGCACGTGGAACAGCTCGGCGTGCACCCGCTCGGCCGGCACACCGCGCTCGAGCAGCGTGTCTCGGGCGGTTTCCACCAGACCGGCCGGCCCGCACAGGTACCAGTGGTCCACATCGGCGGGCCGCACCCGCTCGGCGAGCAGCCGGTTGAGCAGCTCGGCGTCGATCCGGCCGTGGTAGGGGCTGGCACCGCGCGCGCCGGAGAGCACATGCATGATCTCCAGCCGGTCGGAGAACCGGGACTCCAAGTCGGCCAGCTCCTCGCGGAACATGGTCGAGCTACGGGTGCGGTTGCCGTAGATCAGCGTGCAGCGGCTGTCCGACTCGATCTCCAGGGCGGTGGCCAGGATGGACAGGATCGGGGTGATTCCGCTCCCGGCCGCGACCGCCACGTAGTGCTTGGCCTGGCTGGGCCGCAGCGGTGGGCCGAAGCGGCCGGTCGGGGTCATCAGCTCCAGCTCGTCACCGACTTGGAGGCGCTCAGCCGCGTGGGCGGAGAACACGCCGTGCGGGATCCGCTTGACCGCGATCCGCAGCGACCCCCCGGTGGCCGGCGCGCAGATTGAGTAGTTGCGCCGCACGCCCCGCCCGCCGAGGTCGGTGCGCACCGTGACGTGCTGGCCGGCCTCGAACCGGAACAGCTCGGCCAGCTCGACGGGCACCGCGAAGGTGATCACCACGCTGTCCTCGGTCGGCCGGTCCAGCGCGGCCACCGGCAGCCGGTGGAACTCGGCGTGGGTGGCGCTGGACCCGGCGGGCACCTCGACCGGGCGCATCCTGGCCAGCGTCGAATCCAGCTCACGCCAGACCCGGTACTCCTCGACGGTGAGCTCCCGGCCGAACGCCGTCCTGATCGCCGCGTCCCGCTCCAGGTACGCCTCCTCGTTGCGCTTCCACGCCTTGATGTAGCGGTAGAACGGGATGGACGGGTGCAGGTGGTGCACCAGGTGATAGTTCTGGTACAGCAGCGCCGGGGTGAGCAGCCACTCCAGGCCGATCCGGATGCGGGTGGCGCGGTACCGGTTTTCCCGCTGGGTGGCTTCCAGCCCGTGGTGTGGCAACCAGTCGAACCACCAGGCGAGTGCAGCCAGCGCGATGCGGGCCGGGATCAGGTAGACCACCGCGACGGTCCACAGCGTGCCGGTCAGCGCGGCGGCGACCACCCCGGCGACGAATACCGCAACGATCGCGCCGGACTCGGCCAGCTCGCGCGGCGAGCGCCCTCGGATGTGCTTCAGGTAGAAGCAGGCATACCAGAAATCGATGGTCACCCAGCGGAACGGCAGCTGCCACCACGGGCCGTCGGTCGCCCAGGCGTCCGGGTCGGTATCGAGCTCCTCGTTGGTGTTGCGGTGGTGCTCGATGTGGATGAATCCGAACAGCGGAGCGGACGCGTACGGCACCACGAACGGCACGGTCAGCCGACCCAGCAGTTCGTTCACCCAGCGTCGGCGGCTGATCGAGTAGTGCACCGCATCGTGCAGCACGGTGAACATGGTGAAGCTGACCGCCGCGTTCACCGGGATGACCAGCCACAGTGGCCAGCCCAGCGCGAGCCCGGCCCAGGTGCTCACACCCCAGACGACCAACCCGCCGAGGAACAAGGCCACGGTGGGCTTGGCCAGCATGGGCACCGGTTCGCCTGGGTCGGGCAGTCCGGTGGACGGTGCGGTGGGAGCGACGGCGGCGGCGCTGTTCATGTGACCAGGGTGAGCCGTGTGACCCAGCCACACCATGTCGGCGGCTCCGAGATTCCCCGACATGAGTTTGTAGCCAGCTCCAAAGGGCGGCCAGCTGGGCCGACGCGGCGCTCATAGCGCCGCCGAACTCACAAGTTCGGCGTGGCTAACTTCACTGAGTTAGGGGACCCGGAGGCGCCGCTCCAGTGGGTATTCTTGCGGGAACTTGCCTGGCAGGGAGCGAGTATGAGCATCGGGATGGTCGTCGGCCTGGTGCTGCTGCCTGTGCTCCTGTACGGGCTCGCGCTGTTGATGGCCGCATGCCGGGACTGGCTGGGGGTCACCGGCGCGCCCCGAGCGCGCAACCTGGTCCGGGCGATCCGCCCGGCCCGCCGCGGCTCGGTCGAGCGCCCACGAGGTCGGCTGGGCATCTGAGCCCAGCCGCGTGGTCTCAGCTCTGCGAATTGCATCACATCTGAACCGGGTGACATCCGCGTCCATCGCGAGCAATCGTCTCCCGCCCTCGGCTACACCACAATCGAGTTGCCGCCGTCTTCGCTGGATGGGCCACGATTTCGGTCGGCCAAGTGCACGGATTAGCCGGGCCCTATCCAGCCCTATTGCACGGCGTAAACGAGATTTCGGCACGCCTCACTTTTTGCCTCTTGCGATAAGAACGGACCATCTGCGACGGTTGACTGGAATCGAAGGGGAGTAGCCCGTAGGCCTGCTGGTCGACACACTGAGAACCTGGGTGTTCTCCGGTCGCAGGGCCCAGATCGTTGGGTGGGCGAGACCTTCGATCCTGATGGATGAAAGCTATCCGTCGCGGATCGAGGTCGCCTGTCCCCAGCGACACCGGCCCGCGGCGCGGGAAGGTGTTTGTGGTGGTCCACATACTGCTGCTGCTGGTGTGCGCGGTAGTGATCTACCTGGCCTGCGAGTGGTTCATCAACGCGGTCGAGTGGCTCGGTGTGCAGCTCAACGTGGGGCCGATGGCGGTCGGTACCATCCTGGCCGCGGTCGGGACAGCGCTGCCGGAGAGCGTGGTGACCCTGGTCGCGGTCACCTTCGGCGGCGGCGCGCACGGTGCCGATATCGGAGTGGGCGCCGCGTTGGGCGGGCCCCTGGTGGTCGGCACCATCGCCTACGCCACCGTCGGCGCGACACTGATCATCCGCCGCCGGCGCGCCCGGCGGGCCCAGCCGGCGCCGGCTCGGATTCCCGACACGCAAGGCCCCGACGATCGCCCCCCGGTGGACGACAACAACGGACTCGTCGGAATCGACACCGCGCGGCTGTCCCGCGACCAAACCTGGTTTCTGGCAATCTTCGCCGTCAAGGTCGGCCTCGGACTGGTCGCATTCGCGTTCAAGCCGTGGCTCGGAGTGGCGTTCTTTGCCGCCTATGCGATCTATTTCTGGCGGGAGCTACGCGGCGGTGGCCCGGCCAGTGCCGAAGAATTGCGACCGCTCAAGCTCCAACCCCGCCGCGCGGTCCCGTCCCGGGTCGCGGTGCTAACCCAAACCGTCATCAGTCTGGCCCTGATTTTCGCCGCCTCGCAGCTGTTCGTCGGGCAGCTGGAATGGGCCGGCCCCGTTCTCGGGCTTTCCCCCGTGGTGGTGGCGCTGCTGCTCGCACCCATCGCCACCGAGCTTCCCGAGATCATGAACGCGCTGATCTGGGTGCGCCAAGGCAAAACCCAGCTCGCCCTGTCCAACATCTCCGGGTCGATGATGATCCAGGCGACCATCCCCTCCGGGTTGGGTTTGCTGTTCACCCCGTGGCTGTTCGACACACCCCTGCTGCTGGCCGGCATCGCCACCGCCGCCGCCGTGATCTACCTGCTCGTGCTCCTCCGCACCAAGCGGCTCACCGCCGGACGGCTGGCCGCCACCGCCGGCTTCTACAGCGCATTCGCGATCGCGCTCGCCCTCACCTGAGCCAGGTCACGAGAGACTAGGTGTCGATCGAGGCGTGCTGCAGCGCCCACCACACCTCGAACGGCACCACCGGGTCGCGCAGGCTCACCCCGGCCAGCTCCTCGAACCGGGCGAGCCGGTACCGCAGCGTGTTGGAGTGGATGTGCAGCTGCTCGGCGGCGGTCTCCACGTGGGAGCTGGCGGCCAGGTACGCCCGCAGCGTGGCGATGATCTCGGCGGCCGAGCCCGACTCGGCCAGCGGCTCCAGGTACCTGCGCCGCAGCGCCGCCCCCACGTCGGCGTCGTTGGCCACGGCGGGCCGCAGGCCGAGCGCGGCCAGATCCCGGGTACCGGCGAGACCGAACGCGTGCATCGTGTTCAGCGCCCGGGTGGCCAGCCGGAACGACTCGGCGAGCCGATCCAGCGGCACCGCCGGGCCCACCCCGGCCCGCCCCGGAGCCGCGTCCCCGGGCGGATCCAGCTGGAAGCCGGCCAGGTCGCCGTCCACCAGCACGCTCAGCCCCCGGCCGGAGCGCGCCGAGCCGGCCAACCCGACCGCCCGCTCCACCCCCCGCCACTCGCCGTCCGCCGCCGGTCGCGCCCGTATCGCCAGGTACGGCCGTCCGGGGTCCAGCCCGTACGCCTTCGCCCTGGCGCGCAGCTCGGCCAGGTCCCCGGTGCCGAACAGCACCGCCCGGACGAACGAAGCCCGCCGGTCCTGAGCCTCCCGGTCCTGCTCCAGCTCCGCGCGCCGATGGGCGCGGGCTGTGCTGATCATGCCGACGTCCGAGGATGCCAGCGTGCGGCGGACGAACGCGAGCAGCTGCTGGTCGTCGAGGCCGAGCCGGCCGGCCTCCTCGGTCCCGCACTCCAGCAGCACATCCGCGCCGATCCGCCAGGCCAGCAACATCTGATCCACCGGAACACCCAGCCGGGCCTGCGAGTCCCCGACCTCTTCGAGCACCCGGGTCTGCCACTCACTGAGCCCGGGCGGGTCCACTCTGGCCAGCCGGACCGTGCACTCCATGGCCATCGCCACGTGCCGCTCGAACGTCTCAGGGGCCAGCTCCTGGTACACCGAGAGCCGATGCCGCATCCGACTGGTGATCTCGGCGACCAGCTCCACCCGCCGCGCCAACAACGCGTCGAGCAGTTGGTACCAGGGGTGTCCCGGCTCGGACCGCGTCGCCACCGCACCACTCTAGGAGGAGGTGATCGGCAAACCACCGCTCAGTGGGTGCCGACCTGGCGCAGCGACTGGGCGCGCGCACCCACCGGCAGCTCCGTCGCGATCGGCGCCCAGAAGCCGTCGTCCGGGTCGATCCCCACCGACACCCGCCGACCCTGAAGATCGTCGAAAGAGAGCCGCCAGGCGTGCAGACAGGTCCGGGACCCGCCATCGTCCGGCGGCTCCTCGGCTGCTGGGAACAGCGGATCACCGGCGATCGGGTGCCCTATCCAGGCCAGATGCACCCGGATCTGGTGCCGCCGGCCGGTCGTCGGGAACAGCGCCAACAGGCTGTGCCGCTCGCCCTGCCAGGCACGGGTGAACGTGGTCAGCGACGGGTAGCTGCGCGGGCGCACCGAAGCCTCAGGGACCGACCAGCGCCCGGTGTCCGGGTCGAAGGTGATGTCCTCGCGCGGGGCACCGATCCGGACCCGGTTCTTCCGGCCCACGGCCAGCGGCAGCTCCACGGCGCCGGCCTCCGGCAGCCCGACCGACCTGGTGATCGCCAGGTACGACTTGTGCACCGTGCGCAGGGCGAACTGCCGGGTCAACGGGCCGTGCACGGCCTGGGTCTTGGCCAGCAGCACCACCCCGGAGGTCACCTTGTCGATCCGGTGCACCGGGATGAGCCACTCCCCCGCCTCCTTGGCGACACGCACCAGGTCGGTCTCGTGCCGCTCACCGGTGACCGAGATGCCCGGTGGCTTGTCCAGCACCAGGTACTCGTCGGTCTCGGCCAGCGTCCGCTCCTTGCGGAGCGTGGCCCAGTCGGTGAGCAAGGTGTTCACGTTGCGGTCCTACCGACGACCTGTCACATCCGCTCGGGCGTGGCGATGCCCAGCAGCCGGAGACCCTCCGCCAGGGTCGCGCCGGTCAGCTGGCACAGCGCCACCCGGTTGGTCCGCAGCTCGTCGGTCTCCGCGGTCAGCACCGGGCACGCCTCGTAGAACTCGGTGAATGCCTTGGCCAGGGAGAACAGGTAGCCACAGAGCCGGTGCGGCTCGAGGGTGTCGGCGACCTCGGTCAGCGTCGGGGCGAACTGGTCGGCCAGCAGCGCCAGCGCGCGCTCGCTCGGGGCCAGCGGCCCGTCGACGTTCACCTTCGCCTGATCCTCGCCGCCGTCCGGCAGCTTGCGCAGGATGGAGCGGATCCGGGTGTGCGCGTACTGCAGGTAGACCCCGGTGTTGCCGTTGAACGAGACCATCCGGTCCGGGTCGAAGGTGTAGTCCTTGGTGCGTGAGGTGGACAGGTCGGCGTACTTGACCGCGCCGATCCCGGCTTGGCGGGCCACCGTCTCCAGCTCCTCCTGGCTGAGCGTGTGCGGCTTCGTCTCGATCTCCGCGCGAGCCCGGTCCACCGCCTCGTCCAGCAGCTCGATCAACCGCACGGTGCCGCCGGCGCGGGTCTTGAACGGCTTGCCGCCCGGGCCGAGCACGTTCCCGAAGCCGACGTGCACGGCCTCCACGTCGTCGGTCAGCCAGCCGATCCGGCGAGCCGTCTCGAAGACCATCCGGAAGTGCAGGGCCTGTGGCGCGCCGACCACGTAGAGCAGCCGGTTGACCTTCAGGTCCCGGATCCGGTAGCGGATCGTGGCCAGGTCGGTCGCCGCGTAGCCGTAGCCGCCGTCGCTCTTGCGCACGATCAGCGGCACCGGCGAACCGTCCGCCCCGCTGATGTCATCGAAGAACACGCACAGCGCGCCGTCGGAGATCACCGCGACACCGGCCTGCTCGAGCTCGGCGGCGACCTCGTCCAGGTACCGGTTGTAGCTCGACTCGCCGGCGGAGTGCTCGACGGTCAGCGACACGCCCAGGTAGTCGTAGATGGCCTGGAACGCCTTCTCCGACTCGGCCACCAGCTCGCGCCACACCGACAGGGTGGCCTCGTCGCCGGCCTGCAGGGTGACCACCCGGCGGCGGGCCCGGGCAGCGAACTCCGGGTCGGCGTCGAACTCCGCCCGGGCCAGCCGGTAGAGCCCGTCCAGCGCTGAGACGGTGCCCAGGTCGCCCTCGTCGAGATCCTCGGCCCGCCACTTCGCGTCCGGGTGCTCGTCGATGTACTGGATCAGCATGCCGAACTGGGTGCCCCAGTCGCCGAGGTGGTTCTGCCGGATCACCTCGGCGCCCTGGTGTTCGAGCAGCCGGGCCAGCGCGTCCCCGATGATCGTGGTGCGCAGGTGGCCGACGTGCATCTCCTTGGCGATGTTCGGCGAGGAGTACTCGACCACGGTGCGGCGGCCCAGCTGCGGAGTGCCCACGCCGAGCCGCTCGTCGGCCAGCCGGGCGGCGACTTGGGACCAGATCGCGTCGTCGGTGACGGTCAGGTTGAGGAAACCGGGGCCGGCAAGTTCCACCCCATATCGCCCGCCGGTCTGCTCACGCAGCGCGGTAGCGATCGAGTCGGCCACCTCGCGGGGCTTCGCACCCATTTTCTTGGCCAGCGAAAGCGCCGCGTTCGCCTGGAAGTCGGCGTGCTCGGAACGTCGCACCAGCGGGTCGGCCTCGGCCAACTCGGGCGGCAGCACGGCACCCATTGCTCGCGCCACCGCGTCCCTGGTCACGTCCTCCAGCGAACGCACGTCCGCCGATACTCCAGCCACGCAACTTCCTCCATGATCGGGCCGCGCCCGTAGATCCCCCAACTGTTTCGATGGTAGTCCGCGCCGCCGCGGGCAGCCTTCGTCGGTGCCCTCCGGCGGTGTTCGTCGGTGCCCTCCGGCGGTGTTCCTCGGTGGGCCTACGCCCGGGGCTCCCGCCGACGGCCGATCTCCCGCTCGGCGCGCCTCCCACCGGGCTCAGCCGGACCGGGCCACCATTTCCATGATCGCGCCACTGGGCCGTTCGAGCATCAATCACGCAAAGGCGGAGGTACCCCGATGGGCGTACTGGTGTGGGTGTTGCAGATCTTGCTCGCGGTGATCTTCGTTGCCGCTGGGCTGGTCAAACTCATCCGGCCGAAGGCCGATCTGCGCGCGCAGATGGGCTGGGTGGACGACTACTCGGACAACGCGGTGAAGGGCATCGGCGCGGTCGAGGTGCTGGCCGCGATCGGGCTGATCCTGCCCGCGCTGACCGGGATCGGCACGGTCTTCATCTCGCTGGCCGCCATCGGCCTCGTGCTGCTGATGATCGGCGCGGCGATCACCCACGGCCGCCGCAAGGAGTACCCGTTCGTCGCGGCCAACGTGGTGCTGATCGTGCTGGCGCTCATTGTGGCCGTGGCGAGGTTTGGCGCCTACTCCCTGTAGCACTCTGTACGCCATGGAAGTCCTGTCCAGTCGGGTGCTGCTGCACCCCACCGACCCGGCCCGCAGCCGGGAGTTCTACCGCGACCAGCTCGGCCTGGCCGTGTACCGCGAGTTCGGCTCCGGCCCGGCACGAGGCACGGTGTTCTTCCTCGGCGGCGGGCTGCTCGAGCTGTCCGGCCGAGCCGAGCAGCCGGCCGGGCCAGCGATCGCGCTGTGGCTGCAGGTGCGCGACCTGGCGGCCGCCCATCGGGAGCTGGCGGCCAAGGGGGTGCCGGTGATCCGGGAGCCGAAGCGGGAACCGTGGGGGCTCGACGAGATGTGGATCGCCGACCCGGACGGGGTCAGCATCGCCGTGGTCGAGATCCCGGAGGACCACCCGATGCGCCGCCGCACGAGCTGACCCGTCTGCGTGGCTAGCTGAGCGCCGAGGTGCGCAGGTGGGACCACAGGAAGGTGGTCGCGTCCAACGGCGGCGGCGGACGCATCAGGCGTTTGACCGGGGATGCGGGACGGGCACCGGGCCATTCGTGACCCAGCCCACTGACCACCGCGAGGGTTACGTTGCGGTCCCTCGAGCAGGTCCAGGTGCTCAGCTGCACCGAGGGCCGATCGGTCCGCTTCGGTGTCGGCGCGCAGCCGTCGGCGGCCACGAACGGCGCCAGCGAGACGGCCACCGGCGGGTAGTTGTAGTGCGAGACGCTCTTCGGGCCGACCCCGCCGTTGATCGGCACGCTGCGATCGGCGGTGCCGTGCACGGCCACCACGGTGATCGCCGGAGCCGGGTTGCACGGCGCGACCAGCGCACCGGCCACCGGCCCGATACCGGCCAGGTCCTCGGGGCGGGCGCAGGCCCAGGCGTAGGCCATCATCGCGCCGTTGGACATGCCGACCGCGTACACCCGGCGCCCATCCACCCCGTCCTGGGCTACCAGCTGCGCCACCAGCCCGTGCAGGAACCCGAGGTCATCCACGTGCCTGGTGTGCGGGGCGCCGCAGCAGAACCCGGCGTTCCAGTACCTGGCGAACCCGTTCGGGTACGCGACCTCGAAGCCCTCCCGGTCGGCCAGCGCGTCCCAGCCG
Organism: Pseudonocardia sp.; assembly: GCA_036402515.1. GTDB lineage: Bacteria > Actinomycetota > Actinomycetes > Mycobacteriales > Pseudonocardiaceae > Pseudonocardia. The sequence goes on from DASWST010000159.1 coordinate 46,418, forward strand.
AACGTGCTGTGCACCTGCTCCGCCGTGCCGCCCGCGCCGTGCATGACGACAACCAGCGGCGAGTTGTGAGCCAGTCCGGTCGGCCGGTGCACGATCGCGGTCCTCGGGCCGACCGCCGATGCCAACGTCACCGTCCGGTTCACCGGTGCGGTGGGGGCGTCGGCGACCGCGGTCAGGCCGGAAGCGCAGCCGGCTACCACCATGGCCAGGATGGCCACCGCACCGGCCCATCGGGCCGCCCCCATGCGCATGCTCACTTTGATACCAGGCGCGGAGCACCCCGAAGGACACGATTGGCTACGAACCCGTGACAGAAAATGTCGGACGCCGGACTATCCCCCGCCACGGCGACGCCTCGCAACGGTCTCACCTGGGCATCCGCCGCCAGATTGCCCGGGGCAGCAGCCGCATGACGCCGAACAGCGGCCTCAGGACCGAGGGCACCCAGACCTCGCCGCGGCCGGACCGCAGCGCCCGCACCGTGGCCTGGGCGACCTGTTCCGGGGTACTGGAGAACGGCGCCGGGGACATCCCCTCGGTCATCCGCCCGACCACGAAGCCCGGCCGCACCAGCAGCAGCCGCACCCCGCTACCGGCCAGCGCGTCGGCCAGGCCGCTGGCGAACCCGTCCAAGCCGGCCTTCGCCGACCCATACACGTAGTTGGCCCGCCGCACCCGCACGCCGGCTACCGAGGAGAACACCACGATGGTGCCCCGGCCCTGGGCACGGAGCAGGGTGGCCAGCTCGGTGAGCACACCGATGTGCGCGGTGTAGTCGGTGTGCACCACGGCCAGCGCGTGGCCGGCGTCCCGCTCCGCCCTGGCCTGGTCACCGAGGATCCCGAAGGCCACCACGACCACGTCCAGCGCACCGACCAGGCCGATCACCTTGTCCAACACCGCCCGCTGCGCGGCCAGGTCGTCCGCGTCGAACTCCACCCGGTGCACCGTCGTGGCGCCCTCGGCGCGCAGCTCGCGCTCCTGCTCGTCCAGCGTCTCCGCGCGGCGGGCGGCCAGCACCACGGTCCGGGCCCCGCCGGCCACCAGCCGACGCAGCACGGCGAGCCCGATCTCGCTGCGGCCGCCGAGCAGCAGCGCGGCACCCGGCCCAGGCTGCTCGGCGGGGTGTGAGCGTGAGGTCACCCTCAGTAGGATCGCAGGTGAGGCTTCAACGAGAGCGCCGGGGGGCCCAGCCCGGCTCGTGATCGCCGAGACGGGAGATTCCCGGAGTCATGGCCTCCGAGAATCTCCCGAAACGACGATCAGGCTGGCTCAGGCCTCCGCGGGCACGTCCAGCTCGACGTCGAACGGCGGGGTGCTCTCGCCGCTGATCCGGAACCGCCCCCAGACGTCCGGGTCGGAGAGTTCGCCCGGCCGCTCGCCCTGCGGGGTGCGCAGCACCACGTCCGCGCGGTTCCCGGCGACCCTGGAGGCCAGCTCCGGGTTCGCCGCGATCCGCCCGTACCAGTGGAAGAACCCGTCGATCGGCTGGAAGTAGCCGCGCAGGTCCACCTGGACCGGCACCGCCTCGTCCCCGATCAGCACCGTGGCGGGGCCGACGTACCCGGCGTCGTCGTGCTCGTGTTCGTCCTCGGGATGACCGGTCTCGTCACTCATCTAGAGCCCCCCGAGCGGGATGTTGAAGCGGCGGGCCGCGGCCACACCGAGCGCGGTGAGCCGCTGGTAGCGGGCGCCGAGCAGCCGGGGCACCGCGTCGAACACGTAGGCGTCCGGGCCGATCAGGATCCGTGGCTTGTTGCGCTCCACCCCGCGCACGATGGTCTTCGCCGCGTCCTCCGGGCTGGTCCGCGCGATCTTGGCGAAGTCCACCGACCGCTGCTGAGGGGTCGAGCCCTCCGGTGCGCGGGCGTCCCTGGCGATGTTCGTCCGGATTCCGCCCGGGTGCACGCAGCTCACCCCCACCGGCCGCTTCTGAATCAACATCTCCTGGCGCAGCGCCTCGGTGAACCCACGCACCGCGAACTTCGTCGCGTTGTAGGCGCTCTGGCTGGGCACCCCGACGAACCCGAACACACTGGAGACGTTCACCAGGTGGCCGTCGCCGGACGCGATCAGGTGCGGCAGGAACGCCTTGGTGCCGTGCACAACGCCCCAGAAGTTGATCCCGACGATCCAGTCCAGGTCGGCGTAAGACATGTCCTCGACGGTGGCCATCACCGCCACGCCGGCGTTGTTCACCACCAGGTTGACCTGCCCGAACTCGGCGGCCACCGCATCGGCGTGCGCGGTCACGGCGGCCCGGTCGGCCACGTCCAGCCGGTAGCCCTTGGCCTCCGCGCCGGCCTTCTCGCAGTGCGCGGCGGTGTCGGCCACCGCGACCTCGTCGATGTCGGACAGTGCCAGTCGAGCACCCCGGCCGGCCAGCTCGAGGGCCAGCGCGCGACCGATCCCGGAGCCGGCCCCGGTGATCACGGCCACTCGGTCGGTGAAGTTCTTCATGCCGCTCCCTCGGTGGCCATCTCGGGGGCGCCGGGCTGGCCGCCTGTCCCCCCGGTGGCACTGATCAACTCGAAATTGCTGGGTTCCACGGTCCGGGTCGCCAGCCAGTAGCGCCAGGTCTGGCCCGGCCATATGGTCCGGTTCACACCCTTGGCGTCCAGGTACCAGTTGGTGCAGCCGCCGGTGCTCCACACGCCCTTGGCCAACCGCCGCTGGATCTCGTCGTTGAACCTGGCCTGGGCGGACTCGCGCACCTCGATGGCCTCCGCCCGGTGTCGGCGGGCCAGCTTCATCGCGGCCAGCGCGTAGCGGACCTGTGCCTCGATCATGAAGACCACCGAATTGTGCCCGAGGCCGGTGTTCGGACCGAGCAGGAAGAACAGGTTCGGGAACCCGGAGACGGTGATGCCGAGGTGGGTCTGGATGCCGTGGTCGCGCCAGTGGGCGGCCAGGTCGCGCCCGTCCCGACCCTTGATGTCCAGGTAGTCGAACGAGTCGGTGACGTGGAACCCGGTGCCGTAGATGATCGCGTCGACCTGGTGCTCCACGCCGTCGCTGTCCACCACGCTGTGCTCACGCACCTCGGTGAGCCCGGCGGTGACCACCTCGGCCTTCGGCCCGGCCAGCGCCGAGTAGTAGTTGTTCGACATCAGCACCCGCTTGCAGCCCAGCGTGTATCGCGGCATCAGCTTGCGGCGCAGCACCGGGTCGCTGACCTGCCGCGCCAGGTGCCGCCGGCCGATTCGTTCCACAGCCCGGAGCAGCGCGGGGTGCCCGTTGAAGCCCAGCGCGAGGGATTCATTGATCCAGTACACCCCCGCCCGGTAGGCCCGGCGGGCCGGCGGGAACACCCGGAACAGCGTCTTCGCCCAGCCGGGCAGCTCCCGGTCCAGCTTGGGCAGCACCCAGGGCGCGCTGCGCTGGAACAGGGTGAGCTTCTCGACCTGGCCGGCGATCTCCGGCACGAACTGGATCGCGCTGGCGCCGGTGCCCACCACGGCGACCTTCTTGCCGGTCAGGTCGTAGTCGTGGTTCCACTGCGCGGAGTGGAACGCGGTGCCGGCGAACCGCTCGATGCCGGGCAGCGCGGGGATGTTCGGAATGTGCAGCGCGCCGACGCCGGCCACCAGGAACTGGGCCCGGTACTCCACCGGCTCACCGGACGTGCCGCGGGTGCGCAGGATCCAGCGGCCCGACTCGGGGTCCCACCGCGCGCCGGTCACCTCGACGCCGAAGCGGACGTAGCGGCGCAGCTGGTACTTGTCGGTCACCCGGCGCAGGTACTCCCAGATCTCCGGCTGCGGGGAGAACATCCGCGACCAGCTGGGGTTCTGCTCGAAGGAGAAGGAGTACATGTGCGACTGCACGTCGCAGGCACAGCCGGGGTAGCTGTTGTCCCGCCAGGTGCCGCCCACGTCGTCGGCCTTCTCCAGGATGACGAAGTCGTGCCGGCCGTCCTTGACCAGTGCGATGCCCATGCCGAGCCCGGAGAACCCGGTGCCGATGATGGCCACCTCGGTATCGATGGGTCGACTCGCAAGCTCGTCTCCCGCTTCCACGACTCGGCTGTTCGTCGCCCCTTCGGGCGCCTCGGCGGTCGGTGCGTTCATGTCAGTCCTTCCGGTGCGGACCGTGCGCCTGGGCGAGCTCAGCGCTCCGGGCCGAGCAGCAACGACCGCCGCCACAGCGCCTTGGTCACGGCTCCCTTGATCATGCCGGCCTCGGTGAGGAACCCGACGATCCGTTCCCCCATCCAGCGAACGCTCCGCTGGTACTGGGGGTTGGCCCTGGCCACCTTGCGCGCTTCCTTGGGGTCCAGCCCGATCGCCCGGTAGACGTTGGGGTGCAGCATCAGCCGCACCAGGAACGGCGCGGCGGCGGCCAGCGCGACCCGGTTGAGCGCCAGCTCGAGGCGCCCCATCTTGGGCACCATCCGATTGAGTTCGGCCCTGGCGAAGGAGATGTGCCGGGCCTCTTCCAACACGTGGATCTTGTTGATCATGCGGATGGTGGACTGGATGCTCTCGTCCGCCATGGTTTCCCGCTGCAGCCGGTCGGTCACCTCTTCGACCAGCAGCGTTCCGCCGTAGGTGGCCGGGCCGATGGGCAGCAGCAAGGTCAGGTTGAGCAGGTGGCGGAACCACCAGGGCGCCCGGTAGACGGGTAGCCCGGACTTCTCGATGCCCCGGCCGAACATGGTGGAGTGCCGGCACTCGTCGGCCACCTCGGTCAGCGCGTACTGCGCGTGCCGGCTGGTCGGGTCGTGCTGGGTGACCACCTTGAGCAGCAGGTGCATCAGCGCGACCTCGGAGTAGATGCCGAAGCTGGTGATGCTGATGATCTCGTGCTTGCCCAGCTCGTAGCGCTGCTCGGGGGTCAGCTGCGCCCAGAGCTCGGTCCCGTAGAGGGAGACTCGGTGCTCAGGCAGGTAGTACTTGTCCGGCTCGACGGGCGCGGACCAGTCGATGTCGACGTCCGGGTCGTACGAGCGGGCGGCCGAGGACTTGAGTAGCCGCTCCGCGGTCTTCTCCCGCTGGGACACCCGCTGCGCCGGAACTTCTGACGTCTCTGTCATCCGTCTCGCCTCCTTGCCTCGGCCGGTCCGCTCAATCGGAGTACGAACGAATCAGCCACAGTGCAACAATACTGCTCTATAGTTGCATCGAGGCGCAAGCACCGGGCGTATCGCTACTCGATAGGGTTGCCATGACACAGACCGCGACGACCGACCTGGAGGGACCGCGGGTGGACTCTCCGTCCGTACTTCCGCTCCCGGAGTCGATCCAGGGGTTCCCCCCGCTCCCGCCGGCCTCGCTCGACCCGTTCCTGGACGCCACCTCGCGCTGCTTCGCCCGGTACGGGGTGCGACGCACCTCGGTCCAGGACGTCGCTCAGGAGCTCGGGGTGAACCGGACCACGGTGTACCGCCAGGTCGGCAACATCGAACAGCAGGCCATGCTGCTGGCCGCCCGGGACTCGCACCGACTGCTCAGTTCGCTGCCGGCCAGGATCACCTTCCCGATCGGCCCGCAGTCTGTGGTCGACCTGTTGGCCACCCTGGTCCGCGAGGCCAGGGCACACCCGGTGCTGGCCAAGATGTTGGCCGACGAGCGGGACCTGATCGGCTCCTTCGTCGCCCGCGATGTGCCGGACCTGATGGAGCGGGCCACCACCGCGTTCGTACCGCTGGTCAGCCTGGCCATCGGCACCGGGAACCTGGCCCGGCGAGACCCGATGGCGCTGGCCCAGTGGCTGGTGCGGATCACCGCCTCGCTGATCCTGATCGAGCCACCCGGCGAGCTGGAGGACTTCCTCGCCGAGCTGCTCATCCCAGCGCTCACCCCGGCCGGCCCCGCGCCCCGAGGCCGCCGGCGCCGGTCCAGGTGAGCGAGGCCTGACGTCGCCGCCCCGGCGGCCGGTTTCGCCGGCCCATTCGCCAGCGGCCCGCCGGCCGAGGCACTCACCGTGCCACGTCCGCCGCTGGCTCGGTTCGGCCCGGCCGAGCTGGCCCGGGTCGTGGTGGTGTGCGCGGTGCTGGCCTGGGGCCTGACGGCGGCCGGGCTGCGCTGGGCGCTGATCGAGGCGCTGCGCCGGGCCACCCGCCGGCTGCCCGGTCCGGCGAACGGCCGCACGCCGGTTGCCAGCGGCCACGCGCCGGTGAGCACCGGATGGGAAGCGGCATTGGCGGACGGCGCGGTGGTCGCGTTCGGCCGGCTGGGCCCCACCTTCGTCAAGCTGGGCCAGCTGATGGCCTCCTCCCCCGGGATGTTCCCGGGGGAGCTGAGCACCGCCGCGCTGCGCTGCCTGGACAACATGCCGCCGTTCCCCGCCGAACAGGCCCGGCGGGTGGTCGCCGAGGATCTGGGCCGGCCAGTGCACGAACTGTTCACCGAGTTCGACGACGTGCCGCTGTCCGCCGCGTCCATCGCCCAGGTGCACGCCTGCGTGCTGCCCGACGGCCGCCCGGCGGTGGTCAAGCTGCGCCGCCCGGGCATCGAGCGCCGCATGATCACCGACCTGCGCATCATGTACCTGCTGGCCAGGGTGCTGGACCAGCGCGTCGAGCTGGTCCGGCTGGCCAGCCTGGTCGGCATCGTCGTACAGCTGCACGAGGTGACCTGCAAGGAGCTCAACTTCGCGCTGGAGGCCAGCAACCAGGAGCGGTTCGCCGCCTCGGTGGCCGCCTTCGGCGACAACGCAGGGGTCACCGTGCCGCGGGTGTACTGGCCGTGGTGCGCCCCGAGGGTGATCTGCATGCAGCGGCTGTACGGCTGCCCGCTGGACAACCCGGAGGAGCTCGCCGCGCGCGGGCTGGACGGCGAGCTGCCGCTGCGCCGGGGCGTGAAGGCCTGGTTGGAGGCGGCCATCCTGCACGGCCCGTTCCACGGCGACGCGCACGCCGGCAACCTGTGGATCACCGAAGACGGCCGGCTGGCCTACCTGGATTTCGGCATCATGGGCGAACTGGCGCCGAGCTGGCGGGAACTGCTGCGGGACATGCTCTACACCGCCATGTTCGACCGCGACTTCGAGCGGGTGGCCCGGGGGCTGCGCAGGTGCGGCGTGCTGGACTCGGGGGTGGGCACCGACGCCCAACTCGGCTGGGTGCTGGGCGCGCTGTTCGGGCCGCTGCTGGACGCCCCGATCTCCCGGCTGAACTCGCGCAAGATCACCGACATGCTGCTGGCCACCGCCCGGCAGTACTCCGGCTCGGCGCCCCCGGAGCTGACCCTGTTCACCAAGCAGCTGCTCTACTTCGAGCGGTACTCCGCCGCGCTGGCCCCGGACTGGGTGCTGGGCACCGACCCGTTTGTGCTGAAAAACATCTTCCCCGTCGAGGCCGCCGAGCGCGCCGCCGCCCTGGGCCTGGCGATGCCGGATTGACCCAGAATTGCCAGCGCGAGTCACTAAAGCGAGCGAGTCGGTAAAATTCCCGATCTTCAGCGGTGAGTCGCGCTCGCCGGAGCCAGCGGGAAAGGCCGTGACACATGGGGCTGGCCGGAGATTCCGCGTGCCCCGCTCATCGGGATCATGATCCGCGAGCCGGGAACGGCTCGTCCCCGGCGCCGATCCTGAAGGTCGACGGTCTGGATCGGCGGATCACCGGCGCACTGTTGGTCAATGGCCGGGCGACCTGGCGCAAGATCGCCTCGGCGCTCGGTGAACCGGAGCGAACCGTCAACCGTCGGGCGAACCGCCTGCTGGAGACCGGCACCGTCCGGGTTACCGCGATGGCCCCGAGCGGCGGGAGCGTGCTGGCTCAGTTGAAGTCCCGTCTCGGCCATGCGCGGGAGACGGCCGAGGCGCTGGCGGAGGTCCCCGGCGGCATCATGGTGTACGCGCTGACCGGCGAGGTGGACTGCGTCGCGGAGATCTGGTGCCCTTTCCAGGACCTGCCGGACCTGGTAGATCGCACCCTGCCTCGGCTGCCGGGGCTGGTCTCGGTCACCACCGACCCGATGATCCACTACTTCCGCGGCGCCGGCACCTGGCACAACGGCGAGCTCTCCGCCGCGGAGGTGGAGGCGCTGCAGGCGCAGCCGGCCGTGCCGGTCTTCGACGTCCATCACTGGACCCCCTACGACGCGCTCGAGACGGCCATCGCGGAGGCGCTGCGGAGCAACGGGCGGATGGGGCACGAGCAGTTGGCCCGGCAGGTCCAGGCGTCCGAACCGGTGGTCCGGCGGCGGATGGAGGAGATGCTGCGTCAGGGACGCCTGTTCATCCGCACCGTGCCGGACTTCGGCGTGTTCGGCGAGGCGATCGAGGCGATGCTGTGGATCCGCGCTCGTCCCGGAGCCGTCGCACGGCTCGCCGAGTCCATGACGACGTCGCCGTCGGTGCGTTACCTGGCGGCCACCACGGGCAAGTTCCAGTTGGTAGCGAGTGTGCGGGTGCCAACCCTGGAAGACCTGTACCGGTTCACCAGCGAGGCGCCGTGGGTGGTCGAGGCGGACGTCGTGGAGAGCGCACTGGTCACACGCGTGTACAAGCGTTCCGGAATGCGAGTGGACCGCGTGGCGAGAAATCCAATCGTTACCCGGGGGTGACGTCGCGCTGCTTTCGCGAACCTAAATTTCGTGGCCATTGAGGTTGGCTATGAGGGGGAAAATGGCCACACACGGCACGCTGATCAGTGGCTTGGATACCCGGCTCGACGACCTGGAGGCGCTCTACCAGGACCTGCATCAGCATCCCGAGCTGTCCTTCCAGGAGAAACGCACCGCGTCGGTGCTGGCTGAGCGCCTCGCCGCCGCCGGCTGCGAGGTGACCACCGGAGTGGGCAAGACGGGCGTGGTCGGCGTGCTGCGCAACGGTGTCGGGCCAGGCGTGCTGCTGCGCGCCGACATGGATGCGCTGCCGGTCAAGGAGATCGACCGGGTTACCTATCGCAGTCGGACCACCGGGATCGACCCGGACGGGGTGACCACACCGGTGATGCACGCGTGTGGGCACGACACCCACATGGCCGCGTTGGTCGGCGCCGTCGAGCAGCTCGCCGCGCACCCGGACGCCTGGTCGGGCAGCGTGCTCGCGGTCTGCCAGCCGGCCGAGGAACTGGGCGCCGGAGCGCGTGCCATGCTCGAGGACGGCTTCCTCGACCGCTTTCCACCGTTCGACGTGGCGCTCGGGCAACACATCACCTCGGCGCCGAGCACCCACCTCTACGCACGCCCCGGGGTGTTCATGGCTGCCGCCGACAGCCTGCGGGTCACCGTGTATGGGCGGGGCGGTCACGGGGCGGTGCCGCAGGCCACCATCGACCCCGTCGTGATCGCCTCGTCCATCGTGCTGCGGCTGCAGACGATCGTGGCCAGAGAGGTTGCCCCGAACGACGTCGCGGTGGTGACCGTGGCCTCGTTCCACGCCGGGAGCAAGGAGAACGTCATCCCGGCCGAGGCGGAGTTGAAGCTCAACGTCCGGACCTTCAAGCCCGAGGTGCGCACCCACGTGCTGGACGCGATCACCCGAATCGTGCGCGCCGAGGCCGCCGCGGCGGGCGCCGAGCGGGAGCCGGTGATCGCCCCGATCAACGACTTCCCGCTGTGTGTGAACGATGTCGCGGCAACCCAGACGATCATGGCGGCGTTCACCGAGGCGTTCGGCGCGGACCACGTCCACGAGACGGAGCCGAAGGCGGGCAGTGAGGACTTCGGCTGCTTCGGCGAGGCCGCCGGGGTGCCTTCGGTGTTCTGGAACTTCGGCGGTTTCGACCCGGCGCTCTATCCGGCCGACCCCACCAGAGCACACCTCGCGGTGGCGTCCGGGCAGGCACCGAGCAACCACTCACCACAGTTCGTGCCCACCGGCCTGCGACCGACGCTGCGGCGGGCCGTGGAAGCGATGCTGACCGCCTCCGCGATCTGGCTGGCTCCGGCCACTCGGTGAGGGGACGGCGCTGGTGATCGCCTACGCGGGCAAGCGGATGCTCGCCCTGATCCCGATTCTTGCCGTGGTCGGCGTCACCGTCTTCCTGGTCATCCACATCACCCCGGGTGACCCGGCGGCGATCATGCTGGGCCCCGACGCCACACCCGACCAGGTCGCGGCGCTTCGCCGAACGATGGGCCTGGACCAGCCGCTGTGGGAACAGTTCCTGGACTGGGCGGGCCGGGTGGTGCGGGGTGATCTCGGCTACTCGGTGTTCCTGCACCAGGATGTCTCGGCCGCGATCGGCAGCCACCTGGGGCCCACGCTCGCGCTCGCGATCTTCGCCGAGGTGCTGGCGGTGGCCGTCGCGGTTCCGGCCGGGATCACCGCCGCCCGGCACCGGGGCACCGCGGTCGACCAGTCGTTCATGGGGGTCGCCCTGCTGGGGGTGTCCGTCCCGAGCTTCCTGCTGGGGCTGTTCCTGGTGCTGGTCTTCGCCGTGCTGCTGGGCTGGCTGCCCTCCGGCGGGTACCGCGACCCGGGCGATGGTCTCGGTGCGTTCCTGCGCTTCCTGGTGCTCCCGGCGGTCGCGCTGGCCGCGATGCAGGCGGCGCTGATCGCCCGGATGTCGCGCTCCTCGATGCTCGACGTGCTGGGCAGCAACTACATCAAGACCGCGAGGGCCAAGGGGGTGAGCGACTTCCTCACCGTCTACAAGCACGCCGTCAAGAACGCCGCCCTGCCCATCATGACCGTGGTCGGGCAGTCCTTCGGAGCGCTGATGACCGGCGCGGTGGTGATCGAGACCGTGTTCAACATCCCGGGCATGGGGCAGCTCGTGATCAACTCGATCCAGCGCAGGGACTTCGTGGTCATCCAGGGGGTGGTGCTCACCATCGCCCTGATCTACGTGCTGATCAACCTCGTGGTGGACCTGCTGTACGGGGTGCTGGATCCCCGGATCCGCGCCGAGAGGTCAGGCGTGACATGACCTCCACCGTCACCAAGACGACCGAGACGCCGGCCCAGCTCATCCGGCGGGCGCTGCGCCACGAGCGGCGGAACCTGCTGTTTCGGCGGATCAGCCGCAATCAGTTGCTGGTCAGCGGCGGCGTGATCTTCGCGTTCATGCTGCTGGCCGCCCTAGTGGTGCCGATCTTCCTGGGCCAGGACCCATATTCGGTGGATCCGGCGAATCGGCTGCAAACCCCGGGCGGAATCCACATCCTGGGCACCGACACCTTCGGCCGAGACCTGCTCAGCCGGATCCTGGCGGGTGGCCGGAGCTCGCTGTTGATCGGCTGCCTGGTCGCGGTGTTCAGCTCGGCGCTGGGCCTGGTGCTCGGGCTCTACTCCGCGTTCTACCGGCGAACCGGCGCGATCCTGATGCGCATCGTCGACGGTCTGATGGCCTTCCCGGCGATCCTGCTGGCCATCGCGATCATGGCTGCGCTCGGCGCCAAGACCTCGAACGTGATCGTCGCGCTCACCGTGGTGTTCACGCCGCACGTGGCGCGGGTGGTCCGGGCGGCGGCATTGGTAGTCAAGACCCAGACCTACGTCGAGGCTCTGAACGCGCTCGGCGCGGGGCCAACGCGGATTCTGTGGCTCACCGTGGTGCCCAACCTGATGTCCCCGCTGGTCGTGCAGGCGACGTTCATCTTCGCCGACTCGCTGATCGTCGAAGCGGCGCTGAGCTTCGTCGGTGCCGGCGTGCCCGCGCCCGCGCCCAGCTGGGGAAACATCCTCTACGAGGGCAAGACCGTCATCTATAACGGCTGGTGGATGACGGTCTTCCCCGGGTTGGCGATCATGCTCACCGTACTGAGCATCAACCTGCTCGGCGACGGCCTGCGGGATCTGCTCGACCCGCGTCAGGTGGTGACACGCTGATGTTGCTGCGGGTGAAGGAGCTGCGCACCCGGTTCGCCACCGACCGCGGCGAGGTGACCGCGGTGGACGGGGTGTCCTTCGAGGTCGCGCCGGGCGAGATCGTCGGCCTGGTCGGGGAGTCCGGCTGCGGCAAGAGCGTGACCGCCGAGTCCATCATGCGGTTGCTGGACGAGCGGTCCACCCGGTACTCCGGCGAGGTCCTGCTGGACGGTGTCGACCTGTTCGGGTTGACCGCCGAGGCGATGCGCCAGGTCCGGGGCGGCAGCGTGGCGATGGTCTTCCAGGACCCGATGACCTCGCTGAACCCGGTGTACACGGTGGGCAACCAGCTCGAGGAGGCCATCCTGCTGCACCAGGAGGTGTCCCGGGAGCAGGCCCGCGCGCTCGCCGAGCGAGCACTGGCGGAGACCGGCATCCCGGCGCCGGCGAGCTGCCTGCGGCGCTACCCGCACGAGCTGTCCGGCGGGATGCGCCAGCGGGTGATGATCGCCATGGCGCTGTCCTGCCGGCCCAAGTTGCTCATCGCCGACGAGCCGACCACCGCATTGGACGTCACCACCCAGGCGCAGATCCTGGACCTGATCGCGGAGCTGCGGGACGGGTCGAACATGGGCACCGTCCTGATCACCCACGACATGGGCGTGGTCGCCGAGGTGTGCACCCGGGTCGTGGTCATGTACCTCGGCCAGGTCATCGAGCAGGCGCCGGTGGACGAGATCTTCACCCGCCCCGCGCACCCCTACACCCGGGGCCTGCTGGCCTCGATCCCCAGCCTGACCGGTGACACGTCCGGGCCGCTGCACGTGATCGGCGGAAAGGTCCCCACGCTGTGGGAGGTGCCGAAGGGCTGCCGGTTCGCAGACCGGTGCCTGTTCGCCGAGCCGGCCTGCCGGGACGATGCCCCCGAGCTGCTGCCGGTTGACGGGGATCGTTCGGTGCGTTGCCGTCGGCACAGCGAGCTCCCGGAATGGGCTGGGGTCAGCCATGTCTAGCCCGCTGCTCGACGTCCCGTTGTTGGATGTTCGGGGCCTGTCCAAGGTGTATGAGATCCGGTCCACCGCGGGCCGGCTGCGTGGCCGGGTGCGGGCGGTGCACGACGTGTCCTTCCAGCTGTGGCGCGGGGAGACCTACGGGCTGGTGGGTGAGTCCGGCTGCGGCAAGAGCACGACCGGACGAGCCCTGCCGCGGCTGGTCGAGCCGACTGGCGGGGAGGCGCTGTTCGAGTCCCGCGACGTGTTCACGCTCAGCCGCTCCGAGCTTCGCGGACTGCGCAAGAAGATTCAGATGATCTTCCAGGACCCGTACTCCTCGCTGAATCCGCGCAAGCGGGTGGGGGCGATCCTGGAAGAGGCGATGACGATCCACCGGATCCTCGACCCGGCTGGCCGGCGCGACCGGGCTTTCCAGATGCTGGAGCGGGTGGGGTTCTCCGAGGAGCACTACTACCGCTTCCCGCACGAGTTCTCCGGCGGCCAGCGGCAACGGATCGGGATCGCGCGGGCATTGACCGTCTCACCTGAGCTGATCATCTGTGACGAACCGGTTTCCGCGCTCGATGTGTCGATTCAGGCTCAGGTCATCAACATGCTGCGCGAGCTGCAACGGGAGTTCGGACTGACCTATTTCTTCATCTCCCACGATCTGAGCGTGATCCGGCACATCTCCGACCGGGTCGGCGTGATGTACCTGGGCGAACTGGTCGAGGAAGCACCGACGGCGAGCCTGTACGCCGAGCCGAAACACCCGTACACCCAGGCGTTGCTGTCGGCGGTTCCCCTCGCGCGTCCCCGGGGGCGCCGGGAACGGGTCGTGCTCTCCGGTGAGGTGCCGTCGGCGGCGAACCCGCCTGGCGGCTGCACGTTCCACACGCGCTGTCTTTTCGCGATGCCCCGGTGCGCCACCGAAGTTCCGGCTCGGCGAACAGTCTCGGAAGGCCACGTGGTGGCCTGTCATCTCTACGAAGGAGCGGTGGCGTGATTGTGAAGAGATTCTTCGCCGCGGCGGTGGTCGCGTTCACTGTGACGGCGTGCTCCTCAGCCGGCAGCGGAGGTCCATCCGGCGCGCCGATCACCGGCGGGGACTTCCACGTCGCGTGGAACGCCCAGCCGGCCACGCTGGACCCGGTCGCCACCACGGCCACCACCACCCGCGATATCGGCAGCAACATCTTCGAGGGGCTCGTCGCACTGGACGCCCAGTACCGGCCGCAGCCCGTGCTGGCCCAGTCGTTCCAGGTCTCGCCGGACTTCACCAAGTTCGACTTCACCCTGCGCACCAACGTCACCTTTCACAACGGCCAGAAGATGACCGCCGACGACGTCATCGCATCAGTGAACCGGTGGATGGCCGATGCGGTCACCGGCCGGAACTTCTTCGCCGGCGCGAAGGTCACCAGTCCGGCCCCGGACAAGGTCGAGATCACCACGCCAAAGCCGCTGTTCACCGGCATGCTGTTGCTCGCCGATGCCAGCCAGCCGCCGGTCGTGATGCCGGCCTCGGTGATCGCTAACAAGGGCCCATCGGGCGTCGGGGACATCGTGGGTACCGGTCCTTACAAGCTGGTGGAATGGCGCAAGGATCAGTTCATCCACCTGGAGAAATACGCCGGGTACACCTCGCCGTCGGGGCCGCCGTCGGGGTTGGCTGGTGAGAAGAAGCCCGGGGTGGACAACCTGTACTACGACATCGTCCCGGACGCCTCCACCCGGCTGTCCGGTTTGCAGACCGGGCAGTACCAGATGGCGTTCTACATGTCGCCGGATCATCTCCCGCAGGTACAGAGCGATCCGAACCTCGCCACCTCGATCGAGTCCAACAGCTTGATCGGCTTGGTGTTCAACAAGAAGGCCGGGCCGATGAGCAACCCGGCGATGCGCCAAGCGGTGCAGTCGGCGATTGATGTCAACTCGGTGCTCAAGGCCGGATTCTCTACCGAGCAGTTCTATCAACTCAACGGCGCGCTGAGCGTGCCCACCATGACCGGCTCCTACACCCCGGCGGGGACCGCGGCCTACAACAAGACCGACCTGGCAAGGGCGAGACAGCTTCTCCAGCAGGCCGGCTACCAGGGCCAGACGCTGCGATTCCTCACCACGCACGACTACGACTACATGTACAACTCGGCGGTCGTTGTCCAGCAGCAGCTGAAGGCCATCGGGGTCAATGTCGACCTGGTGGTCACCGACTGGGCGACGGTGCTGGCGAACCGCGCCAAGCCGGACGGATGGGACATGTTCATCACCGGCTTCAACTTCGAGCCGACCCCGGCCGCCTACATTTTCCTGCAGCCCAGCTGGCCGGGCTGGACCGACGACCTGGCGATCCAGCGGGCGATCGCCGCCGTGAACGCCTCCCGTAGTGAGGAGGAGGCGAAGGGACACTACGGCGATCTGCAGGCCGCCTTCTACAGCTACGCCGCCATGGTCAAATTCGGTGACACCGCCTTCCTCACCGGCATGCAGAAGTCGGTCGGTGGCTATACCAAGCTGGTCGGCCCCATCCTCTACAACGTCTACAAGACCCAGACCTGAGCGCTCCTCCCACCCTGCGCGCCAACGCCGGGGGAGCCAAGATGGCCGGCGTGGGCAGGGACTCGGACGGCGTGGCGGCGTTCCCTGGGTTCAGCTCCGAGCTGGTCTCTGTCGGCGACTCGGCGGTCTTCGCGCGGTGGGCCGGCCAGGGACCCCCGGTGCTGCTGCTGCACGGGTTCCCGGAGACCCACCTGATGTGGCGGGATGTGGCGCCGCTTCTCACCGGGGAGTGCACCGTGGTGTGCGCCGACCTGCCCGGCTACGGGCGCAGCGGCTGCCCGCCGTCCACCGCCGACCACGCCCGCTACGCCAAGCGGGCCATGGCCGCCGACCTGGTCGCGCTGATGGATCGGCTCGGCCACCGGCGCTTCGCTGTGGTCGGACACGACCGGGGTGCCCGGGTCGGCTACCGCCTCGCACTGGACCACCCGGATCGGGTGTCCTGGCTGGCCGTGCTCGACGTGGTACCCACCGCCGAGGTGTGGCAGCGGGCCGATGCCCGGCTGACCACCGGGTTCTGGCCATGGTCGCTGCTGGCCCAGCCGGCGCCGCTGCCCGAGCGGCTGCTCACCGCGGTGCCGGGCGCGGTGATCGACGACTGCGCGGACGCCTGGGGCTCGGCGTCGACGGCGTTTCCGCCGGCGGTCCGCGCCGCCTACGCCGCCGTGCTGGCCGACGCCGAGCACGCGCACGCGATCTGCGAGGAGTACCGGGCGGCGGCCACCCTGGACAGTGAGCACGACGCGCTGGACCGGCTGGCCGGCCACCGGATCGCCGCCCCGGTGCTGGCTCTGTGGGCTCGAAGCGGCGCGGTGGACACCTGGTACGCCGACGCGGGCGGTCCGCTGGCCCTGTGGCGCGGGTGGGCGGATCAAGTCAGCGGCGCGGCGGTGGACGGCGGCCACTTCTTCCCCGAGGAACGCCCCACCGAAACCGCCGCCGCACTCCGCAACTTCCACACCGCAACCACGGGCACCAAGCGCTGACGTCCGCCGCCCCCTCGGTACTCCGTGGCGCGCCGCCGCCACGCACCGTCCCTCCCACTTCGCATACCCAGGGTGCACTTCGCATAGGTCACACACTGTGCGAAGTGCAGGCCAGGTATGCGAAGTTGCTGGCGGCGTGATCAGCCTTGAAGGGGGGAGCGGACGATCAGTTCGTTCACGTCCACGTTGTCGGGCTGGCCGACCGCGTAACCGATGGCGTCCGCGACGGCGGAAGCCGGGATGGCGAGTTGTTCGGTCGCTGCCCGGACGGCGGCCTGTACCTCCGGGTCACCGCCCTGGTTGGCCAGCTCGGAGTGGGTGAATCCTGGGCACACCA
>DASWST010000160.1:0-2316 GCA_036402515.1 Pseudonocardia sp.
TGGAAGGAGCAGATGAACCGCTGGGACCGCTTCCACTACGTCCGCGTCGCCGTCATCATCGCCGCCTTCGCCCTGCTGGTCGCCGCCCTCACCTGAGCCCATGGGCTCACCCGCCCGGTCGTCAGCCGCAACCGCTCGGCCATTCAGCGTTGCGCGCAGCAGGGGGGACAGCTGAAGCCTGGGCAGCTCCGTTTTGGTCAGAGCGTGGATCACAATCTGGCCGCTTGTCCTGGAGGGATCCCACCTTGACGCGGGTTGTCCACAAAACCTCGACGGATTGTCCGCGGTGTGTGTGCGGCGGCCCGGTGTACTGCTCCACGGTTTCGATTTCCTGATCGTGGACGAGGGGACAGGGATGGCCGACGCGGCGCGTCAGGAGCACGACTACATAGTGGTTGGAGCCGGTTCGGCGGGCTGCGTGCTCGCCGCCCGGCTGTCCGAGCGCGCCGACACCCGGGTGTTGCTGCTCGAAGCCGGACCCCCGGACACCCTGCCTGACCTGCGGATTCCGGGGGCGTGGCCGACCCTCTGGGGCACTGAGGTGGATTACGCCTACGTGAGCACGCCGCAGCGTGGGCTCAACGGGCTCGAGCTGCCCGTGCCGAGGGGACGCACCCTGGGCGGCAGCAGCGCCATCAACGGCATGGTCTACCTGCGCGGCCACCCGCACGACTACGACAGCTGGGCGGCGGCCGGCGGCGCCGGCTGGTCCTATCAGGAGGTACTGCCCTACCTGCGGCGGATGGAGACGGTCCCGGGAGCCGATCCGGCGTGGCGCGGCCAGGACGGACCGATGCGGCCAGGTCCCGCTCGCAACCCGCACCCGCTCTCGGCCGTCTTCCTGGCCGCCGCCTCAGCGGCCGGCTACCCACGTACCCCGGACCCCAACGGGGCCCAGCCGGAGGGGGCGGGCTGGCACGACCTGGCCATCGTCGACGGCGGGAGGCAGACCGCGGCGGACGCATACCTGCACCCGATCATCGCGCTATGGCCGAACCTGACCGTGTCGACCGACTCCCGGGCCACCCGGCTGCTGCTGGACGGCGACCGCTGCACTGGCGTGGAGTACCTGCGCGACGGTGAGGTGACCCAGGCCAACGCGGCCGTCGAGGTGATCCTCTGTGCCGGCAGCATCGACTCACCCCGGTTGCTGATGCTGTCCGGGATCGGCCCGGCCGACGAGCTGCGCGCGGTGGGCGTGCGGCCCCTTCACGACCTGCCCGGGGTGGGCCGCAACCTGCGGGACCACCCGCTCGCCAGCATCGTCTACCAGGCCGGCCGGGAGATCCCACCCGGCGCGAACAACCTGGCCGAGGTGTCCATGTCCTGGCGCAGCGACCCCATCCTGCCCGGGCCGGACATGCACCTCATCTTCTCCCACGTGCCGTTCCATCTGCCCACCGTGCAGTCCCCGCCGAACAGCTACACCTTCTGCCTGGCCACCGTGCCGGACAGCCGGGGGAGCGTGCGGCTGCGGGATGATTCGCCGACCTCACCGCCGGTGCTGGACCTGGGCCTGTTGGGCATGCAGAGCGACGTGGACCGCCTGGTCAAGGGCATTGAGGTGATCCGGGAGATCGCACACACCGAACCGTTCGACGAGTGGCGGGCCGGCGAGGTGCTGCCCGGGCCCACCGCGAGTCGGCGTGCTCAGCTGGAGGCACACCTTCGGCTCTCCACAGGCAGCTACTTCCATCCGGTCGGCACCTGCGCGTTCGGCGAGGGACCGGACGCGGTGGTCAGCCCCGAGCTGCGGGTGCACGGCATCGACGGCCTGCGAGTGGCGGACGCCTCGGTGATGCCCACCATCCCCAGCGTGAACACCCATGTGGCAACCACGATGATCGGAGAGCGCGCCGCGGTGTTGATCGCCGGCGAGCGGGTCACTGAGTCGGTCGGAGAACACGGCGCCTGACCGCGGGTCGGACCGCCCCGGCTCACTCGGTGCCGTATGGCTCCAGGTCCACCTGGCGGTTCCGCCACCGCTCACGCGGTTCGAGGCGCCAGTCGTGGGCGAACATGCCGAACTCCCGGCCATCCAGCGTGGGGGGCCGGGATACCCTTCTCATCTGGTGCCTCGAGGCCCGCAAACGACACAGATTTAGCCGAACAAACGCTCCAGTTTCGCACACCGCTCGAACCTTAGTTCGAACGCAGCTTTCCCGGAAGCGGTTCCATTTACGGAACGGCTCCGCGGGTGCCGACTACTCGTTCTGTCAGCGTGGCGAGACCGGGGCCACTGAGATCGGCCAGTGCCTGCTGTCGGCCGGCGAGGGCGACCAGCAGTGCCTCCCCGGGGCCGTTCACCTCCGGGCC
>DASWST010000161.1:0-7186 GCA_036402515.1 Pseudonocardia sp.
GGCGCTGATCGAGCTGCACCTGCAGGGCCGGCTGCCGCTGGAGAAGTTCGTCTCCGAGACGATCAGCCTGGACGACGTGGAAGAAGCCTTCCACCGGATGGAACGCGGCGAGGTGCTGCGCTCGGTGGTGCTGCTGTGAGCCGGCGCAACGAGCACGGAGCGCAGGCATGAGCAGCGCAAGCAGCCAAGCGCACCCGATCCAGAACGTGGTCACCTCCGGGACGTTCTCCCTGGACGGCGGCACCTGGCAGGTGGACAACAACGTCTGGATCGTGGGCGACGCAGCGCAGGCGCTGGTGATCGACGCCGCGCACGACGCCGACGCCATCGCCGCCGCCGTGGCCGACCGCCGCGTGGTCGCCGTGGTGTGCACACACGCGCACGACGACCACGTGAACCAGGCCCCGGCGCTGGCCGACCGGTTCCGCTGCCCGATCCTGCTGAACCCGGCCGAGGCACCGCTGTGGGAGATGACCTGGCCGGACCGCAAACCGGACGGCGAACTCGCCGACGGGGACATACTGCGCGCCGGCGGCATCGAGCTGCGGGTACTGCTCACCCCCGGGCACTCCCCCGGTTCGTCCTGCCTCTACGCCCCGGAACTGGGCACCGTGTTCAGCGGCGACACACTGTTCAACGGCGGCCCCGGCGCCACCGGCCGATCATTCTCCTCATTCGACACGATCATCACCTCCATCCGGGAGAAGCTGCTCACCCTGCCCGGCGACACCCAGGTACGCCCCGGACACGGCGACTCCACCCGAATCGGCGCGGAATCCCCACACCTGCAGGAATGGATCGCCCGAGGCCACTAGGCAACCCGTGAGTGGTTAGCGTTGCGATAGCCACGCTAACCACTCACGGCCTCGATGTGGCACGTCGACGTGCTGATCAGCTACGACGACCGGCCGCTGGCCGCCGCCGCGTCACCCGGCCTGTCCACTGCCGCCCCGGGGTGAGGCCGGCCGCCGACCGGCCGAGCCTCTGGTGAGCGGCGCGACCAGCACCAGCAGCAGGGCGCCGGCCGCGAACGACGCCTGGAACCCGAACAGCTGGGCCACCGCGCCGAGGCCCACCGCGCCGGCGCCGGTACCCGCGTCGTAGGCGATGTTCCAGACCGCGCTCGCCCGGCCGTAGCGGGTCGCGCCGGCCGTCGCGAACATGGTCACCATCGAGTCGTTCTGCACCAGCCCGAAACCGAACCCGACCAGTACCGCGCCGCCGGCCAGCAGCACCGCCACACCCGTCGAGGGGGTCCGCGCGACCAGCATCTCGGCGAGCATGCCGACCGCGCTGAGCAGCATGCCGGGGCCGAGCAACCGGCCGCCCATGCCTCGGCGGTCCACCAGCTGCCCGGCCACCACCCGACCCACCAAGGCCCCACCGGCCGTGCCGAACAGCGCGATGGGCACCACCGCGCTCACCCACCCCGCCAGCTCCGCGGGCTGCCGTCCCCCGGTGCTGCTCGCGGCCACCGCCAGCGGCAGGAAGGTGATCAGCGCGCCCTGGGCGGTCGCGCAGGTCAGCATGGCCAGCGCCGGCCCGAGCAAGCCCGCGCGGCGACGCGTCCTCGGATCGCCCGGCCGGTCGGGCAGCGGCGGCGGAGCGAGATCCGGGCTCGGCGCCACACCGGGAGCCAACCCCGACGAAGCCTCCCGCGCCGCGCCCGCCGTCGGCCCGGCAGTCCGCGCCGAGGACCGCATGAACGGCAGCAGCGCCAGGCCGAGCAGCGGGAGGGCGGCCGCCATGAACACCCCGGTGAATCCGAGGTGCTCCACCACACCGACACCGGTCGGCAGCAACAGCAGCTGCGGCACCCCGGTGGCCATGCCGAACAGCGCCGTCGAGCGGCCGTGCTCGGTGGCCGGCGCCAGCTCCCCCACCAGCGCCCCGCTGGCCACGGTGAACAGGCCGAACCCGATGCCACGCAGCGCGGACAGCACGAGCACCGGGGGCAGCTCGGCGGACAGCGCCAGCAGCGGCGCGGGCGCGCCCAGCAGCACCAGCCCGACGCCCAGCACCATCCGGTGCCCGTACCGGCGCAGCAGCCACGGCACGCCGAGCTGGGTGGCCACGGTGGTGAGCATGAACACTCCGGTGGTCGTGCCGGCGCCGAACGCCCCCGATCCACCCCGGGCCACCCACAGCGGCACCACCGAGAGCAGCACGGAATAGCCGCAGGTGGCGAGCGTGCACACACCGAGCAGCAGCCGAAACGAGAGCCTCGGGCCAGCTCGGCCCAACGCGGTCGGCGCCCGCCGGGTCATGTGCCGCGCCGCCGGCCGACCACTCCGTCGATCGCGCGCGAGAACATCGCTGCCTACCGTAGATCGGGTGCCCGGTCCGACCAAACGCTTCACCGACGCCGACTTTCCGGCCGACCCTTACCCCGGGGCCACCCCCGACTGCTCCTTCGTCCACCTGGACGGCGTCGGGTATCGGCTGGACCCGGACCCGTCCCGGTACTCCGGGTGGCGGCTGGACACGCCCGACGGCGGCCAGGTCGACCTGGACGACTGGCTGGCCGCCCGGTACTCGGCACCGCTCGCGGCCAGGGTGCCGGTGCTCAGCTACGGCTCCAACCAGTGCCCCTCGAAGATCACCTGGCTGCGCGAGCAGCTCGGCCTGACCGGGCCGGTGGTGGTGCTGGACGCGGTGACCGAAGGAGTCGCGGCGGTGTGGGCAGCCGGCTTCCGGGTCCGGGACGGCCAACGCCCGGCGGTGCTGGCCGCCGCGCCAGGAGTCACCGAGAGACATGCGGTGTGGCTGGCCACTCCCGAGCAGGTCGCCGTGCTGGACCGGTGCGAGGGGCGCGGCCAGCGCTACCGGCTGGCCCGGCTGCGCACCGGACAGGTCCGCACCGCGGACGGCGCGCTGATCGAGCGCCCCTGGAGTTACCTGGCGGCCGGGACGATCCGGGCCCCGCTGTTGGTGGGTGGCGCGCCGGTGCGGTGTGCCTCGCTCGGCCAGGCCGAGGCGCACGGGCTGATCGGCACGCCGGCGACGAGCGACGGGCTGAGTGCCGATGAGGTCATCGGCGAGCCGCACCCCGACCAGTGGCCGGACGCATTGTTCGGGTACGGACTGCTCCAGCCTGGACAGTCCGGCTGGGGACTGGTCGCGCCGTACGCCAGCGGCGAGTCCCGGCCGGCGCTGGCCAGCGGGAGCAGGCACGACACCGGGCTGGGCTGGCCGGCCATGCTGCTCGGCGAGCATCCGGACGTGCCAGGCACGCTGATGGGCCTGCGCGACCCCGAAGGGCTGTTGCCGGCGCTGGACAACTACGAGGGTTCCGATTACCGCCGGGTGCGCGTCACCCTGCCCGAGCAGGGCGCCGTGGCTTGGGCGTACGTCTGGGTGGCTGCCCGCCAGCATCTGCGCGCGATGGACCGGGGCGAGGGCCTGGAAAGTGTGACGAACGTCGTCGGATTCGGCGGTTAACCCGCGGCGTGTCTGGGAACTGAAGATGGACAAAAATCGCAGTGCGCCCGGATTCGGGGGAACCGGTGCGGCGGAGGGAGCAGGATGAGCTCTGCGGAGCCGAACTCGACGAGCCAACCAGAACCCGACGAACGGGTGGTGCGGCGCGCGGTCGCCGGCGCCGCGATGGGCAACGCGGTGGAGTGGTTCGACTACGCCATCTACAGCTACCTGATCACCAGCATCGGGCTGAACTTTTTCCCGGACAGCAGCCCGGCCGCCCGCACCCTGTTGACCTTCTCCGGCATCGCCATCCCCTTCGCGTTGCGACCACTGGGCGGCTTCGTGCTCGGACCGCTCGGCGACAAGTTCGGTCGCCGCCGGGTGCTGTCGCTCACGATCCTCTTCATGTCCGGCGCCACCCTCTGCATCGGGCTGATCCCCCCGCACACAAGCATCGGCGTGGCCGCCCCGCTGCTGCTGGTGCTGCTGCGGCTGATCCAGGGCTTCTCCACCGGCGGTGAGTACGGCGGAGCGGCCACCTTCATCGCCGAGTACGCCCCGGACCAACGACGCGGGTTCTTCGGAAGCTTCCTCGAGTTCGGCACGCTGGGCGGTTACGTGCTCGGCGCCGGCCTGGCCACCGTCTTCCAGCTGTCGTTGTCCGAGCAGGCGATGAACAGCTGGGGCTGGCGAGTCCCGTTCCTGATCGCCGCGCCGCTCGGTCTGATCGGTTTCTACCTGCGGAACAAGCTGGAGGACACCCCCGCTTTCCAGCAGCTCGCACACGGGGAGCCCCAGTCGGTGCCGTTCGGCGAGATGCTCTCGGACAACTGGCCGCAGATTTTGAATCTGATGGGCATCGTGATCCTGCTCAACGTGGCCGACTACACCGTGCTCACCTACATGCCGACCTATCTGACCCAGGTACTCGGGATCAGCGAGGCCGAGTCAAACCTGACGTTGATCGGCATCATGCTCGTGATGATGCTGCTGATCGCCCCGGTGGGCGCGCTGTCCGACCGGATCGGCCGCAAGCCCTTGCTGCTCACCTCAGCGGTCGGCTTCCTGGTGCTGAGCTATCCGGCGGTTGCGCTGATCAACCTGCGCGCGGTGCTGCCGGTGACCCTGGGGCTGGCCGTGCTCGGGGTGCTGCTCCTGCTGATGCTCGGCACGATCGGCTCCACCTTCCCGGCCATGTTCCCCACCAAGAACCGCTACGGGGGCATGTCCATCGGCTACAGCCTGTCCACCGCCATGTTCGGCGGCACCGCGCCGATCGCCATCTCCGCACTGATCACCAAGACCGGCAACACCTCGATCCCGGCCTTTTACATCATGGCGGCCGCTCTGATCGCTATCGTCCCGATCGTGCTCATCCCGGAGACCGCGCGGAGATCCATCTCGCACCCCAGCGAGGTGCCCGGCACCCGACCCGAGTTCGCACCCGCCTGAAGTCCCCCGGCCGTTGACCGCTAGCCGGCCAGCAGGTCGTAGATCAGGTACACGTTCAGCGAGATGATCAGCACAGCGATCACGCTGGCGGCCACTGTGGTGATCCGTCGGTTGACCAACGCTCCCATCACGTCCGCCCGGCGGGTGAGCATGATCATCGGCACCAGCGCGAACGGGATCCCGAAGGAGAGCACGACCTGCGAGGCGACCAGGCTGGCGGTGGTGGGCAGGCCCAGCCCGAGCACTACCAACGCGGGCAGCATGGTCAGCCCCCGGCGCAGGTAAAGCGGGATACGCCGGCGGATGAACCC
Source organism: Pseudonocardia sp. (assembly GCA_036402515.1). GTDB lineage: Bacteria > Actinomycetota > Actinomycetes > Mycobacteriales > Pseudonocardiaceae > Pseudonocardia. The sequence continues at coordinate 5,187 of DASWST010000161.1, forward strand.
CTGCATGACCACCTGGCCGGCGTAGGTGCCCACGCTGGACGAGGACAGCCCGGAGGCGAGCAGCGCCGCCGCGAAAGCGAGCGCCGCGCCGCCGCCGACCAGCGAGCCCAGCCCGGCGTGCGCGGCCTCAAGGGAGTCCACGCCGGAGTGCCCGGTTGCCCCCGACTCGGCACTGAACAGCGACGCGGCGATGACCAGCATGCAGAGGTTGATCACCCCCGCGGCGCCCAGCCCGATGAATACGTCCAGGCGCTGGAAGCGCAGCACCTCGCGCCGCTCGTTGTCGTCGCGCACCGCGACCCGGTTCTTGGTCAGCGCGGAGTGCAGGTACACCACGTGCGGCATCACCGTGGCACCGATGATGCCGGCGGCCAGCATCACGGCGTTCGAGTCGGGGAAGGTGGGCAGCAGCCCACTCAGCGTGCCCCGGACCGACGCGCCCACCGTCAGCAGGTCATAGGCGAAGCCGAGGAAGACGATGCCCAGCAGGCCGGCGATGGCCAGCTCGAAGCGCCGGTAGCCTCGCTGCTCCAGGGCCAGAACGCCGAACGCCACCACCGCCGTCATCAGACCGGCCGGGAACAGCGGCACCCCGAACAGCAGGTTGAGGCCCACCGCGGCGCCGACGAACTCCGCCAGGTCGGTGGCCATGGCGACCAGCTCGGCCTGTACCCAGAGACCCCGCGAGACCGGCCGGGGCAGGTACTCCCGGCACAGTTCGGGCAGGTCCCGCGCGGTGGCTACGCCCGTCTTGGCGGAGAGGTACTGCACCAGCATGGCCATCAGGTTGGCTGCCACGATCACCCAGACCAGCGCGTAGCCGTACCGCGCGCCGGCCTCGAAGTTGGTTGCGAAGTTGCCCGGGTCGACGTAGGCGACGGCCGCCACGAACGCCGGCCCGAGCAGCGCGATGGCACCTCGGATCGGGCCCCGGGCGCGCAGCTCGTGCAGGGTGGCGCCGCGCCCGGACAGCACCACGGCTTCAGCCCTGGCGATTTCAGTGAGCGGAGCGGCCGGATCAGCGGCCGAGCGGCTGACCTCGACCACGCCGGGGGTCTCGCCGGGCCCAGGTTTCGCCATGCCTAACTTTAAGATGTGGAAGGCCGAACAACAAGGTTTCAGTCGGGTACGCCGACCCACATCGCGTTGACCAGCGCCGGTCCGAGTTGGCGGGTCACGTCCCTCGGCGACTCCCCGATCCGCACCAGGTAGGACCCGCCGTAAGGGGCCCGCTCCATCACCTCGAGCCGGGCGCCCAGCTGGATGCCCTCGGCGGTCAGATGCCGAAGCATGCCGGGGTCGACATCGTCTACCCGGACGAACTCACCGACCGTGCCCGGCGGAACGGTCGACAGCCGGCGCGCCTTCCACGGCTCCAGCCGGCCCTCCTTGCTGGGGATCGGGTCGCCGTGCGGGTCCACCCTCGGATTCCCCAGTCGGTCGGCGATCCGCTCGAGCAGCTGGTCGGACACGGCGTGCTCGAGTACCTCGGCCTCGTCGTGCACCTCGTCCCAGCCGTACCCCAGCTCGGTGACCAGGTACAGCTCGATCAGCCGATGCCGCCGCACGACACCGAGGGCAACCTGACGGCCGGTCTCGGTGAACTCGATGGTGCCGTACCTGGGGTGCTCCAGCAGGTCCAGCGCGGAGAGCTTCCGCACCATGCCGGAAACCGACGACGCGGAAACCCCCAACCGCTCGGCCAGCCGGGTAGTGGTGATCTTGCCGCCCTCGCGTTCTTCGAACGCGTAGATCACCTTGAGATAGTCCTCAACCGCCGCCGAGTACCGCTCGGACTCGGAACTCACGCTCTCAGCCTAGGCGAACTTGGCCGATTCCCCACCGTGGACCCATTCGTTGCCGCCAAACGCGTGCTGCTTGGGGAGCCCGCCACGCCCGCATGGCCAAACCGAGGGCCCAGATACAGGAGGCCCTCGATGATCTCGGGAGGGCTCATGGGTCTGCCCTGCTCAGGCCTCGTGAGTGGCGATGGTCGCGAT
>DASWST010000162.1:0-43132 GCA_036402515.1 Pseudonocardia sp.
TGATCAGGGCTCAGCCGCCGCTCGAACAACCGCCCGGTCCGCCCATCCAACCCGCACGCCACCACCGAACGTGCGTGCACATCCAACCCAACACTCGTACAGTTCTGACTCACTGGGGCCTCCCACATCTGTGGCTCTACCGGCCAGGACCCGCTCCTGTCGGCAACCCACGTTCACATGTGAGCGAGGCCCCAGCCCGTGCTCACATACCGTCTAGTCGGCGACAAGCACGGCGGCGCCGGTGATCCGGCCGGCGTCCAGGTCGGCCAGTGCGCGATCGGCCTCCGCCAGCGGCCGGGGATCCACGGTGGGCCGCACCCCGAGCGCGGCGGCCACGCGGAGGAACTCCTCGCCATCGGCGCGGGTGTTGGCGGTGACGCTGCGCAGCTGCTTCTCCCGGAACAGCTCCTCGGCGTAGTTCAGCTTCGGCACGTCGGTCAGGTAGATGCCGGCCACCGCCAGGGTGCCGCCGGCGTCCAGGGCACGCAGCGCGACCGGCACCAACCCGCCGGCCGGCGCGAACAGGATCGCCGAGTCCAGCGGCTCCGGCGGACCGTCCTGCGCCGGCCGGGCGGACGCGGCACCCAGTTCCATGGCCAGCTTCCGGGCCGCCGCCGACCGGGTCAGCACGTGCACCGAGGCACCCTGGGCGATCGCCACCTGCGCCACCAGGTGGGCGGACGCACCGAATCCGTAGATGCCGAGCCGGCCCCCGGGCGGCAGCTCCGCGCGCCGCAGCGCCCGGTACCCGACGATGCCCGCGCACAGCAGCGGCGCGGCGGCCACGTCGTGCAGCGCGGCGGGCAACCGGTAGGCGTACGCCTCGGGCACCACGGCCAGCTCGGCGTAGCCGCCGTCGGCGTCCCACCCGGTGAACGCGGCGTCCGGGCACAGGTTCTCCCGCCCGGTCCGGCAGAACCGGCAGTGCCCGCAGGTGCCGCGCAGCCAAGCCACCCCGATCCGGTCCCCCCGCGCGAACCGCCCGGCGCCCGGCCCGAGCGCATCGACCACCCCGACGATCTCGTGCCCGGGCACCGTCCCTGGCCGGCGCGGCGGTAGCTCGCCCAGCGCCAGGTGCAGGTCGGTGCGGCAGACACCGCAGGCCCGCACCCGGATCCGGACCTCGCCGGGGCCGGGCTCCGGGTCCGGTCGCTCCACCGCCACCAGTGGCCCCTCGACGATCGGGCCCGGTCGGTCCACCACCCACGCGCGCATACCGATCAGCCTGCCAGCGGCGCCGTACCTCCCGCTCACACAGCTTGCGGCTAGCCGACACAGCCGCCCAGGCCGCTGTGTCGAGTCACGCGGGCTGTGTGGGCAAGACGAGGCGGTTAGTTGGAGGAGTTGTTGGCCCAGAGGGAGCGGTCGTCGGCGGTGACGCTGGCGACCGGGCCGAAGGTGGCGCCGTCGGCGGTGACCAGCGGCGCGGCCAGCTGGTCCTCCAGGACACCGGGGCGGATCTGGACGATCGTGCTGTTGTGCGTGGTGGGGCCCGGCTGGTAGGTCTTCCCGTCCACGGCGTCCTTCAGGTACTGCAGGGCGATCTTGGCGTACAGGTCGGCCGGCTGGGACACGGTGGCGTCGATCAGTCCGGCCTTGATGTCCTTGAGCTCCTCGTGGATGCCGTCGTTGGATACCGCGAACACGTGGTTCGGGTCGCTCGGCGGCACCTGCAGGCCGCGCTGCTCGAGGATCTGCAGGGTGGGCGCCACGCCGAAGCTGGCCTGCATGTAGATGCCCTTGATGTCCGGGTGCGCGGTGAAGTCGTCCTGCAGCTTCTGCAACGCGAGGGTGGAGTCCCAGTTCGTCGCCTCGCCGAAGACCTGGATCTTCGGGAAGTTGCTGGACATGCACTCGTTGAACGCCTCGGTGCGGTCCCGCCCGTTGATCGAGGCCAGGTCGCCCTGCAACATGACCACCTTGCCGGTGCCGCGCAGTTTGGTGCCGAGGAAATGGCAGGCCTTCTCCCCGTATGCCCTGTTGTCCGTGCGCACCACCATGTACACCTGCCCCGCGTCCGGGCGGGTGTCCACGCTGACCACCGGGATCTTCCTGGCCGCCAAGTCGTCCAGCGTGGGGGTGACGCCCGCGGTGTCCTGCGGCGCCATCAGGATCGCCTTGGCGCCCTGGCTCACCAGCGTCTGCACGTTGGCGGCCAGGGCGGTGACGTCGTTGTGCGAGTTCGTCGTCTTCAGCTGCATGCCCAGCTGCACCGAGTACAGCGGCACGAACTTGATGTAGGAGTTCCAGAAGTCGGTGTCCGAGCGCGGATAGTCCACCCCGAAGGCGGTGTTGGCTGTGTCGCTCCCGCAGCCGGCCACCAGGACCGACGACAACGCGCAGGACACAGCCACGCTCAGTAACTTCCGCTTCATAGCATCCCCCTGTTGATCAGCCGGAGCTCGCCGGCCTCGGCCGCACCCGCAGCCCGAACATTCCCCCGTCAACCGCGAGATCGGTGCCGGTGGTTGCGCCGGAGGCGGGGCTGGCCAGGTAACCGATCGCCGACGCCACCTCCTCGGCGGAGACCAGCCGGCCCATCGGTTGCCGCGCCTCGAGGGCGGCCAGCTCCGCGTCCGGATCGTCGGTGGCGGCGAGCAGCCGGCCGATCCACGGTGTGTGCGCGGTGCCCGGGTTCACACAGGTCACCCGGATACCCTCGGTAACCAGGTCGGCGGCCATCGCCCTGGTCAGCGAGAGCACCGCACCCTTGGACGCCGAGTAGGCCGCCCGCTGGGGCAGGCCAGCGGTGGCCGCGATCGAGCAGGTGTTCACGATCGCGCCGTGCGCGGAACGGCGCAGGTACGGCAGCGCGGCCCGGCTGACCCGCACCATGCCGAACACGTTGATCTCGAAGACCCGCCGCCATTCGTCGTCCGAGTTGTCTTCCACGCTGCCCTGTGCGCCGATGCCGGCGTTGTTCACCACGATGTCGATGCCGCCCAGCCGCTCGGCCGCCTCGGCCACCCCGGCGCGCACCGAAGCGTCGTCCGAGACGTCCGCCCGGATCCCGATCAGCGGCTCCGGAACCTTCGGCTCCAGGTCCAGGGTGGCCACCCGGGCACCCCGGCGGGCCAGCAGCGACGCGGTGGCCAGGCCGATCCCGGAGGCACCACCGGTGACCACGGCGGACAACCCGTCGAACTCCAGCCCCTCGCTCACTGCTCTCCCACTCCTTTGTCCGGCCCTGCGTTCGGGCCTGCGTTCGACTCAGCCGCCGGCAACTCGTCCCGCCACACCGGGCCATCCGGGAACCGATACTCGGCCAGCGTCTCCTCCTTCAGCCGGGCACCCAGCCCCGGCTCGGTGGGCGCCAGGTAGCGGCCGCCGCTCAGCCGCACCGGGTCCACAAAATGGTCGTGCAGATGGTCCACGTATTCGATCACCCGATCGCGTTGAGTGCCACTCACGGCGACATAGTCGAACATCGACAGGTGCTGGACCATCTCGCACAGCCCGACTCCGCCGGCGTGCGGGCACACCGGGACGCCGAACTTCGCGGCCAGCAGCAGGATGGCGATGTTCTCGGTGACCCCGGCGACCCGAGCCGCGTCCAACTGCAGGATGTCGATCGCGCCGGCCTGCAGCAGCTGCTTGAACATCACCCGATTGTGGGTGTGCTCCCCGGTGGCCACCTTGATCGGCGCCACCGCCTTGCGGATGGCCGCGTGGCCCAGGATGTCGTCCGGCGAGGTGGGCTCCTCGATCCAGTACGGGTCGTAGGGCGCCAGCTGCCGCATCCAGTCGATGGCCTGCGCCACGCCCCAGGTCTGGTTCGCGTCGACGGCGATCCGGATGTCCGGCCCGACCGTCTCCCTGGCCAGCCGCACCCGCCGCACGTCGTGCTCGAGGTCGGCGCCCACCTTCAGCTTGATCTGGGTGAAGCCCTCCGCCACCGCCTCCCGGGACAGCCGGGCCAGCTTCTCGTCGGTGTAGCCGAGCCAACCGGGCGTGGTGGTGTACGCGGGGTAGCCCCGGGCCAGCAGGTCGGCCTGCCGCTCGGCCCGGCCCGGCTCGGCGGCGCGCAGGATCTCCAGCGCCTCGTCCCGGGTCAGCGCGTCCTCGAGGTAGCGGAAGTCGACCAGGTCGACCAGCTCGACCGGGGACAGCTCCGCCAGCAGCCGCCAGACCGGTTTGCCCTCCCGACGGGCCCGCAGATCCCAGGCGGCGTTCACCACCGCGCCGGCGGCCATGTGCATCACGCCCTTCTCCGGGCCCAGCCAGCGCAGTTGGCTGTCCCAGGACAGCCGCCGGGAGAACTCGCCGAGGTCGGCGCACACCTCGTCGACCGGGAGCCCCAGCACCAACGGCTCCAGCGCGCGCACCGCGGCCACCTGCACGTCGTTGCCGCGACCGATGGTGAAGGCCAGGGCGTACCCGGCCTCCCCGGCGCTGGTCCGGATGGTCACGTACGCCGCCGAGTAGTCCGGCTCCGGGTTCATCGCATCCGACCCGTCCAGCTCCCGGGAGGTGGGGAACCGGATGTCGGCGGCTTCCACCGCCGTGATCACCTCAGCCACCGGGCACCTCGCCGGATGTCGTACCGCCGCCGTCCCGCAACACCATGCTGAGCCTCCGTCGTCGATGCGTCTGGGGCGCGGCGGCGGCTCAGAGATCCGCTCACAAACTCGCTCGGAGCCACGCCGCTCATACGTCAGATGTCTTTCTACGTGCCCGGGCGCTTACATGTCTAGTACCTTGCGCACTAGCCATGTACGGCGGCCGTCGAAGGGTAGACATCACATGTCTGGTCGAATGTCGCTGACCGACGAGGCCATCTCGCGGATCCGCGAGCTGGTCCGGTCCGGCCATTTCCCGGCGGGCGCCAAACTGCCCCCGGAGCTTGAGCTGGCCGGCGAACTGGGGGTGTCCCGGGGTCCGGTCCGCGAGGCTGTCAAGGCGCTCGCGGTAGCCGGCGTGCTGGACGTGCGCCGCGGCGACGGCACCTACGTGACCAGCCTGGCCCCGGGCCTGCTGCTCGCCGGGCTGGGCAGCGCGGTGGAGATGATGGGCGGCGGCACGCTGCTGGAGCTGATGGAGATCCGCCGGCTGCTCGAACCCGCCGCCACCGCGCTCGCCGCCAGCCGGATCACCGAGGAGCAGCTCGCCGTGCTGCGCCACCACCTGGAGGCCATGCGCGCGGCCGCCGACGACGTGGAACTGCTGATCGTGCACGACGCGGGGTTCCACCTGTCGGTGAGCCTGGCCACCGGCAACGAGGCGCTGACCGCGATGCTGGAAGGCATCTCCAGCCGCACCCTGCGCGCGCGGGCCTGGCGGGCCACCGTGGACCGCGGCGCGGTGCACCTGACCTTGGACCAGCACGCCGCGATCTACGCCGCACTGGCCGACCGCGATTCCGCGCTGGCGATGGCCGCCGCGCTGGTGCACGTGCACACCTCCGAGCGGTGGCTGCGTGCGCACCTGGACGACGAAAACGTCCCACCCGACATACCCGGCACGCACATCGAGCCCGCGGCCGACTCGCTGGCCGGGGCCGCGTACCCACCTCGCTGACCGCGGCTCACCCACCGCGCGCGGCCACCCAGTCCGCGATGAGGTCGGCGACGGCGTCCCTGGCCCCCGCCGGCTCGGTGAAGTAGTGGTCCCCGCTGAGCAGGTGCAGCTCCCGGTCGGAGCTGGCCAGCGCGTCGAAGATGGCCCGCGCATCGCTCTCGTACACCCCGGTGTCGGCCCGGGCGTGCACCACCAGCGCCGGCAGCGTGATCCGGGCCAGGTGCGGGGCGGCCCGGCACTGCGAGGTGCGCAGGCTCCACATGGACAGCCAGGTGCGCAGGGTGGACTGCGCGCCCACCCCGAACACCCCGTAGTTCGCGGCCAGCGGGTCGCCCCGGTAGCAATGCCGGGCTGGGCGCTCGGACGGCTCAATACTCGGGTCGATCATGCGCAGGTCGGCCCAGGTCCTCGGGGTGTGGAACAGCTGATCGGCGGCCCTGGTGCCACGCAGCTCGTCCAGTCGGCGCAGCGCCCAGTCGGTGATCCGCTCGTTGCGGGCCCACTGCGCCTCCCGGTACCGGCACTGGAACTCCGGGCTGAACGGCGGCCCGTGCGCCGGGTCGAACGGGTCCAGCGCGGGGTCCACGGACAGCGGGTCGGCCTCGTCGCGCACCGACGGGTCCATCCACGCGGTGAACACGTCCGGCCGGCCCGGGTGCGCGGCCAGCGAGACGTAGAGGTCCGCCCCGGGCAGCTCGGCGATGGCGTGGGCGGCCCGGGCACCGGACGGGGTGACGTTCGGCTCCACCGCCTGCGACTGGTACGCGGCCATCAGCGAACCGCCACCGGAGTTGCCCAGCAGCACCACCCGTTCCGCCCCGGCCACCTCGCGCAGCCAGCGCACCCCCACACCGATCTCGGCCAGCGCGTGGTCCAGCACGAAGTACGCCTCGGCGCCCCGGAACCGGGTGTTCCAGCCCAGGAAGCCATACCCGCGCCGGGCCAGGTACTCGGCCAGGTAGTGCTCGGCGAAGTCCACGTTGTAGTGCGTGGCGATGAACGCCGTGCTCGGCCGGGTCCCGGCCGGGCGGTGGTAGACGCCCTGGCACGGGTGCCCGCCGGGGCCGGCCCTGGGCGCCAGCGGCGAGGGCAGCCCGATGAACTCCTGGACTACCGCCGCCACCGTGGTCAGACGGAGGCCGGCGCGGTGCGGTCGGCGGCTCGGCGCGGCTGGTGCGCCACGTCGGCCGGGCCGAACTCGCGCAGCCAGCAGGCGAACTCCAGCAGGGCGCCGTCCGGGTCGGTGAAGTAGAACGACCGCACGAACACCCCGTCGTGCAGCTCGGTGGTGACCCCGGCCGGGCTGTCGTCGTGGTTGAGCACCGGGCTCACCTCGACGCCCTTGCCGCGCAGCTTCGCGTAGTACTCGTCGAACCGCTCCGGCGGCACCGAGAACGCCACGTGGTTCATCGAGCCGACCGCGCTGACGATCTCCCCCTCACCGGGCTTGGCCGCCGGCGCGGAAATGCCGGGCACCCCCTCCGGCGCGTTCGGGAACCAGAAGAACGCCAGGCAGTCCCCGTTCCCACAGTCGAAGAAGAAGTGCTGGCCCATGCCCCGAGGCAGCTCGATCGTCTTGATCAACGGCATGCCGAGCACCCCGGAGTAGAACTCCACGGTCTGTTGCATGTCCGAGCACACCAGTGCGAGATGGTTCACCCCGCCCAGCTGGAACTCCCGGTTTCCCCCGCTCATGGCGACCTCCGCGTCGACGCTGGCGCTGTCAGCCGACCCTAGCCCCGACCCGCGCCCCTGACCACGGACTTGATACCTCGGCTGCAGATTGTAGATCCGCTCACCGTGGCAGTTGCCGAGCGCAACGGGGGCTGGAACCTGAGGCCGTTCTTGGTTGGAAGGGTGGATCTTTAGCTGCTGGTCGCGGGGGCATAGATGATAGAGGCATGGAGATTGAGCGGGATGTCCTGGGCCGGGCGCCAGCCCAGGTCTGGGGCTACCTGCGTACCGCGCCGGGCACGCTCATCTACCTGTTCACCCTGCAGGTCACCCAACTCACCTTGGATACCGTGGACGATCACCTCGGTCAGCGCCTGCTGATCAGTGAGTCGACCAACCTGTTCAACATGGCCAGGGTGCCGGTCCAGGTACTCATCGGCTCCGCCTTCTGGATCGACTCCAGCACGCTGGTGAGCTGCGGTGCGCTGGCCGCACTGCTGGCTGTGTTGGTGCCGCTGGAGCGCTGGCTGGGCACCGGTCGGTGGCTGGTGGCGCTGGCCACCGGGCACATCGGTGCCACCCTGCTCACCCTGGTCGTCACCACGTGCCTGCTCCGGCACGGTCTGCTCAGTCCGGCCGTGGCGCACGCCGCCGATGTCGGGGTCAGCTACGCGTTGCTGGCCGGCTTCGGTCTGCTGCTGCACCGGCTCCCCCGGCGCCGGTACCGACTGGTCGTGGCGGTGCTGGCCACCGTCGTCCTCGCCGTGGTGCTGGTGAAGGACCAGGAGATCGCCGACCTGGGCCACCTGCTGGGCTTCCTCATCGGGTTCGGCCTGTTCCCGTTGGTGCCGCGCGGCGACCGGGCGGCAGCCGTCGCCGCACCCGCCCCGGCGGCCACGCCGGCCGCGGTGCCGCTCCCCCGCACGGCCGGGGTTCCCAGCCCGGCTGGGGCTCCCAGCCCGGCTGCCGTACGCAGGTCTGCCGCTCGGCAGCTGGCCGGCCCAGCACTGACCGTGGCCAATGGCCAGATTCACCTGACCGCGAGCGAGAAGAGCTGATTCTCATGGGCGAGCTGAGCCCCACCCACTGGCTGATCGTGATCGTTGTGGCGGTCGTGCTGTTCGGCGCCCGGCGGTTGCCGGACGCGGCCCGGGGCCTGGGCCGCTCGGTGCGGATTCTCAAGGCCGAGATGTCCGGCGCGACCGAGGAGACCGGCCCAGCCGAATCAGCCGAACCTGACCCGGCGCCGGCGGCGCTGCCCGCACCGGAGCGCGCCGAGGCGAACCGCGCGGCAACCGGAGGCACGCCAGCGAGCGACGCCCCCGCCACCGCCGCATCCGGCACCGAGGGCGCCGACCAGCAGCAAACTACTCACCTCCTTGCCGCACCGGACCGTCGCGGAAACGGGTAGGGGCAAGCGCTCTCGGTCAGGGCCCTCTCGACATCTGGAAAAAATTCGACGGTCGCTGTCCCTCGCGGTGCCCCCTGTTCGTCTCGATGTCGAGAGATGATCCCCGAAGGAGGCACGTATGAAGTACGCACTGCTCATCTTCCCGAAGCCGGGTAGCCACGAAGCGCTCGGAGCCGACGAGTACGGACCCGTAAACGCTGAATACCTGGCGCTGCGCGAGGACCCGCGCTGCCTCGGAGGCGCCCATCTGCAACCAGCCGAGACGGCGACCACGGTTCGTCATAGCCCTGGCGAGGCCTTGATCACCGACGGCCCCTTCGCCGACACCAAGGAGGTGCTCGGCGGCTACTACGTGCTGGACGCCGCCAACCTGGACGAGGCGTTGGAGTTCGTCCAGCGGATTCCGGCGGTGCGGCTCGGCGGTGCGGTCGAGGTGCGGCCGTTGGTGGAGATCCCGATGGAGGATGGCTTCTGATCGAGGAGGTTTTCCGGCGCGAGTGGGGCCGCGTCCTGGCGTCCCTGGTCGGCTTCCTCGGTGACATCGATCTCGCGGAGGAAGCCGCACAGGAGGCCTTTGCGATCGCGGCCGAGCGGTGGCCCCGTGACGGGATACCGCGGCACCCGGTGGCCTGGTTGGTGGCCACCGGGCGCAACCGCGCGATCGACCGTGTGCGACGCGAGCGGACGCTCGAGGACAAGCGCCGGCTGCTCCAGAACGATCGGCTGACCGCGAGCATGGACGAGATCGACTTCGACGACAGCACGATCCAGGATGAGCGCCTGGAGCTGATCTTCACCTGCTGCCATCCGGCGCTGGCCGTCGAGGCGCAGGTGGCGCTGACGCTGCGGGCCTTGGGAGGCCTCACCACCGAGGAGATCGCGCGCGCCTTCCTCGTGTCGGAGGAGACGATGAAGCGCCGGCTCTCGCGGGCCAAGGTCAAGATCAAGGCGACGGGGATCCCGTTTGCGGTGCCGGCTGACCGTGTGCTGCCGGACCGCTTGTCAGCCGTGTTGGCGGTGATCTACCTGATCTTCAATGAGGGCTACACCGATCGCGGCGATCTTGCTGCCGAGGCGATCCGGCTGGGGCGACTGCTGGCTGAGCTGATGGCCGACGAACCGGAGGTGTACGGGCTGCTGGCTCTGATGCTGCTGCACGACTCACGCCGTGAGGCGCGTGTGGTGGGGGGTGAGCTGATCCCGTTGGCCGAGCAGGACCGTTCGCGGCACGACCAGGCAAAGGTCGAAGCCGGCCGATCGGCGCTCAATCGGGGATCGGCGTTGCGATCGGCGGCTGGGCCGTACGTGCTCCAAGCGGCGATCGCGTCGCTGCAGGCCGAGGAGGACATCGACTGGAACGAGGTCACGGTGCTCTACGAACGCCTCGAAGGTCTCACCGGCTCGCCAGTCGTTGCCCTCAATCGCGCGGTGGCTCTCGCCGAAGCGGGCGCGCCCGAACGAGCGCTCGAGCTCGTCGACTCGCTCGATCTCGGCGAGTACCGCTACCTCCATTCCACCCGGGCCGAGCTGCTGCGCCGTCTCGGCCGCGACGACGAAGCCCGGGATGCGTTCGAGCGTGCCCTGCGACTGGCCGCCACTGACCTGGAGCGTCGGTTCCTGGTCCGCCGGCTGTCGGAGCTTTGACCGAGCGTGAAGCCAGGCGACGGACCGCTAGCAGTGGCTGACCGAGCCCGGAGCGCTCATCGCGCCGCGGCCGCCGACCCGGAGTCCACCGCCAGACGGCGCTGACGCACCCACAGCACGGCCACGGCGGCGAGGAACACCAGCAGGCTGGTCCAGTCGTTCAACCGCAGCCCGAGGAAGTGGTTGGCGTGATCCACGCGCAGTGCCTCGATCCAGCCGCGCCCGACCGTATACGCGGCCACGTACAGCGCGAACAGGCTGCCCGGGGCAAGTCGGAACCGCCGCTGCGCCCACACCAGCAGCACCGCGACACCGACGTCCCAGATCGACTCGTAGAGGAACGTGGGTTGGTAGGTACCGAGGTCAGGGGTGTCGGTGGGCCGGTGCGCCGGGTCGATCTCCAACGCCCAGGGCAGCGTGCTCGCGCGGCCGTAGAGCTCCTGGTTGAAGTAGTTGCCCCAGCGACCGATGGCCTGGGCCACCACCAGGGCGGGTGCCAACGCGTCGGCGAAGTCGACCAGCCGGATGCGCGCGCGGCGGCACGCGATCCAGGCGCCCACCGCGCCCAATGCGACCGCGCCCCAGATGCCCAGCCCGCCGTCCCAGATGAAAAGTGCCCGGATCGGCTGCTGACCGGGGGCGAAGTACAGCTCCGGGTCGGTCACCACGTGGTAGAGCCGGCCACCGACGATCCCGAACGGCACCGCCCAGACCGCGATGTCCACCACGTCCTCGGCGTTGCCGCCTCGGGCGGCCCAGCGGCGCCCGGTCCAGTACACCGCGACCAGGATGCCCAGCAGGATGCACAGCGCGTAAGCCCGAATCGGCACGAACCCGAGGTACCAGACGCCGCGCGGCGGGCTCGGCAGGTACGCCAGATGCATGCGCCGCTCGGATCCTTTCCCGCCGGTGTTCCCGGGTAACCGCAACAATCATATCGGTAACCGACATATCGGTCGCCGAGTAGTTGACGGTTCGCTGAGTATGCTGCCCGGATGGCGGCGGTGTCCTGGGAGCCTTCGGCCCACATCAGCGCGGACGCCGGGGCCCTGGCCAAGTTGGTGACCCGGCTGCGCCGGGTGCTGCGCACCACTCTCCGCCCCGAGTACCCAGGGGAGTCGCTGCCCATGGCGCAGGTCGAGCTGCTCCTCGCGCTGCGCGAACGCCAGCCCGCGCGGATCGGCGAGCTGGCCAGCCGACTCAAACTGGCGCCCAACACGATCAGCGGCCTGGTGCAGCAGCTGGTGGAGGCCGCGCTGGTCGGCCGGGAGCCGGATCCGGCTGATCGGCGGGTCGCCACAGTCACGCCCACCCCGGCCGGGATGGCCAAGCTGGACGAGTGGGAGCTGGCCCACCGTCGGCGGCTGAGCGCGGCGCTGGCCGAGCTAGGCTCGGTCGACCAGGCCGCTGTGCGGGCCGCGCTGCCCGCGCTGGCCCGGCTCGTGGAGCACCTCTCCGACGCGCCGTCGGCGGAGCCGAGCGGCGGGCGGTCCGTGCGGGCGGGAGTGGGCGATGAGGACGGCGGCTAGCCGAGCAATTCTGAACTCGGTCAGCGGTCGAACGCGATCCTGGACGAGGCCGGCGACACGGCGCTGGCTGACCGGATGGCTGGTGAGCGTGGCCCTCGTCACCGCGGTAAGCGGTGGGGTCCAGCTGCTGCAGCCGCACGTCCCGGTGCCGAGTCTGTTGGCCCTCTATCTGCTTGCGGTAGTGCCGGTCGCCGTCGTGTGGGGTGCCTGGTTCGCGGTGCTGGCCTCACTGTTGAGTGGGGTGGCATTCGTATTCCTGTTCTCGCCGCCGCGGTATTCCTACCGAGTCGATCACCTGTGGGACCTGTTCGCGCTGGGGATCTTTCTGGTCATCTCGGTCGTCGTGGGCGAGCTGGCGACCCGGTGGCGTCGACAAGCCCGCAGATCGGCGCGGCTCACCGAGGAGCAGGCGGCGTTGCGTCGGGTGGCAACCTTGGTCGCGCGTTCGGTATCTCCGTCCGAGGTCTTCGCGGCGGTGACCCGGGAGGTGGGCCTGCTCTGCCGCGCCGATATGGCACGCATGGAGCGCTATGAGGCGGACGGCACGGTCACCGGTGTGGCCGGTTGGGGCCGGATGCGGGACGAACTAGCTGTCGGCACCCAGTTCGCTCTTGAGGGGGTGAGCATCGCCGCGCAGGTCCAGCAGACCGGAGGTCCGGTCCGGGTGCACAGCTTCGCCCGCGCCTCTGGTCCGATCGCACGGGAAGCTCAGCAGCTGGGGATCCGGTCGTCGGTCGGCTGCCCGATCGTCGTGGCCGGGCGGCTGTGGGGGGTGATCGCCGCCTCGTCGAAGGATGAGGCGCCGTTCCCAAAAGGCACCGAGTCGCAGATCGCGGACTTCACCGACCTCGTCGCCACCGCGGTCGCGAACGCGGAGAGCCGCGCGGAGCTCGACCTGCTCCTTGACCAGCAGGCCGCGCTGCGCAGAGTGGCGACCCTGGTCGCCCGAGGCTTGCCCTCGGCGAAGATCTTCGCCGCGGTTGCCGAGGAGGTCGGCCGGCTGACCGGCGCCGACGCCACGATCATCGTGCGGCTTGATCCCGACGGGGTGACGACCATCGTGGCCAAGGTGGGTGAGCACCCGCGGCACATGTCCCTCGGGCGCCGCTGGAAGATCGAGCCGCCACTGGTCCTCGCGGAGGTGTTGCGCACCGGCAGCCCGGGCCGCCGCGACCATTACAGCCAGCATTCCGGCGAGGCCACCGACATCGTCGACTGGATGGGACTCCAGTCGTCGGTGGGGATTCCCATCGTTGTCGAAGGTCGTCTGTGGGGCGCGCTCGCCGCCGGATCCCGCCGAGGGCCATTTCTGGCCGACACCGAGCCGCGCATGGCTGACTTCGCCGAGCTGCTCGGCATAGCGATCGCGAATGCCCAGCACCGGACCGAAGTCGCTGCTTCCCGCGCCCGGGTCGTTGCCGCCTCCGACGAGGCGCGACGGCGCATTGAACGAAACCTGCACGACGGCGCCCAGCAACGGCTCGTCTCCATGGGGTTCGAACTACGCCTCACCCAAGCCAGCGTGCCCGCCGATCTACCTACGGTGCGTGCCGCGATCGGTCAGGCCGCCGACGAGATCACCGACGTGGTACTCGAACTGCGCGAAATGTCTCGAGGGATCCATCCGGCGGTCTTGTCCGAGGGCGGGCTGGGGCCAGCCCTGCAGACGCTGGCCCGGCGCTCACCGGTTCCGGTCGAGGTCGACATGCGCACCGAATCCCGCTTCCCGGAGCCAGCCGAAGCCGCGACGTACTACGTCGTCTCCGAGGCGCTGACCAACACGACGAAGCACGCGTGCGCCTCACGTGCCCATGTTGCCGTCGAGGAACGGGCCGGCTTCCTGTGTCTGTCCGTTCGGGACGATGGCGTCGGTGGCGCCGATCCGGAGGGCTCCGGGCTGATCGGCCTCCGCGACCGGGTGGAGGCCCTGGGCGGATCAATCGAGGTGAGCAGTCGCCCGGGCGAAGGCACGCTGATCCAGGTCGCGCTTCCGGTCCAGCCGGAGTGACTGGTCAGTACGCCACGCCATGCCATGCCGGGAGTACGGGCGCCGTCCGCCCTCAGGCGGCGTGTTCCAGCCGGAGCAGGGCCTGCTTCGCCTCGGCGCCACCCACGTACTGGCCCCAGGAGCCGTCGGAACGCACCACCCGGTGACACGGCAGCACCACCGGCAGCGGGTTCGTGGCACACGCGCTACCGACCGCGCGCACCGCCTTCGGGCTGCCCGCCGCCGCGGCCACCTGCGCGTAGCTCTCCGTGCGGCCGTAGTCGATGTAGCTCAGGTGCGCCAGCACGGTGCGCCGGAACCCGGTGGACAGCCGCAGGTCCAGCGGCAACTCGAAGCCGGTGCGCCGCCCAGCGAAGTACTGCTCCAGCTGCCGACTCACCTCGTCCAGCCGGGCCGGGGCGTGCAGGATGCGCGGGCTCACCGTCCGACCGAGCGCGGCCAGCACCGCGTCGTGGTCCTGACTCGGGTACGCCACCCGGAGCAGGCCCTGCTCGGTGGCGGCCAGCAGCAGCGTGCCGACCGGGGTGTCCACCGTCCGGTAGCCGATGTCCAGCACACCCTCCGCCGCCGCGGCGGTGACCAGGCGCGCGTGCAGCCGGTCCAACGTCTGGCCCTCGCCGGCGGACAGCGCGGTGAGCAGGTCCGGGAGGTAGGTTGCGTCAGATTCAGGTGGGGTGGTCATCGCTTCGCTCCCGTGCCGCTCGCGGCGGGCAGATAGTTGGCCCGCAGGTTCTTGACCCCATCGGCCGCCGCCCGTCGCGCGGCGTCCTCGCTGCCCCCGGTGATCGAGGCGATCTCCCGGTACGGCAGCCCGGCCAGGTAGTGGTACGCCACCGCGGTGCGCTGCTTGTCCGGCAGCTCGCCCAGCGCGTCCCACAGATCGCCGTCCCAGTCCTCCGGGCGGCCGATGCGGGTAGAGCGCTCGGGCAGCTCCGGCACGGTGACCGGGCGGCGGGCCCGCGCCCGGGTCAGGTCGATGGCCTTGCGGTGCGCGATGGTCACGAGCCAGGCCTCCACATTGGCGTCCTCGGCCAGCTCCGGATAGGCCCGCAACGCCGCCAGGAACGTCTCCGACCAGGCATCCTCGGCGTCCACCGGCCCCACGACCGCTCGGCACACCCGCAGCACGGTGGCTCCGTGCTCGGCCACGATCTGTTCGAACGGTCTCACCATCACACCGGGTAAACGCCGGAGACGGCCGGTTCGTGAGATTCGTCCGGCCCAGGACAGCCCGATGGTGTCACCGCTACGTCAGCTCGAGCCCCGGGTAGAGCGGATGCGCGTCGAGCAGTTCGCCGGCGGCCGCGAGCGTCTTCTCCGCGAGCCCGGACGGCAGGTCGTACTTTGCCTTGGACGTGCGTCCGTCGGCCGCCGCCGCGGGCGAGGTTGCCGAGAGCACCCCGACGATCAGCTCTGCGACGCGGTCGAAGTCGTCGGCGCCGAAACCGCGGGTGGTCAGCGCCGGCGTCCCGAGCCGAATGCCCGACGTGTACCAAGCACCGTTCGGGTCACGCGGGATCGAGTTGCGGTTGGTGACTACTCCCGATTCGAGCAGCGCCGACTCGGCCTGCCGGCCGGTGAGCCCGTAACGAGATACATCCAGCAATACGAGGTGATTCTCGGTGCCGCCGGTGACCAGTCGGGCACCTCGGCGCAGGAATCCCTCGGCCAGCGCGATTGCGTTCGACGCGACGTCGGCGGCATAGGACGCGAATGCCGGCTGGCGGGCCTCGGCCAGCGCCACCGCCTTCGCGGCCATGACGTGTCCGAGCGGACCGCCGAGCACCATCGGGCAACCCCGGTCGACGGAGTCGGCGAACTCGGGCTGGCACAGCACCATGCCGCCTCGTGGACCGCGCAGCGACTTGTGCGTCGTCGTGGTGGTGACGTGCGCGAACGGCACCGGGTCGAAGTCGCCGGTGAACACCTTGCCGGCGACGAGTCCGGCGAAGTGCGCCATGTCGACGACGAGGGTGGCGCCGACCTCGTCGGCGATCGAGCGCATCGTGGCGAAGTTGATGCGCCGCGGGTAGGCCGAGTAGCCGGCCATCAGGATCAGCGGCTTGAACTCCCGGGCCAGCCGCGCCACCTCGCCGTAGTCGAGCAGCTCGGTGGAGGGGTCGGTGCCGTAAGACGTCTGGTGGAACATCTTGCCGGAGATGTTCGGACGGAACCCGTGGGTCAGGTGGCCGCCCGCGTCGAGGGACATGCCGAGCATGCGCTGCTCGCCGAACGATGTGCGCAGCTGCTGCCAGTCAGCCTCGGACAGGTCGTTCAGCTGCCGGGCCCCGGCCGCCGCCAACGCCGGTGACTCGATGCGCTGGGCCAGCACCGCCCAGAACGCCACGAGGTTGGCGTCGATGCCCGAGTGCGGTTGGACATAGGCGTGTGGCGCGCCGAACAGCGCCTTGGCGTGCTCGGCGGCGAGCTGCTCGACGGTGTCGATGTTCTGGCAGCCGGCGTAGAAGCGGTGCCCGATCGTGCCCTCGGCGTACTTGTCCGACAGCCAGTTGCCCATAGTGAGCAGCACCGCCGGCGACGCGTAGTTCTCGCTCGCGATGAGCTTGAGCGAGCCGCGTTGGTCGGCGAGTTCCTGGCCGATCGCGCCGGCGATCGTCGGTTCGACCGCGCCGATGACCCGCAGCGCGTTCTGATAGGCAGCGGATACCGCCGCCGCATCGAACTGGGTGAGGTTGCCGACTTGGCTCATGGCGCGCGCCTTCCATCCGTTCGTCCAGAGCCCAGGCGCGCGGCGGTGTGGCGAGCCGCTCCCCGGTGGTTGGTCCACCTTACGAACACGCCAGTCACAGCCCGTACCGAGCCTAGCGGTGGCGCTCCGGCGGCGCACTACCGTCTACGGCATGACCCGCACAGCCGCTGCATCGGGCGCGCTGACCAGCCACGCCGAGCCGGCTACTGGACGTTCCACTCGCCGGTGAAGGTGGGGTCGGTTTTGTCCACGAATGCTTGGAAGGCGACGGGTGTATCGGCGGTGGCGAAGTTGATCGACTGGGCGCGCGCCTCGCTGGCCAGGGCGTCGCGCAGGGTTCGGTCGGCGTTCTCGTTGAGCAGTGCTTTGCTCTGCGCCAGTGCTACCGGCGGACCGGCGGCCAGTCGGTTGGCCAGGTCGGTGACGAAGGCGTCGATCTCCTCGACGGCCACCACATAGGTGACCAGGCCGAGCGACTTGGCCTCCTCGGCGCCGATGATCTCGGCCAGCAGCGCCAGCCGCTTGGCCTGCTGCATGCCGACCAGTTTGGGCAGCAGCCAGGAGCCGCCGAAGTCCAGGGACAGCGCCCGGCGGGCGAAGATCTGGGAGAACCGCGCGGTCGGGGTGGACACCACCAGGTCGCAGCCCAACGCCAGGTTCCAGCCGGCGCCGACCGCCACGCCGTCCACCTTGGCCACGGTGGGGATGGCCAGCTCGTGCAGCATCAGCGCGACCTCGTTGATGAACCGCATCCGGGTCAGCGGGTGCCCTTCCCTGCCCCCGCCGGAGATGTCCGCCCCGGCGCAGAAGTCCCCGCCGGCCCCGGTAATCACCAGTGCGCGCAGCTCCGGATCCTGGCCGGCCCCGGACAGCGCGTCGTGCAGCAGCTGCCACAGCTCGCCATCCACGGCGTTCTTGCGGTGCGGGCGGTTCAGCGTCAGGGTGCGGACCCCGGTGGCTTTGTCGGTGTGGGTGAGCAGTGGCGACTGGTCGGCCATCGAGATCCCTTCGGTCACGCTCTACACACCCAGCCGGTCGGCGAGCCGGGCGCGGTGCTGCGCCGGGGCGCCGAACAGCAGTTCCGAGCTCTTGGCCCGCTTGTAGTACAGGTGCGCGTCGTGTTCCCAGGTATAGCCGATGCCGCCGTGATACTGCACCGTCCCGGTGGCCACCTCGAAGTAGGCCGGGCCGAGATAGACCTGGGCGAGTTCGGCCGCCACGGGCAGCTCGGCGCGATCGTGATCGGCGGCCCACGCGGCGTAGCGCACCACCGAGACGCCGTGCTCCCAGGCGCTGTACATGTCCGCGCAGGCGTGTTTCACCGCCTGGTACGAGCCGATCGGCCGGCCGAACTGCACCCGGACCTTGGCATAGTCCACGGTCAGCTCCATGGCGCGCTCCAACCCGCCCAGCTGCTCGGCGGCCAGCGCCACCGACGCCAGGTCGGTGACCAGGTCCAGGGCAGCGGAGGAATCGGTGCTGGCCAGCGGGCGGGCGGCAACCCCGGCGAACCGCAGCCGAGCCAGCCGCCGGGTGGGGTCCAGGCTGGTCAGGGTGGTGCGTTCGAGGCCGGCGGCGGGGTTGTCCAGCGGGCTGTCCACCGCGAACCAGCCGGCGCCGGCCGGGGTGGCCGCGTAGACCAGCACCAGGTCGGCCACATCTCCGGCCAGCACGAACGTCTTCGTGCCGTCCAGCTCCCAGCGCCCGTTCCGTTCGGTGGCCGTGGTCGCCCCGCCGGACCGGTCCCACGGCCCGGCGGCCTCCGCGACCGCCACGGTGCCGATCCGCTCCCCCTCGACCAGCGCGGGCAGCAGCTCGGCGCGCGCGGGCTCGTCGTCCAACGCGAGCAGGGTGTCCACCGCCAGCACAGCGGAGGCCAGGAACGGCGCGGGCACCAGCGCGCGGCCCAGTTCCTCGGCCACCACCGCCCGCTCCACGTGGCCGGCGCCGGAACCGCCGTACTGCTCCGGCGCCACCAGACCGAGCAGCCCCAGCTCGACGGCCAGCCGGCGCCACAGCTCGGGGTGGTAGCCCAGCTCGGTGGCCATCGCGGCGCGGACCTTCTCCGGCGGGGACTGGTCGATCAGGAACTTGCGGACGGCGGAGCGCAGCTCACGCTGCTCGGAGTCCAGAACCAGCTGCACAGGGCACCTTCTTCGACAAGGCGGGGGCGGGCGGTTGGGGGACGATCAGGTGCGCTGGGTGCCGACCTTCAGCTCGCGGAACGGCACGTCCCGGTCGACCTGGGGCTCCTTGGGCAGGCCGAGGATCCGCTCGCCGATAATGCCGCGCTGGATCTCGTTGGTGCCCCCGGCGATGCTGGCGGCCGGCGCGGAGTTGATGCCCAGGGCCAGCTCCGGGCCTCGGGTGTTGTCCGGCTCCCACGCCGCCGCATCGGCGCCGGCCAGGTCACCAGCCACCTCGATGGCGCGGCGCTGCAGCATCGCGCCGGCCAGCTTGGCCACCGAGCCCCGCGCACCCGGCGGGTTACCGGCGGCGGTCTCCTGGCGCATCCGCACGTTGAACAGCTCCAGCGCCCGCTCGTGCGCGTACAGGTGGGCCAGCCGCGCCCGGGCACCCGGCTCCCCGGCCACCCCGGCGGCGCGGGCCAGCTCGACCAGCGAGGCGAACTCCAGCGGATTGCTCCGAGGGCGGCGGCTGGCGCCGATGGACACCCGCTCGTGGCCCAGCATGGTCACCGCGGCGGCCCAGCCCTGGTTGACCTCGCCGATCACCGAGTCGGCCGCCAGGTGCACGTCGTCGAAGTACACCTCGTTGAACGGGGCGCGCCCGGTCATGTCCCGCAGCGGGCGCACGGTGACCCCGGGCGCGTGCATGTCCACGATGAACATGGTGATGCCGGCGTGCTTGGTCCGGTCCGGGTCGGTGCGGGCGAGCACCGCGCCGTAGTCGGCCCACTGGGCGTTGGTGGTCCACACCTTCTGCCCGTTGAACACCCAACCGTCATCGGTCCGGACCGCCTTGGCCTGCAGGCTGGCCACGTCCGAACCGGCGCCGGGCTCGGAGAACAGCTGGCACCAGATCTCCTCGCCGGAAAGCAGCTTGGGCAGGTACCGGGACTTCTGCTCGGGGGTGCCCAGGTCGACCAGGGTCGGCCCGCACATGCCCATGCCGATGATGAACGGCCCGCTGGGCAGCTCGTGCTCGGCGGCCTCGTCGCTGAAGATCTGCGCCTCGGCGGTGCCCAAGCCCTGGCCGCCGACGTCCTTCGGCCAGGTGATTCCGGCATATCCGGCCTGGTAGAGCGCGGCCTGGAAGTCCTTGGCCCGGCGCAGCACAGCGTTCGCATCCAGGCCGTCCGCCGGCTCGGGAGCGTGGTCGCGCAGCCAGGCGCGCACGCCGCTCCGGTAGTCCTGTTGCTCGGTGAGCACACTCATCAGCGGCATCCCTCGGCGACCTCGACAGCGGGAACAATCCGGAACTTAACGTTCAATCGTTAAGATGACAACGGAGTGCCCCGGGAGGTGCCGAACGCAACACCGAACCGGGGGCCTGCGCCAGGTTGCGCACCCCGTTGAGCAGGCCGGCCATATGCTGAGACGGTGAGCAGCGCACCCGAGTACGGCGCGGCCGCCCCGACCATCCCCCGGGGCGCCGGCCGGGAGGCGATCAGCAACGCCGCTCGGGAGATCTTCGCCGAGCGCGGCTACCACGGCGCGTCCATCCGGGACATCGCCCGCCGCGCCGGGCTGAGCCTGTCCGCGCTGTATCACTGGCACTCCAGCAAGCAGGACCTGCTCGCCGCACTGATCCAGGAGAGCACCAACGACTACTTCGAGGCCTGCGAACAGGCGCTGCGGGAGGCCGGCGACAACCCGGTGAACCGGCTCTGCGCCCTGGTCGGGGCCGCCGTGGAGTGGCGGGTGCGGCGGCGGATCGAGAGCGAGATCCGGGCCAGGGAGTGGCGCAACCTGGAACCCGCGCACCAGGCCAGGCTGGACAGCCTGCGCCGGGCGGCCACCGGGCTGTGGAAGGACATCATCTCCGACGGCGTGGCCAAGGGTGTGTTCCACTGCGAGCACCCGGACGACGCCCGCCGGGCCGCGCTGGCAGCCTGCAATGCGATCTCCCAGTGGTACGACCCAGCCGGCGAGATCGGCCTGCCCGAGCTGGTCGACCGCTACACCACCATCTGCCTACGCATAGTCGACTACCGCCCCTGACAGTTCCGCGAGTCGGCGCTCGCAGCACACTGAGTCGTGCGTCTCAGCACACCGCACACCACGGTGCCCGGTTAGTCCTCGTCCCCGGCGTCGGCCCAGTCGCCCCGGACGTGCGCGAGGTGCTTGGTCATCTCCTGGGCGGCGCGCTCGGGGTCACCGGCGAGAACGGCGTCGAGCAGGCCGAAGTGCTCCAGCGAGGTGGCGACCAGCTTGCCGTCCTTGGCCAGCGTGCGCAGTCCGTACAGGCGGGTCTGGTCGCGCAGCATCTCCACCAACTGCACCAGCCGCCCGTTGTCGAGCAGCCCGAGCATGCTCAGGTGGAAGTCGCGGTCGGCCCCCAGGAACACCGTCATGTCCCGGTCCTCGGCGGCCTGCGTGCACCTGCGGGCGTGCCCACGCAGCATCTCGGCGTACTCGCCCAGATCCCGTAACGCGAGCTGCCGGACCGCGGGCACCTCGAGCATCACCCGCAGCTGGTGGACCTCGTCGAGGTCCTTGTCGGTGACCGGGGTGACCCGGTAGCCCCGGTTCGGCACAACCTCCATCACACCCTGGTTGACCAGCGTCAACATCGCCTCGCGGACCGGCGCGTTCGAGGTGCCGAGTTGGCTGGCCATCCCCGACGCCGAGTAGATGGAGCCGGGACGGATCTCGCCGGCGACCAGGGCCTGCCTGATCACGGCAAGTGCCTGATCGCGCAGGCTGCGGCGCCTGAGCGGTAACGACTCCACGACGGCTTCCCCTTCGGCTGTTGACATCACTGCGGCCGTTGGGCAAATTCTGCCACTTAACGGTAATCGATAACCAGTCACTCACCGAGACGAAGGACATCGATGGGCTCAGTGGCGGCACGGCTCCCGGACGGTGGCGGTCCGCCGTGGATCAGCCCCGCCGCCGTCCAGCGGAGCCTGCCGATGGCCGACGCGATCGACGTTCTGGAGCAGACCCTGCGGGCCGGGCTGAATCCGGAGCGAGACGGTCAGCGGTCACGATTCGACACCCCCGACGGACAGCTGCTGCAGATGCCCTCGACCGGCGACCGGTACTCCGGCAGCAAGATCCTCAGCATCCGCCCGGCCAACGAGCGCGACGGCTTCCCGGTGATCCAGGGCGTCTACGTGCTGTTCGACGGCGCGCACATGTCCCCCGTCGCCGTCCTCGACGGGGCCGCGCTGACCACACTGCGCACGCCGGCGATCTCCGGGCTCGCGGTGCGACACCTCGCCGCCCCCGGCTCGTCCCGGGTCGCCCTGTTCGGCACCGGCGTGCAGGCGTGGGGCCACGTGCAGGCAATCTCCGCCGTGCTGCCGGTCGAGCACGTCGACGTCATCGGCCGCACCCCGGCACACGTCGAGGAGATGGTGCGGCGGATCCGCGGGGCCGGGATCAGCGCAGCCTCCGCCGACAGTCAGACGGTATCGGAAGCCGACGTGGTGGTCTGCGCGACCGCCGCGCATACTCCTCTTTTCGACGGCGCGCTCGTTGCGGACCACGCCGTCACCGTCGCCATCGGTAGCCACGCCCCGGACGCCCGCGAGGTGGACACCACGCTGGTCCGGCGCTCGTGGGTGGTGGTCGAGTCGCGTGCCAGCGCGTTGCGGGAAGCCGGTGACGTGGTCGTCCCAATCGCCGAGGGTGCCCTCGACGCCGAGGACCTGATCACCCTGGCCGACCTGGTCCGGCGCGCGGTCACGATCACCCACGACCGGCCGCGACTGTTCAAAGGCAGCGGGATGCCCTGGCAGGACCTGGCCACCGCCGGCGCCATCGCCGACCGAGTGCTCGGAGGGACCGGTTGACCGCCACCCCGACCCCAGTCACCGACCACCCGGTCGGCGTCACCCTGCGCGACGTACGCAAGCAGTTCGGCGACCACGTCGTGGTGGACGACGTCTCCATGGAGGTCGCCCCCGGCGAGGTGGTGTCCATCATCGGCCCGAGCGGGGCGGGCAAAAGCACGCTGCTGCGCTGCATCAACCTGCTGGAGCGGCCCGACTCGGGGGACATCACCGTCGGCGACGTGACCATCCACCCGGAGACCGGCGTCTCCCCCAAAGATCTGACCAGCCTGCGCCGCACCGCGGGCATGGTGTTCCAGTCGTTCAACCTGTTCCCGCACCTGACCGTGCTGCGCAACATCTCGATCGCCCAGGAGCGGGTGCTCGGCCGCGACCGCAAGGAGGCCGAGGCCCGCTCCCGGGAACTGCTGGCCCGGGTCGGGCTGGCGGAGAAGGCCGACACCTACCCGACCCGCTCCTCCGGCGGCCAGCAGCAGCGCATCGCGATCGCCCGCGCGCTGGCCATGGAGCCCAAGGTGATGCTCTTCGACGAGCCCACCTCGGCGCTGGACCCCGAACTCGGCCTGGACGTGCTTGAGGTGATGCGCGGGCTGGCCGGCGAGGGTATGACGATGATCGTCGTCACCCACGAGATGCATTTCGCACAGGACGTCTCGGACCGGATCGTGGTGATGGCCGACGGTCGGATCATCGAGCAGGGCCCGCCGTCGCAGGTCCTGACCGCCCCGTCGAACGAGCGGACCAAGCGCTTCCTGCGAGCCGTGACGGACCGCTGATGATCTACGTGCAGGCCGTCCTCCTCGGCGTTCCGATGACCGTGCTGATCACGATCCTGGCGTTCGCGGTCGGCGCGGTGCTCGGTGTGCCGCTGGCGCTGGCTCGCCGCTCGCCGCTCGCGCCGCTGCGCTGGACGGCCCGCTTCGTGATCGACGTGCTGCGCGGCATCCCGCCGGTGGTGTTCCTGTTCGTCATCTACTTCGGCGTGGGCACCGGCGTGATCAGGCTCAACTCGCTGCAGGCCGCCGTGATCGGTCTCGGGCTGATCGCCGCCGGCTACCTCGCGGAGATCTACCGGGGCGGCCTGCTCGCCGTGCACAAGGGGCAGTTCGAGTCCGCGGCCGCGCTGGGGATGAACTCGTGGACCTCGATGTCGCGGATCATCGGGCCACAGGCGTTCCGGGTCGCCCTCCCGTCGGCGACCACCTACGCGATCGGGCTGCTGAAGGACTCCTCGATCGCCTCGACGATCACCGCCACCGAGATCCTCTACCGGGCGACCGCCTCATCGCGCGGGCACGGCGCCGGCCTGGAGCCGTTCCTGATCGCCGCGGTCGTCTACATCGCGCTGGGGGCGCCGCTGGCCTGGCTGTCCCGAACCATGGACGCCAAGATGAGGGCGAGGGTGGCCAGGTGAACGAGGACACCCTGCTCGGCGGCTGGCTCGAGTGGCTGCCCAGCCTGCTCGACGGGCTGTGGCTGAGCGTCCGGGTGGCCGGCGCCAGCCTGATCATCGGCATCCCGCTGGGTCTGGCGCTGGCGCTGCTGATGTCGGCAAAGCACAAGTGGGTCCGGGTGCTGGCGATCATCGTGGTCGAGGTCGGGCGTGGCACCCCGGCGCTGGTCATGCTGCAGATCGTCTACTTCGGGCTGCCCTCGGCCGGGCTCACCGTGGGGTCGTTCGTCGCTGCCGTCGTCGCGCTGGCGCTGACCACCGGCGCGTACACCAGCGAGATCCTCCGGGCCGGGCTGCAGGCGGTGCCGCACGGTGAGGTGGAGGCGGCCTCGGCGCTGGCCATGAACAACCGGGACACGCTGCGGTTCATCGTCATACCGCAGGGCGTCCGGATCGCCATCCCGGCGTTGCTGGGCTTCGCGATCCTGATCCTCCAGGCGACCGCGCTGACGTTCACCATCGCGCTGCCCGAGCTGCTCAGCCGGTCCTACTCGATCGGCTCCAACACGTTCCGCTACCTCGATGTGCTGCTCCTGGCCGGGCTGCTGTACCTGATCATCACTCTGCCGGCCGGCTGGCTGACCACCTGGACCGAGCGGCGGATGGCACGCCACCTCTAACACCCGACAGGAACGAGGCCCAACATGTCCCGATCCCGACTCGGCGTCGCGATCATCGGCGCCGGCGCCGCACTCCTGCTCCTGACCACCGCGTGCGGTGGCGGCGGCGGCGCACCCCAGGCCGCCGGGAGCTGCACGCCCAAGCACCAGTTCTCCACCATCGAGAAGGGCACGCTGACGGTCGGGGTGTACGACATCCCGCCCTACGCGACCACAACCGGGCCCGACGGGATGGGCGGTGTCGACGCCGACATCGTCCGGGAGATCGCCAAGCGTGAGTGCCTGACCATCACCGCACAGTCGGGCAACACCCCGTCGCTCATCCCGAGCGTGCAGCAGGGCCGCGCCGACCTGGCCACCGGCGACTGGTACCGGACCGAGGCCCGATCGAAGATCGTAAATCTGTCCGACCCGCTGTACCTCGACGAGATGGGCATCGTCTCCGCGGCGGGCCTGTCCAGCGTCTCGGAGATGGAGGGCAAGCAGGTCGGCACGGTCGACGGGTACCTGTGGGTCAAGGAGCTGCAGCAGGTGCTCGGCGCCAATCTGCGGCTCTATCCCTCCACCGTCGATATGACGCAGGACCTCAAGGCCGGCCGCATCGAGGTGGGTGTGGACAGCTACGGGTCCGCGCTGCACAACTTCCAGGGCACCGCCACGAAGATCCAGGTAGCGAAGCCCGACGACCGGGTCGCGGCGTCCAAGGAGGCGGCGCAGGCCACCTTCCCGATGGCGAAGGACAACCAGGACATGCTGAAGGCCTTCAACGAGACCATCGCCGAACTGCACAAGGACGGGACCATCACCAAGATCCTCGAGGCGAACGGGCTGCCCGCATCGGCCGAGAAGACCGGGGCCCCCCGACTCATCCCCTGAGTCTCGACAGCTCAGTCGATGGCGGCGCCGGTGAGGGCGCCGTCGGCGGTGGCGGCGTCGAAGCCGCGCGGCGCCAGCGCGTCGCCGACCAGCCGCACGTCCAGCTCCGGGCGGGCGGCCAGCAGCTCGCCGCGCAGTCCGTTCTCAGACCGGCGGTGCCCGGCGACCACCACGATCCCCGGTGACCGGAATGTCCGGATGGCCCCGGTCAGCACGTGCTCCAGCACCACGTCCGCGCCGGGTTCGGGCAGCAGCCGCACGTCCGGGATGACGGTGGGGTCGGCCTTGGCCAGGCGCTCGTGTACGAAGCGGATCTGGGTGGCGTCGACCTCGGCCGCCAGCGCCGGCAGCGGGGTGGCGATGGTGACCGACCAGCCCTGCTCGGCGAGCGCCGCCGCGGCGGTCGGCGCGACGAACCCGCCGTCGTCGTCGATCACCACGGCGACCCCGTCGGCCCTCGCCGGGGGCGGCGAAGCGATCACCTCGTCGGCGTCCACCAGCGCCATGCCCGGCATCGACCGCAACCGCGACCCGGTGGCGACGATCACGACCGAAGGCGCCAACGCCAGCACCTCGGCCGCGGAAACAGCCGCGCCGCACCGGACCGCGACGCCGAGGTCGGCCAGCTCCGCCGCGAGGAAGTCCAGGTACTGCCGCCAACTCGGCCGCCAACCGTGCACCGCGTTGAGCCGGGCCCGGCCGCCGACCCAGCCCGCGCGCTCCAGCACCACCACGTCGTGGCCCTTCAACGCGGCGTTGCGGGCCGCCTCCAAACCGGCCACCCCGGCGCCGACGACCACCACCCGGCGCGGCGACGCGGTCGGCGGCACGTGCTCCAACCCCGGGTCACGGATCGCCGGGTTCACCGAGCAGACGATCGGATAGTGCTGGTAGAGCCGCCCGATGCAGCCCTGGTTGATCCCGATGCACGGCCGGACCCGACCACCGTCGGCCAGCTTCCTGGGCAGATCGGGATCGGCGATCAGCGCCCTGGTCATCACCACCAGGTCCGCCTTCCCGTCGGCCAGCGCCGCCTCGCCGGCCGGCCCCGAGTTGACCCGGCCGGCCAGGATCACCGGGACGTCCACGGCGGCGGTGACCCGGGCGGCGGCGTCGCCGGCGGTCACCGCGGGCACGAAGTCCGGGCCCATCGCAACGGACAGCGCCGGCCTGGTCATCGCGTCCCCGCCGGTGACGCTGAGCAGGTCGATGTTCCCGGTCGCGGCCATCTCGGTAGCGATGGTGAACAGCTCGTCGGGGCTGGTCCCGATGCGCCGCCCACCGCTGCGCGGGTCCAGGCTCATCCGGAACCCGAGGATGAACTCGTCGGGCACGGCCGCCCGGACCGCGGCCACCACCTCCTTGCCGAACCGCATCCGGTTCTCCAGCGAGCCGCCGTACTCGTCGGTGCGGGTGTTGATCGCCGGGTCCCAGAACTGCTCGATGAGGTGCGCGAACGAGGTGACCTCGGCGCCGTCCCACCCGCAGCGGTGCAGCCGCAACGCGACGTCGACGAACCGCCGGGCCAGCGTGTGCAGCTCCTCGACGGTCAGCGGTACCGCGACCTCGCGGTGCTCGGGTTCGGGCAGGTCGGACACGCCGCGCACCGGCGTCAGCGCGACCTTCGAGGAGCCGCGGTGGCCCATGTGCGTCATCTGCGACATAACCAGTCCGCCGCGGGCGTGCACGCCGTCGGCGAGGCGGCGCAGCTGCCGCTCGTTCGCCGGGTTCCACAGCGCGATCGACCCGTAGGACGCGGCCGTGGACGGATCCACCGTGGCCGAGCCGAACGTCATCACCAGCCCGACGCCGCCGGCCGCCTTGCGCACGTGGTAGTCGACCTCCTTGTCGGAGATCAAGCCGCCGGGGTGCTCCCAGCCGGTGGCGTGCGGCGACGAGACGATCCGGTTGCGGATCTCCTTGCCGCGCACAGTCAGCGGGGCGAGCAGGTGCGGGTAGCCAGGCTGGTCCACCGGCCTAGTGTCATGCCACCGACGCGAGGATGCATGATCAATCCATGGTGCTGTTCGCCGACGCCGACGCCGTGCACGCCCACCTGCCGTACCCGGAGCTGGTGGAGGCGCTGCGCCGCGCGCACCTGAAGGCCTCCCCCGAGTTCGCCGCCGTGGTCGCCGCCGACCCCACCGGGGCACCGAACAGCTTCCTCGCGCTCACCGCGTGGCAGCCGAACGACATGATTGCGGCGAAGCTGGTCAGCGTGTTCCCCGGCAACCGGGCCCAGCCGTCCGTGCAGGGTCTCGTGGTGCTCTTCGACGGCGGCGACGGCTCGGTGCGGCTGGTCGCCGACGGGGCGGCCATGACCTTCCGCAAGACCGCCGCCGACTCGGCGCTCGGCGCGGCGCTGCTCTCCCGCGAGGACGCCGAGGTGCTGCTCGTGGTCGGGGCCGGCGGGCTCGCCCCGCACGTGATCGCGGCGCACACCAGTGTCCGGCCGTCGCTGCGCACGGTGTTGCTGTGGAACCGCACGCCCGCGCGGGCCGCCGCCCTGGCCACCCGGACCGCCGTGCCGGGGGTGCACATCGAAGCGGTATCCGAGCTGGACGAGGCGGTCGCCCGAGCCGACATCGTCAGCTGCGTGACGATGTCGACGGAGCCACTGGTCCGGGGTGAGCTGCTGCGCCCCGGCACCCACCTCGACCTGGTCGGCAGCTTCACCCCGGCGATGCGGGAGGCGGACGACGAGGCACTGCGGCGGGCGGCCGTGTTTGTCGACACCCGCAACGGGCTGGAGCGCTCCGGCGAGATCCAGCACGCGTTGGCCACCGGCGCGCTCTCCCCCGCCGACCTCCGAGGTGATCTGTTCGAGCTGTGTACCGGGCAGGTACCCGGCCGCACCGGAGCGGAGGAGATCACCGTGTACAAGAACCTCGGCGGCGCCCACCTGGACCTCTACACCGCGCGCCACCTGCTCAAGTCGTTGGGCGTCGCCCCAACCACCGATGGATAGGCGACAAGAATCGCCGAGAGGTGCACACTGTCTGCACACTCGCTTTCTTTCGCCTCGATCAACGGTGATCGGGAATGGTGCCGATCCCCGCACGTCGGGACGAACCTGAGCGGGCCGAACAGGCTCGGCCACCTGCGATGAGGGAGGTGGGTGAGGTGGACACGAAGATCCGCTTCACCGCGGAGCGCGCCCCGTGCGGCAAGTACCGGGACGGGCTCCGTCACCGCGAGCACGACGATCACGGGCTCACCATCAACGACGTGACCTACGACTGCGGCTGCCGTCGTTTGCATCACGAGTTCCACGATGGGAGCTGTCGCATCACCACCGTGCGGCACGACGGCCGCGTTCTGTCCGACGAGCACAGCTCCCCTCGCGACGGGTGAACTAGGGAGCGAGGCTGTGACCGCTTCGGTCGACGTGCTGGTGGTAGGCGGTGGGGGTGCGGGTCTGCGCGCGGCCATCGCCGTGGTGGAGGCCAACCCGAGGCTCACTGTCGCGATCGTGTCCAAGGTCTACCCGATGCGCAGCCACACCGTCTCGGCGGAGGGCGGCGCGGCCGGGGTGATCGCCGCCGACGACACCGCCGACGAGCACGTGTACGACACCGTGTCCGGCGGCGACTGGTTGTGCGACCAGGACGCGGTGGAAGCGTTCGTGGCCGAGGCACCCCGAGAGCTGATGCGGCTGGAGCACTGGGGCTGCCCGTGGAGCCGCACCCCGGACGGCCACATCGCGGTGCGCGCCTTCGGCGGGATGAAGAACAAGCGCACCTGGTTCGCCGCCGACAAGACCGGCTTCCACCTGCTGCACACGCTGTTCCAGACCTCGCTGTCCTATCCACAGATCCGGCGTTACGACGAGTACTTCGTCACCACCCTGCTGGTCGACGAGGGCCGCGCGCGCGGTGTGGTCGCCATCGAGGTGGCCACCGGGCGGGTGGAAGGAATCGTCGCCAAGGCGGTCATCCTGGCCACCGGCGGATGCGGGCGGATCTACCCGTTCACCACCAACGCCAACATCAAGACCGGTGACGGGATGGCGCTTGCCTACCGCGCCGGCGCCCCGCTGAAGGACATGGAGTTCGTCCAGTACCACCCGACCGGCCTGCCGTTCACCGGGATCCTGATCACCGAGGCGGCCAGGGCCGAGGGCGGCTGGATGCTCAACAAGGACGGTTACCGCTACCTGCAGGACTACAACCTCGGCACGCCCACGCCGGGGCCGAAGATGCGCAGCATGGAGCTGGGCCCGAGGGACCGGGTATCCCAGGCGTTCGTGCACGAGCAGGAGAAGGGACGCACGGTCGAGACACCGTATGGGCACGTGGTGCACCTCGACCTGCGCCACCTCGGCGCCGAGCTGATCGACCGCAAGCTGCCGTTCGTGCGGGAGCTGTGCCAGCGATACCAGAACCTGGACCCGGTCACCGAGCTGATCCCGGTGCGCCCGGTGGTGCACTACATGATGGGCGGCGTCGGCACCGACATCCACGGCGCGACCGGCCTGCCCGGCCTGTACGCCGCCGGCGAGGTCGCCTGTGTGAGCATCAACGGCGCCAACCGGCTGGGCTCCAACTCCCTACCGGAGCTGCTGGTCTTCGGTGCCCGCGCCGGCGCCGCGGCGGCCGAGTTCGCCTCGGCGGTGTCCCTTCCGGCGTTCTCGGTGGTGTCGCGGATCTACGACGAGCAGCGCCGGCTGGAACGGGAGCTGCAGCGCCACACCGACGGCGGCGAGCGGATGGCCGACATCCGGACCGAGATGCAGGACGCGATGGAGCAGCACGTCGGCATCTACCGCGACGGCGGTGCGCTGGCCAAGGCGGCGGACAAGCTTGAGGAGCTCCGGGAGCGGTTCAACCGCGCCGGTATCGACGATCACAGCCGGACGTTCAACACCGAGCTGCTGGCCGCCTTCGAGCTGTCGTTCATGCTCGACGTGGCGCGCTGCATCGTGGCCTGCGCGCTCAACCGGGAAGAGTCGCGCGGCGCGCACCAACGCACCGACTTCCCGCGCCGCGACGACGAGCGGTACCTGGCCCACTCGGTGATCCACCGCAATCCGGACGGCACCGGCCGGGTGGAGTACGCACCGGTCACGATCACCGCGTTGCCGCCGGCCGAACGTGTCTACGGGAGGTAGGGATGACCGATTCCATCACCCTGGAGGTCACCCGCTACCGCCCTGAGGAGGAGACCGAGCCACGCGTCCAGGCCTACCAGGTGCCGTTGCGCAGCGAGTGGGTGGTGCTGGACGGGCTGAACTACATCAAGGATCGGCTGGACGGCACGCTGTCCTACCGGTGGTCCTGCCGGATGGGTATCTGCGGCAGCTGCGGGATGACGGTGAACGGCGAACCGACGCTGACCTGCTCGGCGTTCCTCACCGACTACGCCCCCGGGCCGATCCGGGTCGAGCCGATGCGCAACTTCCCGGTGATCCGGGATCTCGTGGTGGAGGTCGGCGACTTCATGCGGAAGCTGCCCACGGTCAAGCCGTGGCTGATCCGGGATGAGCCCAGGCCGCTGGACCTGGGCGAGTTCCTGCAGACCCCGGCGGAGATGGACGAGTACGCCCAGTTCAGCATGTGCATCAACTGCATGCTGTGTTATTCCGCCTGCCCGGTGTACGGGTTGGACCCGGACTTTGTCGGCCCGGCGGCGATCGCGCTCGCGCAGCGCTACAACCTGGACTCCCGCGACCAGGGCGCCGCCGATCGCCGCGACGTGCTCAACACAGCGGAAGGCGTGTGGGCCTGCACCTTCGTCGGGGAGTGCACGACGGCCTGCCCGAAGGGCGTCGACCCGGCCGGTGCCATCCAGCGCCTGAAGCTGAGCACAGCGCTGGACTCGGTCAAATCCCTGCTCTGGCCCCGGGGGGCACGATGATCTACCCCGCACCGGCCTCCGACTTTCAGCCACGGTGGTATCGACGCCGCCCGTCCACCTTCTGGTTCGTCGAGCGGCGGTCCTACCAGCTGTTCGTACTGCGCGAGCTGAGCAGCGTTTTTGTCGCCTGGTTCGTGGTGTTCCTGCTGCTGTTGGTGCGGGCGATCGGTGCCGGCCCGGCGGCGTTCGCCCAGTTCGTGGCCTGGAGCGGGCAGCCTTGGATGCTGGCGCTGAACATCGTGGCGCTGCTGTTCGTGGTGCTGCACGCGGTCACCTGGTTCGCGCTCGCCCCGGACGCCATGGTGCTGAAGGTGCGCGGCCGGAAGGTGCCCCGGCACCAGATCATCGCGGCGCACTACGCGGCCTGGGTGGTCGTGTCGGCGCTGCTGGCCTGGCTGGTGTTGGCGTGAGGAAGCGAGCACCCGAACCGTACTTGTGGCTGCTGTTCAGCTCCGGCGGCCTGGTTGCCGCGTTCCTCGTCCCGATCCTGCTGCTGCTGTTCGGCCTGGCGGTCCCGCTGGGCCTGGTCACGCCGGACTACGAGCACCTGCGGGCGGTGGTGGGCAACCCGCTCACCCGGCTGGTGCTCTTCGGCGTCTGCGTGCTGTGCCTGTTCCACTGGGCACACCGGTTCCGGTACACCGTCTACGACGGCCTGCAGGTGAAGAGCCGGCTGATCATCGTGATCTGCTACGGCGGCGCGATCATCGGTACGGTGCTGGCCGGCTACGTGCTGTTCGGCTTCTAGTTACAGCCAGCCGCGCAGTTGCTCCAGGTCGTTGGTCGGGTCGGTGCCGATCGGGTTCACGTTCAGAATGGTCACGCCGGCCTCGCGGTAGGCGGCCACCCGCTCCTTCACGTACCCGGCCGGGCCGATCAGCGAGGTGCGCTCCAGCATCTCGTCGGGCACCAGCGCGGCGGCCTCCTGCTTGCTGCCGGACAGGTACAGGTCCTGGATCCGCGACGCCTCGGCCTCAAAGCCGTACCGGCAGGCCAGGTTGAAGTAGAAGTTGCGGTCCCGCGCGCCCATGCCGCCGATGTAGAGCGCCAGGTTCGGCCGGGCCCGCTCGCGCAGCTCGGTCACGTCCTCCCCGATGGCCAGCGCACCGCCGGCCACCACCTCCAGCGGGCCCAGCTCGGGCGCCCGCGTCTCGGCCCCCTTGGCCAGCGCACCGCCCCACACCTCGCCGGCTTTCTCCGGGATGAACATGGTCGGGATCCAGCCGTTGGCCACCTCGGCGGCCAACGCCACGTTCTTCTCCCCGAGCGCCGCCACGAAGATCGGGATGTCTGTCCGGGTCGGGTGGTTGATCAGCTTCAGCGGCTTGCCCAGCCCGGTGCCCATGCCCTCGGGCAGCGGGATCTGGTACACCCCGTCGTTGGTCAGCGGCTCGCGGCGCCACACCCGCCGACAGATGTCGATGATCTCCCGGGTGCGGGCCAGCGGCTTGTCGTAGGGCACCGCGTGCCAGCCCTCGATCACCTGCGGCCCGGACGCGCCGAGGCCGAGGATCGCCCGCCCGCCGGAGATGTGGTCCAGCCCGGCGGCGGTCTGCGCGAGCAGCGCCGGCGTGCGGGAGTACAGCGGCAGGATGGCCGAGCCGATGTGCACCCGCTCGGTGCGCGCGGCCAGGAAGCCCATCATGGTCGGCGCGTCGTAGCCGTAGGCCTCCGCGACCCACACCACGTCCAGCCCGACCCGCTCCCAGTCCCGCACCCGCTCGGCCGCCTCCAGCACGTTTCCCGAGTAGTGCACAGCCGAACCCAACCGCATGAAGCCCTCCCAGACCGTCGAGTGCTAAGCGTACGATCGTTAAGTTACCGTCCAAGCAAATCTAACGGGAGGCTCCCCGGTGGCAGAGGCTTATATCGTCGGCGCGGTCCGTAGTCCGGTGGGCACCCGCAAGGGAGCGTTGGCCGGCGTCCACCCCGCCGACCTGGGCGCGCACGTGCTGCGCGAGCTGGTGGACCGCACCGGTGTGGACCCCGCCGCGGTCGACGACGTGGTCATGGGCTGCGTCAACACGATGGGCCCGCAGGCGGGTTGCATCGCGCGCACCGCGTGGTTGTCCGCCGGGCTGCCGCAGAACGTGCCCGGGGTGACCATCGACAGGCAGTGCGGGTCATCCCAGCAGGCGCTGCACTTCGCCGCCCAGGGCGTCATGTCCGGCACCCAGGACCTGGTGGTGGCCGCCGGCGTGGAGAACATGGCCATGGTGCCGATCGACGCCAACCGGACGATGGTGAAGGCACTCGGCGTCAATCCCTACGGCGGCGGCTGGGCCGAGCGCTACGGCGACCAGGAGATCTCCCAGTTCCGCGGCGCGCAGCTGATCTGCGAGAAGTGGGGACTGACCAGGGAAGACCTGGAGCGCTTCGCCCTGCAGAGCCACCAGCGGGCGGTCCGGGCGATCGACGAGGGCCGGTTCGCCGGGCAGATCACCTCGGTCGCCGGCGTGGACACCGATGAGGGCGCCCGGCGGGACACCTCGCTGGAGAAGATGGCCGGGCTGGCTCCGCTGCGCGAGGGCTGGGCGGTCACCGCGGCGGTGGCCAGCCAGATCTCAGTGGGCGCCGGCGCGCTGCTGGTGGCCTCGGAGGAGGCGGTCCGCACGCACAACCTCACCCCGCTGGCCCGGGTGCACACCCTGTCGGTGGTCGGCGACGACCCGGTGTACATGCTCACCGGGCCGATCCCGGCCACCCAGGCGGCGCTCAAGCGCTCCGGGCTGAGCATCGGCGACATCGACGCATTCGAGATCAACGAGGCGTTCGCCCCGGTGGTGCTGGCCTGGGCCAAGGAGACCGGCGCGTCGCTGGACAAGACCAACATCAACGGCGGCGCGATCGCACTGGGCCACCCGCTGGGCGCGACCGGCGCGATCCTGGCCACCAAGCTGGTCTACGAGCTGCAGCGCACCGGCGGGCGCTACGGCCTGCAGTCCATGTGTGAAGGCGGCGGCCAGGCCAACGCCACCATCATCGAGCGCGTCTGACCCGTGAGTGGCGAGTGGTCCCAGCGGGCCACTCGCCACTCACGGTTGTTGATCGCTCAGCCGATCTGGCCGGCGCGCAGCGCGTCCCGCGCCGATTCCACCAGCTGTGAGCTCTGTTCGGCCCGGCTCCGCGCCACCGCCTGGTAGCCGTCGTTAGCCATCACGCCGGCCTGATAGCGGGCGTTCACCCCGGCCAGGATGCAGGCCGAGCGCCAGCGGTTGAACGCGACGAAGTACGGCAGGTTCGACACGTCCCGCCCGGAGCTGCGCGCGTAGCTGGCCACCAGCTCGTCACGGCTCGGGAAGCCGGGGGCGGTGCTCGGGCTGAGGCCAAACCCGAGTTCCTCGCCGGACTCCGCCCAGGTCGACACCAGGTAGCCCAGGTCGGCCAGCGGGTCGCCTGAGGTGGCCAGCTCCCAGTCGAACACCGCCAGAACCTGCCCGTCCGGGTCGAACGCCATGTTCCCCGGCCGGTAGTCGCCGTGCACGATGCCGTTGGACTGCGGCGGGACCCGGGCGGCGAGCAGGTCGTGCACCTCGTCCAGCAGCGCCAGGTCGATGGCGCCGGACAGGTGCACCTGCTTGTGCCAGCGGCGCAGCTGACGCTCCACGTATCCGGTGGAGCGCACGATGTCGGCCAGGCCGACCTCCGCCGGGTCCAGCGCGTGCAGCCGGATCAGCACGGCGATCAGGTTCCGCCCGGCCGCCGCGCGGGCCTCCGGCGCCAGCTTCAGCCCCGCCTCCGCGTCGGCCAGCACCAACCCGTCCACAAATGCCATCACGTAGAACT
Source organism: Pseudonocardia sp. (assembly GCA_036402515.1). Taxonomy (GTDB): domain Bacteria; phylum Actinomycetota; class Actinomycetes; order Mycobacteriales; family Pseudonocardiaceae; genus Pseudonocardia. The sequence continues at coordinate 35,068 of DASWST010000162.1, forward strand.
GGGCGCCGGTCACTTCGACATCGGCGCAGAACGCCAACGGCTGGGGCACCGGTACCTCGGTGGGCGCCATCGCGGCCAGGAAACCCCACTCCCGGCCCATGTCGTGCGCGGTGGACAGCACACCGCCGGTGGGCGGCCGGCGCAGCGCGTACACCCCGCCGGCGGCGTCGGTGACCCGGTAGGTCAGGTTCGACCGGCCCCCGGCGACCAGGGTGAACTTCACCGGTCCCACCAGCCCGGGGACGTGGTCGGCCAGCCACTCGCCCACCCGTGTCTGGTCGATCCCGGCCAGCTCCGACTCGGTCCTCATCCGACAGCTCCTCCAGCCAGCTCCGCCGCGACGGCCGCGCGCAGGTCCCGCTTGAGTACCTTGCCAGTAGGGGTTCGCGGCAGCGGCTCGGCCCGGAACAACACGTGCCGGGGCACCTTGAACGCGGCCAGCCGCCCCGCCACGTGCCGGCGCAGCTCCTCGGCGGTGCCCTGGTCGGCGGCCACCCCCGGCCGTGGCTGGATCACCGCAACGGCCTCCTCGCCGAGCGCCCCGTCGGCCACTCCGACCAGCGCCGCGTCGGCCACCGACGGGTGCTCGAACAGCGCCGCCTCCACCTCCGCACAGTAGATGTTCTCCCCGCCCCGGATCACCACGTCCTTCATCCGGTCCACCACGTACACCCAGCCGTCCTGGACCCGGCCCAGGTCACCGCTGTGGAACCAGCCGTCGGTGAACGCCGCCTCGGTGGCCGCCGGGTCGTTCCAGTAGCCGCGCACCACGTTCGGCCCCCGGAACCACAGCTCCCCCACCTCGCCGTCCGGCACGTCCGCTCCGCTGCCCGGGTCGACCACCCGCATGTCCGCGCCGGGCACCAGCCGCCCGACGCTGTCCGGGTGGGCCAGGTAATCGGCGCCGATGTTGGTGGTCACCGCCGAGGTCGTCTCGGTGAGCCCGTAGCCGTTGGTGGGCGCAATCAGCGAGCCGAAGGTGCCGCCGATCCGGTCGATCAGCTCCGGCGGGATCGGGGCGGCGCCCATGCCGATGCCGGCCAGCGAGGCCAGCGCGGCGGGGTCCTCGGCGGCGTCCTCGACGAGCTGGCGCATCACCGTGGGCACCCCGCCGGCCATGGTGAGCCGTTCCCGGCGGATCAACTCGCGGGCCTTCACCCGATCCCACCGGTATAGGGTGACCAGCTTGCTGCCACTGTGCGCGGTGCCGCACAGCGCGTTGATCCCGGCGATGTGGAACATCGCGAAGGTGCACAGGGCACCGGGCTGGGGCGCGTCCGGGTCGGGCGCCGGGGGCACGCCGCCGTTGGCCAGCGCGGCGCTCACCACGCCGCCGAGCAGCATGTTCCGCACGTTGGTGCAGTGGTTGAGGTGGGTGGACACCGCGCCCTTCGGCCGGCCGGTGGTGCCCGAGGTGTACAGGATGGTGGCGTCGTCCTCCGGGGCCACCGCCACGTCGGGCACGGTGGCGCGCGGATCCAGCGATTCGACCAGGTCCGCCCACGGCCGCACGACGCGCGCCGGCGTGGCCGACCCGCGCACCTCCACCAGCGGTATGCCGCCCAGCTCGGCCAGGTCCGGGGCGATCAGCGCGCTGCGCTCGGCGTCGGCGAACACCATCCGGGCTCCGCAGTCGGCCAGCGCGTAGCGCAGCTCGCCGGCGGTCCACCAGGCGTTCAGCGGCACCGCAACCAGTCCGGCCAGCTGCGCGGCGTAGAACACCGGACCCCACTCCGGGTAGTTGCGCATGCTCACCGCCACCCGGTCGCCCGGCCGCAGCTGGTACTCCCCCAGCAGGCAGCGGGCCAGACCGGTGACCAGCCGCAGGTGCTGGGCGAACGTGATCCGCTCGTCCTGGTAGACCAGGAAGTCACGGTCCCCGAACGCCTCGGTGGCCAGCACCAGCTCGCGCAGGGTGGCCGGCCCACCGCTGTACACCCGCATCGGGACACCGCCGACCACCCGCTCCACCAGCTCGAACTCCTGGCCCGGCGCGGTGAACCGGTCGACCAACTCAGCCCGCTGACTTCCCCCGTGAACCACCCGGGTCATGCCTGGAACGCCAGGTCGAGCCCAGCACAGTGCCACTCGGTGGCATACAGCCGGCCCAGGCCGGAAGAGGTGATCCACGCGGTGCGCGAGTCGGCGCCGGCGAAGCAGATGTTGGTCACGTACGGATCCGGAACGGGTACCGGGACCTGCCGCTCCAACGTGCCGTCCGGGTTCAGCACGCTCACCGCGCCGGTGCGCAGCGTCGCCACGCAGACGTTGCCTTCGCCGTCCACGGCCAGCGAATCCAGCAGCTGGAATCCGGCGAATCCGTGCAGCAGGGAACCCCCGTGCGGCCCGATCGGCCGATCCGCCGGTCGCAGCTGCCCCGGCTCGGCCACGTCCCAGTACCAGACCCGCCCGGGCCCGGTCTCCGCCACGTACAGCCGCGAGCCGTCCGGGGAGAGCCCGATTCCGTTCGGCTGCATCATCGGGTGCAGCACCTCGATGATCGACGACCCGTCCGCGGTCGCGTAGTACACCGCGCCGGTGTCGAAGTCCCTTGGCCGGCGCTTGCCCAGGTCGGTGAACCAGAACCCGCCCTGGGAGTCGAACACGATGTCGTTGGGTCCGCGCAGCCCGCGGCCGTCCACCTCGGTGTAGAGATCGGTGAAGGAGCCGGCGTCCGGGCCGTCCAGGACCACCCGCTGGATCGAGCCGCCCAGATAGTCGGCGGACTGGTTGCCCGGAGTGTTGATGCCACCGGGGTTGAGCCACTCGAAGCCACCGTTGTTGCACACGTAGGCCGCGCCGTCCGGGCCGATGGCCGCCCCGTTGGGGCCGCCGCCCAGCTTGGCGACCACGTCCAGCTGGCCGTCCGGCCACACCCGGGACAGGGTGCCGCGCTGGATCTCCACCAGCAGCACGGAGCCGTCCCGCATCGCCACCGGGCCTTCCGGGAACTGCAGCTCTCGGGTGACCTCACGCATCGGCATTCCCATCGCGGGTCTTGTTCGGCCCGGCGAAGCCGAACAGGTATCCGGCGACCTTGCGCATCTGGACCTCCTCCGATCCCTCGGTGATCCGGTAGCGGCGGTGGTGGCGGTAGATGTGTTCGAACGGGGTGTGCCGGCTGTAGCCAAGGCCGCCGTGCACCTGCATGGCCCGATCGGCGGCGTCGCAGACCAGCCGGTTGGCCCGGTAGTTGCACATGGAGACCTTGTCGCTGATCTGCATATGCGGCACCCGGTCCAGCTCCCACGCCGTCTTGCGGACCAGCCCTCGGACCAGCTCCGCCTCGGTGTGCAGCTCCACCAGCGGCCACTGGATGGCCTGCCGGGTGGCCAGCGGCTGGCCGAAGGTCTTGCGGGCCCTGGCGTAGGCCACGCTGCGATCGATGCAGAACTGAGCGGCGCCCACCCCGGAGGCGGCCTGCCGGATCCGGTTCTCGTGCATGAACGTCTGGGCAACGGCCAACCCGCCGCCCTCCTCGCCGAAGATCGCACTGTGCGGTACCCGCACGTCCCGCAGGGTGACCTCGGCGTGGTCGGTGGGCATGTTCAACGTCCACCAGTGGAAGTCCACGGAGAAGCCGGGAGCGTCGGTGGGTACGAAAAACGCGGTGATCCCGCGCGCGTCGCCGTCCTTGCCCGAGGTCCTGGCGAAGACCACGTCCTCGGTGGCGGTATGCATCCCGGAGTTGAACCGCTTGGCCCCGTTGAGCACCCAGTCCGCACCGTCACCGGAGCCGTCGCGCACGGCGGTGGTGTCCATCCAGGTGGCGTCGCTGCCGTGCTCCGGCTCGGTCAGCCCGAAGCCGATCCGCTTCTGGCCGGCGAGCATCGGCTCCATGTACTCGGCCAGCTGCTCGGCCGAACCGAAGCCCAGCAACATGTGCGCCACCGGGAAGTTGCCCACCACCGAGGACTCGTTCTGCAGGTCGTTGTGCAGCCCCAGGCCCTTGTGCGCCAGGTGCTCGCGGATGACCGCCATGTCGAGGTTGGAGCCGCCCGAGCCGCCGACCTCCTTGGGCAGCCCGTAGCGCAGCCAGCCGGCCCGATCCGCGCGCCGCTTCATCTCGCCCAGCAGCGCCTCCCACTCCGGCCTCGGGGTGCCGCCCGCCTCGAAGTCGGTGCGCGCCCACTCCCTGCGGTGGTCGAAGAACCGCTCGTTGTCGTCCTGGCGCTGCAGCGGGTCGATCTCCCGCTCGATGAAGTCATCCAGACCGGCCAGACGTTGGACCAGCTCGACGGGCAGCTCAAATTCCACGAACCCTCCTAAACGACCGTTCAGCCAGCATTGCATTCCCACCGCGCCCGGGGAAGACGTCGCCGGGCTCTCCCGCCACGACCGGGTGATCTGGCCCCAGTGCCCCGGCCTATCCCCCGCACAGGGGGTGTCCGGCCGGATCGGGTAGGTGAGTCTGGAAGCTTCGGCAGGTCAACGGTCTCCCGGTTTCGGCGCGGTGCACGGTCGCGCGGGGTCGCCGGGCGTTCGGCGGGGAGGTGTCGAGCACATGGACGATCTACGGCGCCGGACACGTGGCCTGTTCGCCTTCCGCCGAGGCATCCTCGCCATGGACACCGCACCGGCCTGCCTGACCGCGCGGTTCCGGTTGGCCTCGATCAAGCCGTCCGCCCGGGCGGTGGACCGCTACCTGGCCATGGTGCTGAGCACACCCGACCTGGCGGAGGCCACCAGCGGCGTCGTGCTGCACGCGGCGGCGTTCGACCGGCTCACCGCGCGCGGCCGCGAGCTGTCGGAACGGCTGCGCGAGGCGGGCATCCTGCTCGGCGTCCGCGCGGACGCCGGCTCGGAGCCGCTGTCCGCCGACGGCCGGGAGCTGGTCACCACCGGCGTGGACGGATTGGCCGCGCGGCTGAGCGGGATGGCGCAGCGGGGTGCCTCGTTCGCCGTGTGGAGCGCGGTGACCAGCACCGATCCCGACGCGCTGCGGGTGGTCACGGCGAACAGCCAGGCCGCCGCGCGGTTCGGCTACGTCTGCCAGGACGCCGGCATGGTCCCGGTGATCAGGGTGGGGACACGCCTCACCGGTGGTTCCGCCGCCCTGGCCGACGGGCTGTTCTGCCCCAGGGCGGCGGCGGTTGCGGCCGCGCTGCTGAGCGTGTGCGGGCATCTGGAGGACTTCGGCGTCGACCTGGGTGCGGTGGTGATCAGCACCGACCCGGGGACCGGTGGCAATGCCTCGCCCGGCAGTCACCGGCTTGCCGGCGATATCCCCGAGCCGAGGGCCGGTGGGTTGCCGCTGGGCGGCGGGTTCGGTGGGTTCCCCGAGCCGCTGGCCGCGGGCCCGCTGGCCGCCCTGCCCGGGTCGATCGGCGGGGTGGCGCTGACCGGCGGCTGGCCCTCGCCGAGCGCGGCCGCGGCGGCGGTAGCCAGGGTGTGCCTCGCGGAGCCACCGTGGCCGGTCACCTTCTACCTCGGTAGGCAGCTCACCCAGCCGGCGCTGGCCGCCTGGGGCGGGCGCTCCTCGTCGATCCTGGCCGGGCAGCGGGCCCTGCGCGCCGGCCTGGTCACCGCCTCCGCCGCCCTACCCGGCGAGCATTCCCCAGTACCCGCCGAAGTCTGACCCACCCAGCCGCCCCACCCGCAAAACCCAGCCGCACCCGCCACCGAGAGCCGCCGCCCCTCGGCCACTTGTCGCGTCTAATCCCAACGACAAGTGCTTGTAGTCGCGTCTCATTCCAACGACAACTCGCCCTCGCCCCCGCCCCTCCTGCGGTGAACTCTGGGAGCTGGCCTGGATCTCCCTTTAGAGTGGTCGGATGGAGCTCCCTGGTGAGGCGGACCTGTCGGCGGGCTCCTTGCTTCGCGGGCAGCGCCGCTCCCGGCCGCCCTCGCTGGCGCTGTACATGTCCGAGCCGGCCAGGGGCGCGGTGGAGTTCGCCGCGTTGCCGTTCGCTCGTCCGTGGTTGACCATGGCCCCGCGCGGGGATGGGCACGGCGTGCTGGCGCTGCCAGGGTTGATGGCCACCGACACCAGCATGGCGCCGATGCGCCGGTTCCTTCGCCGGCTGGGCTACCACACCCGGGGCTGGCGGCTGGGCCGCAACCTCGGGCCCACCGCACAGGTGCTGGACCAGCTACCCCGGTCGCTCGAATCCCTGGCCGACCGCACCGGCGGCCCGGTCTCCATTGTGGGCTGGAGCCTGGGTGGCATCTACGCCCGCGAGCTGGCCAGGGATCATCCCGAGCTGGTCCGCCAGGTGATCACCATGGGCAGCCCGTTCGCCATGGTGCATTCCCGGCAGAGCCGGGCCGGCGGCGCCTACCGGCTACGCGGCTACCTGCACGCCGAGCCGAGCCGGCTGCCCTCCCGGGCCCGACTGCGCCGGCCGGTCCCGGTGCCCTCCACCGCCGTGTACTCCCGGCTGGACGGGATCGTCGCCTGGCGCGCGTGCATCGAGGCCACCAGCGAGAACCACGAGAACGTCCCGGTGCGCTGCAGCCACCTGGGTTTCGGGGTCGACCCCGCCACGCTCTGGTTGCTCGCCGATCGGTTGGCCCAGCCGGCGGACCAGTGGCGCCCGTTCCAGCCCCCTCGCTGGCTGCGCGCGCTCTACCCGGTGGCCCGATGACCACGCGGCCGGAGAGCGGCACGGGCACCCGCGAGGCCCCGTGGTCCTTCGCCGCGCCCTGGGGTGCCCGGGGCTGGGTGACCGACCTGGACGGCCCGGTGCACTGGATCGAGTTCGACCGGCCGGGCGATGCCCCGCCCCGCGATGGCGTGGGAGGCGACGCCCCGCCGATCGTGTTCGTGCACGGCCTGGGTGGGTCGCACCTGAACTGGGTGCCGGTCGGCCCGACGCTGGCCACCGACCGTCGGGCGGTAGCGCTGGACCTGCGCGGCTTCGGACTGACCGAGGGCACCCGGCGGACCTCGACGGTGGCGGCGAACGTGCGGCTGCTGGACCGGTTCGTCCGCGAGGTTGTCGGCACCCCGGTGGTGCTGGTGGGCAACTCGATGGGCGGGCTGATCTCGCTCGTGCAGAGTCGAGTGCACGCCGACGCGGTCGCCGGCGTCGTGCTGCTCGACCCGGCGCTGCCCCAGCTCGGCCAGCGCCCGGACCTGCGGGTAGTTGCCCAGTTCCTGGCCTACGCGATGCCGGGCGTCGGCGAGATGTACATGCGCGCCGCGCGCACCAGGATGTCGCCCAAGCAGTACGTGCAACAGGTCCTCGAGCTGTGCTTCGTCGACCCGACGCTGGCACGGGACGACCTGGTGGAGGCCCTGGTGGCGCTGGCGCACGAGCGCCGCCGTGTGCCTGGCGCCGAGGCGGCGTTCCTGAGCGCGGCCCGGTCCATGATCCGGGTGATGAGCAACCCTCGCCGCTTCGGCGCGGAGATTCGCGGTATCCAGGTGCCGGTGCTGCTGATCAACGGCGAGGGCGACCGGCTGGTGTCCATCGCCTCGGCCCGAGCGGCGGCGGCGGCCAATCCCCGCTGGGAGACCCGGTTCCTGCCCGGCGTCGGGCACACCCCGCAGCTGGAGGCACCCGACCTGGTGCTGGACGCGGTAACCGACTGGCTCGAGCGCCACCCAAGCCTGGGCTCCAGCCGAGGCGTCGCCTCCTAACGCCCCCCCCGCACTCACCCCACACCAGCCCGCTCCAGCGCGCGCTGCCGTCCCGACTTGTCGTGTCTTTTTCGAACGACAAGTGGGTGTTGTCGCGTCTATTTCCAACGACAAGCGGCGGCTCGGTAGCACTCCGCCACCTCGGCGACCTGCCAGGACGCCCGCACTATTGAACTGTTGGTCAATAGGCTATTGACTGTCGAGTCAATAGGGCCGTACCGTGGGTATGTGGCACGGACGCGACTCAGCCTCGATCACCGACGCGAGCATCTGCTCCGCGCCGGGGTTCAACTGCTGGGCTCACACGACGGGCCGCCGCCGGTGGACGCCATCGCCAAGGCGGCCGGCGTGTCGAAGGGGCTGCTCTACCACTACTTCCCGGACAAAGAGGACTTCCTGCTCGAGGTGGTCCGCTCGGCCACCGTGGAGATCAGCAACGCGACCGCGACCGATCCGAACCGCCCGGTCGACGAGCAGATC